>NZ_JBEZHQ010000005.1:0-356562 GCF_040650675.1 Streptomyces sp. NPDC048637
GCGAACACCGGCGAAACCTCCGCCAGCTCACACCCCATCCCGACCCACTGACTCCCCTGACCCGGGAAGACAAACACCGTCCGCCCCACACCATCCGGGGCGACCTCGCCGGTGATCACGCCGGGCGCCGGCTGTCCCGTGGCGACGGCCGTCAGGCCCGACGCAAGCGCGTCCCGGTCCGTGCCGAGCACGACGGCCCGGTGCTCCAACGCCGCACGCGTCGTCGCCAACGACCACGCCACATCACCCACCGGCAACTCCGGCCGCGCCACCACATGTTCACGCAACCGGCCCGCCTGACCGGCAAGCGCCACCGCACTCTGACCCGACACCACCCACGCGGGAAGTCCCTCACCGGCCAGGACACGCGGCGCGTCACCCGCCACCACCTCCGGACGGCCCGAGCCCTCCGGCGCCTCCTCCAGGATCAGGTGCGCGTTAGTGCCGCTCACACCGAACGCCGACACACCCGCCCGACGCGGCCGCTCACCCGCCGGCCACTCCACCGCTTCCCGCAGCAGCCGCACGTTCCCCGACTCCCAGTCCACATGCGGCGACGGGTTCTCGGCGAACAGCGTCTTCGGCAGCACACCGTGCCGCAGTGCCAGCACCATCTTGATCACACCGGCCACACCGCTCGCGCAGCCGGAGTGCCCGATGTTGGACTTCACCGACCCCAGCCACAACGGCCGGTCGGCCGCACGGTCCTCGGCCTGCCCGTACGTCGCCAGCAGCGCCTGCGCCTCGATCGGGTCGCCCAGCGTCGTCCCCGTCCCGTGCGCCTCCACCGCGTCCACGTCCGCCGCGGTCAGGCCCGCGTCGGCCAGCGCCGAGTGGATGACGCGGTACTGCGAGGGCCCGTTCGGGGCGGTGATGCCGTTGGAGGCGCCGTCCTGGTTGACCGCGCTGCCCCGGATCACGCCCAGCACCTGATGGCCGTTGCGGCGGGCGTCCGAGAGCCGCTCCAGCGCGATGATGCCGGCGCCCTCGCCCCAGCCGATGCCGTCGGCCTCGGCGGCGAAGGACTTGCACCGGCCGTCCGCGGCCATGCCACCCTGCTGGGAGAACTCGAGGTACGCGTCGGGCATGACCAGCACCTCGACGCCGCCCGCCAGGGCGAGGGAGCACTCGCCCGACCGCAGCGAGCGCACCGCCAGGTGCAGCGCCACGAGCGAGGACGAGCAGGCGGTGTCGATCGTCACGGCCGGACCGGTCAGGCCCAGCGTGTAGGAGATGCGCCCGGAGACGACGGCGGTCAGGCCGCCCGTCATCTTGTAGCCCTCGGCGCCGCTGCCGTTGCCAGCCACGCCCGAGCCGTAGGCGGTGCCGCTCGCACCGACGAACACACCCGTGTCGGAACCCTTCAGCGACGTCGGGTCGATGCCGGCCCGCTCGACCGCTTCCCAGGCGACCTCCAGCAGAATCCGCTGCTGCGGGTCCATCGCCAGCGCCTCGCGCGGGCTGATCCCGAAGAACCCGGCGTCGAACTCGGCCGCGTCGTAGAGGAATCCGCCTACCCGAGCGTACCCCTCACCGGCGCGCGCGTCGGGGTTGCCGTAGGCGCGCTCCCACTCCACCCAGCCGCGGTCGGTCGGGAAGCCGCCCATGGCGTCCGTCCCGGCGGCGAGCAGGTCCCAGAACCGGTCGGGGCCGGTGATCCCTCCGGCGTAGCGGCAGCCGAGGCCGACGACGGCGATCGGCTCGCGCTCGCCGGCTTCCAGCTCCTTGACGCGCTCGCGGGTCCGATACAGATCGGCAGCGAGCTTCTTCAGAGTGTCAAGCAGCTGCTTGTCGCCGCCCGACGTCTGCGGACCACCGGTCATTACGAAAGCCCCAATTCCTTGTTGATGAAGTCCAGGACCTCGCCGGCGTCGGCGTCGTCCAGTCGTCCGGCCAGCGTCTGCTGCTCGTTCTGCCGTGGTTGCTCGGCGTCGCCCAGCCAGCGGGAGAGCACGTTCCTCAGCCGCAGGGTCACGTCGCGCCGGGCGCCGCTGCCGCCCGGCACCGCCGCGAGCGCGGCCTCCAGCCGATCGAGCCCGTCGAGCACCGGGTCGGCGCCGTTGCCGGCCCGGGTGTCGTCGGTGGCCGTGGGTCGCAGGCCGAGTTCGCCGTGCAGGTATTCGGCGAGTTCGGCCGGGGTCGGATGGTCGAAGACGAGGGTGGCGGGCAGCCGCCGCCCGGTGGCACCGGTGATCCGGTTGCGCAGGTCGATGGCCATGACCGAGTCGAAGCCGAGGTGGCCGAACGGCCGGCCCTTCGGCAGTGCTCCGGCTGTGTGGCCGAGCACGGCGGCTGCCTGGTCGCACACGATCTCCACGAGCCGGCGCAGCTGCTCCGCGTGGGACAGGCCGGCGAGCTGTTCGGTCAGGCCGGTGCCGCCCTCCGCTCCGGTCCCGGGGCCGGAGTCCGCCGGTGCCGGACGGGTCCCGGCGTCCGGCAGGTCGGCGAGGAGTCGGCTGGGACGGTGCAGGGTGAACGTCGGGCCGAACACCGGCCAGTCGATGTCCGCGACGGTGACCGCGTCCTCGCCCGCGTCCAGCGCCTGGCCGAGGGCCAGGACAGCGAGTTCCGGGGCCATGGCCCGGACCCCGTAGCGGTTGAGCCGGGTGCTCACGCTGCCGCCGCCCATGCCGCCGCCGCCCCACAGGCCCCAGGAGAGCGTCGTGGCCGGGCGTCCGGCGGCGCGGCGCGCGGAGGCGAGGCCGTCGAGGTAGCCGTTGGCGGCGGCGTAGCCGGTCTGGTCGCTCCCGCCCCAGACGGCCGCGCCGGAGGAGAACAGCACGAAGTCGTCGAGTTCGCGGTCGGCGGTCAGCTCATCCAGCCAGCAGGCGCCACCGGCCTTGGGGGCGCACACCTCGGCCAGGCCAGCCACGGTGGTCTCGCCGACGGAGCCTCCCTGACCGACGCCGGCGGTGTGCAGCACCGTGGACAGGGCCGGGCCGCCGGCGGCGTCGATCCGGGCCAGCAGTGCAGCGACCTCGGCCCGCTCGGCGACGTCGCAGGCGACGACGTCGACGGCGCTGCCCCGGGCAGCCAGGTCGGCGGCGCGGGCGGGGACGCCCTCGGCGGCCGGGCCGCGACGGCCGGTCAGCACGATGCGGCGCGTGCCGCGGTCGGCCAGCCAGCGTGCGACGTGCTCGCCGATGGCGCCGGTGCCGCCGGTGACCAGCACCGTGCCGCGCGGGGACCATGCGGCGCCGGTCGCCGGGGCCTGCGGCTGCCCGGCGCGGACCAGCCGTCGCCCGTAGGCACCGGACGGGCGCAGCGCCACCTGGTCCTCGCCGTCGCCGCCGGCGAGGACGGTTGTGAGGCGTCGCAGGGCGGGGCCATTGTCGTCGGGCCGCTGCGGCAGGTCGATCAGGCCGCCCCACAGGTCGGGGTGGGCGAGAGCGACCGTGCGGCCGAGCGCCCAGATCTGGGCGTGGACGGGCGGGCCGGCCGGTTCGCCGTCGGTGGCGGCGGCCGCGCCGCGGGTCAGGACCCACAGAGGTGCGGCGGGCGTGTCCTTTTCGTCGCGCCGGCCGGCCACGGCCTGGGCCAGGGCCAGGGTGGCGGCCAGGGCGCGCGGTACGCCGGGGTGGGCGTCGAGCGGCGCGTCGGCGTCGTCGTCGAGGGCGAGCGCGGAGACGACGCCGGAGAGGTCGTCGATGCCGGTGGGCAGCACGGCGGCCAGTGCCTCGCGGTCGGCGGTGTCGATGCTCGTCACGTCCACCGTGAGGACCCGGGCGCCGGCGGCCGTCAGGGCGTCGACCACGTCCGGTGCGGCGCCGACGAGCAGCCAGGTGCCGGTCAGCGCGGTGCCTTGGTCGGGCAGGGCCGTCCAGGCGATGCGGTAGCGCCAGCTGGCGACGGCCGACTCGGCGCGTTCGCGGTGGCGCCAGCCGGTCAGCGCGCCCAGGGCCGGGTCGGCCTGGTCGACGCCGAGCAGTTCGGCGAGCGCGGCGGCGTCACCACGCTCGACGGCGCTCCAGAAGCCCGCTTCGGCCGGGGTGCTCGCGGTGACCGGTCCGGTCAACGGCTCGGTGGGCGCCGGCCAGAACCGGTCCCGCCGGAAGGCGTAGGTGGGCAGCTCCACGGTCGTTCCGCGGCCGAGCACCGCCAGCCAGTCGACGGGCAGGCCCCGCACGTAGGCCTCGGCGAACGAGGTCAGCAGACGGTCCGCGCCGCCCTCCTCGCGCCGCAGCGTGCCCACCACGACCGGGGAGCGCTCCTCCAGGCTGTCGGCGATCGCCGGGGTCAGCACCGGGTGCGGGGAGACCTCCAGGAACACTCCGTGCCCGGCCTCATCGAGGATCCGCACGGCGCGGTCGAACTCGACCGTCTCGCGGAGCGACGCGTACCAGTAGGACGCATTCATCTCCGGGCCCGACAACCACTCCCCCGTCATGGCCGAGACCATCGGGATGCGGGCCCCGACCGGCGTGACGCCCTGCAGGACGGACAGAATCTCCTCGCGCAGCTCGTCCACATGCGCACTGTGCGACGCGTAATCCACCGGAATCATCCGGGCGCGCACCGATTCGGGGCACGCCCCGGCGAGTTCGCGGAGCGCGTCCACGTCACCGGAAACGACCGTCGCTGACGGGCCGTTCACCGCCGCAACCGACAACCGCCCGCCGTAGGGAGCGATCCGCGCGCGGACGCTGTCGACCGGCTCGGCGATCGACAGCATGCCGCCCCGACCCGCCAGCGTCTTCAGGATCCTGCTCCGCAGAGCAACAACCTTCGCGGCGTCCTGGAGGGACAGGATCCCGGCTACGGCAGCCGCCGCGATCTCGCCCTGCGAGTGGCCGACCACCGCATCCGGAGCAACGCCGGCCGCCTCCCACAGCGCGGCCAGCGACACCATCACCGCCCACAGCGCGGGCTGCACCACATCCGCAGCCTCGAAACCATGACGACCCGCCAGAACGTCGTCCAACTCCCACTCCACGAAAGGAGCAAGAGCCGCCGCACACTCCGCCAACCTCGCCGCGAACACCGGCGACGCCTCGGCCAACTCCCGGCCCATGCCGACCCACTGACTGCCCTGCCCCGGGAAGACGAACACCGCCCGCCCCACACCGTCCGGGGCGACCTCGCCGGTGATCACGCCGGGGAGCGGCCGGCCCGTGGCAACGGCCGCCAGGCCCGCCGCGAGCTCGATCCGGTCGGTGCCCAGCACCACCGCACGCTGCTCGAACGCCGACCGCGTCGTCACCAGCGACCACGCGACATCGCCGACCGGCAACTCCGGCCGCGCCACCACGTGCTCCCGCAACCGGCCGGCCTGACCGGCAAGCGTCTGCACGTCACGGCCGGAAAGCACCCATGCCGGGAGGCGGCGCGACAGGACCGGCGCGACGTTCTCGGTGGCGTCGTCGAGGACGGGCTCCGGCTCGGCCGGCGCCTCTTCCAGGATCACGTGCGCGTTGGTGCCGCTGATCCCGAAGGCCGACACACCCGCCCGACGCGGCCGATCACCCGCAGGCCACTCCACCGCCTCCTGCAACAGCCGCACATTCCCCGACGCCCAATCAACGTGCGACGACGGCTCCTCGGCGTGCAGCGTCTTCGGCAGCGTGCCGTGCCGCAACGCCATCACCATCTTGATCACACCCGCCACACCAGCAGCCTGCTGCGCATGCCCGATGTTCGACTTCACCGAACCCAGCCACAACGGCCGATCCTCGAACCGCTCCTGACCGTACGTCGCCAGCAGCGCACCAGCCTCAATCGGGTCGCCCAACTCCGTACCGGTGCCGTGCGCCTCCACCACATCCACATCCGCCGCCGACAGCCGCGCGTTGGCCAGCGCCGCGCGGATCACCCGCTGCTGCGATGGGCCGTTGGGCGCCGTGAGGCCGTTGGAGGCGCCGTCCTGGTTGATCGCGCTGCCGCGCACCACACCGAGCACCCGGTGGCCGTTGCGGCGCGCGTCGGAGAGGCGTTCGAGCACGACGATGCCGACGCCTTCGCCCATGCCCATGCCGTCCGCGCCCTCGCCGAATGCCTTGCAGCGGCCGTCGGCCGACAGGGCCCGCAGCCGCGAGAAGCCGACGAACTCGCCCGGGTCGGCCATCACCGTCACACCACCGGCCAGGGCGACGTCGCATTCACCGCGCAGCGACTGGACCGCCTGGTGCAGCGCGACCAGCGACGACGAGCACGCCGTGTCCACCGTCACCGCCGGGCCCACCAGGCCCAGGGAGTAGGCGATCCGACCCGACAGCACACTCATCGCCGTGCCGGTCATGCGGTGTCCTTCGGACCCCGCCGTCTCCTCGACCACACCGAGGTAGGCGGAGCGGGCCGCGCCGACGAAGACGCCCGTCGCGGAGCCGTGCAACGCCTGCGGATCGATCCCCGCCCGCTCGACGGCCTCCCACGACGTCTCCAGCAACAGCCGCTGCTGCGGGTCCATGGCCAACGCCTCGCGCGGACTGATCCCGAAGAACCCCGCGTCGAACTCGGCGGCCCCGGTCAGGAAGCCGCCCTCCGCGACATAGGTCTTGCCCTCGGCGTCGGGGTCCGGGTCGAACAGACCATCGGTGTTCCAGCCGCGGTCCACCGGGAAGCCGCCGATCGCGTCCCCGTGCTCGGCGAGGAGCGTCCAGAGCTCCTCGGGGGTCCGGATGCCGCCGGGGTAGCGGCAGGCCATGCCGACGATCGCGATCGGTTCGGCCGGGGCGGCGACCACGGCGGGCGCCGGTCCGGTCGCGGCCGTCCCGGCGCCGAACAGCCGGGACAGGATCTCCTCGGCCAGGGCGGCCGGGTTGGGCTGGTCGAACACGACCGTGGCCGGCAGCCGGACGCCCGCGGCGGCGTTCAGCCGGTTGCGCAGTTCGACGGCGGTCAGCGAGTCGAAGCCCAGCTCCCGGAAGGCGCGCGTGGTCGGGACGTCGGCCGCGGAGCCATGGCCGAGGGCGGCGGCCGTGTGCGCGCGGACCAGTTCCACCACCGCGCGTCGGCGCTCGGCCGCGGTCAGGCCGGCGAGACTGCGGGACAGTTCGCTCGTGGGTTCGCCCGGCTGCGTCACCCGGGCGGCCGCCGTGCCCCGGTCCTCCTGCTCCTGTGCCTCGGGGATGGCGTCCAGCAGCGGGCGCGGGCGCGCCGCGCGGAACACCGGCGCGAACTTCTCCCATGTCACATCGGCGAGAGCGATGAACGTCTCGTCGTCCGCGAGCACTTGGTCCAGTGCTGTCAACGCCCGCTCGGTCTCCAGGAAGTTCATCCCCTGCCGGCGCAGCCGCCGGGGCGTCACCCGGCCGGGGCTGTGGTCCATCAGGTCGTCGACCGCGTCCCAGTCCCGGGAGTCCCAGACGCCCCAGGCGATCGACGTTCCCGGCAGACCCCGGGCCCGACGGTCCTCGGCCAGGCCGTCCAGGAACGCGTTCCCCGCCGCGTACGGGCCGTGGTCGTTGCTGCCCCACGTCGCGGAGATCGACGAGAACAGCACGAACTCGT
The DNA here is from genome assembly GCF_040650675.1 of Streptomyces sp. NPDC048637. Taxonomy (NCBI): domain Bacteria; kingdom Bacillati; phylum Actinomycetota; class Actinomycetes; order Kitasatosporales; family Streptomycetaceae; genus Streptomyces; species Streptomyces sp. NPDC048637. The sequence continues at coordinate 7,447 of NZ_JBEZHQ010000005.1, forward strand.
CCACGTCCAGCCCGGCTGTCGCCTCGTCGAGGTGGGTGGCGCCGGCCGCCTTCGCGCCGAGGGCCGCGGCCAGGCCCTCCCGGGTGGTGTCCTCGACCCGGGCCAGGTAGCCGGTGTTGGCCGAGTGCAGCACCGTCGACAGGCCCGGTCCGGAGGCCTCGATCCAGGCGACGAGGTCGGTGACGTCACGGCGGACCCCGGTGTCGCAGCTGACGATGTCGACGGCCGTCCCGGCGGCCGCCATCGCGGCCGCGAGTTGCACCGCGCCCTCCGCGTACGAGCCGGAACGGCTCGTCAGCACGACGCGCTGCGTGTCGCGCTCGGAGAGCCAGCGCGCGACGCAGGCGCCGATCGAGCCGGTGCCGCCGGTCAGCAGCACGGTGCCACGGGCCCGCCAGGGACCGCTGCCGGCCGATCGCGGCTCGGCCCGGACCAGGCGGCGCGCGAAAGTGCCGGACGCGCGCAGGGCGACCTGGTCCTCCGTACCGTCCGCGAGGACCGCGACGAGCCGGGCCCCGGTCTGCGCGTCGAACACCGGCGGGAGGTCGACCAACCCACCCCAGCGATCCGGGAGTTCCATGCCGATGACGCGGCCCATGCCCCACAGCTGGGTCTGCACCGGATCGGTCGTCACCTCGTCCGGTCCGGTCTGCACCGCGCCCCGGGTCAGCAGCCACAGCGGGGCGTCGATGCCGGCCCGGCGCAGCGCCTGGACGAGATCGACCGTTGCGGCCGTGCCGCGCGGGACCCACGGATACGCCGGGTCGTGTCCCTCCTCCAGCGCCAGCAGGGACACCACACCCGACACGGCGCCGGTGGCCGCCTCGCCGAGCGTCTCGACTCCGGTGCGGACGACCTGTGCGCCATGGTCGGTCAGCGTCTGGGCGCACGCGTCGGCAACGGCGCCCTCGCCGACCAGGAGCCAGGTGCCGCGCAGGGCCGGGACACCGGGCACGGCCGCGCCCGACTGCTGCCACCGGATCCGGTAGCGCCAGTCGTCGACGCCCGCCGCACTCGCCGACTGGGCCGGGGCCGCCGGCCAGTACCGCTGGCGCTGGAAGGCGTAGGTCGGCAGCTCGACGGCCTCGCCATCGCCGAGCACCGCCGCCCAGTCGACGGCCGCGCCGCCCGTGTACGCCTCGGCGAGCGAGGCCAGCAGGCGGTCGGCGCCGCCCTCGTCGCGGCGCAGCGTGCCGACCACGACCGGGGAGCGCTCCTCCAGGCTGTCGGCGATCGCCGGGGTCAGCACCGGGTGCGGGGAGACCTCCAGGAACACTCCGTGCCCGGCCTCATCGAGGATCCGCACGGCGCGGTCGAACTCGACCGTCTCGCGGAGCGACGCGTACCAGTAGGACGGATCCAGCTCCGGACCCGACAACCACTCGCCGCTCAGGGCCGAAACCATCGGGATCCGCGCCTCATGGGGCTGGATCCCGTGCAGCGTCTCCAGGATCTCCTCGCGCAGTTCGTCCACGTGCGCACTGTGCGAGGCGTAGTCCACCGGGATCACCCGCGTACGGACGAATTCCGGGCACGACTCCGCGAGTTCGCGCAGCGCATCCGCATCACCGGACACGACCGTCGCCGACGGGCCGTTCACCGCCGCAACCGATAGGCGGGTGCCGAACGGCGCGATCCGCGCGCGGACACCCTCCACCGGCTCGGCGACCGACAGCATCCCGCCGCGCCCCGCCAACACCGTCAGAGTCCTGCTCCGCAGGGCGACGACCTTCGCCGCGTCCTCGAGGGACAGGATCCCCGCGACAGCGGCGGCGGCGATCTCACCCTGCGAATGGCCCACCACCGCGTCCGGGGTGACACCGGCCGCCTCCCAGACCGCGGCCAGCGACACCATCACCGCCCACAACGCCGGCTGCACCACATCCGCAGCCTCAAAACCATAACGACCAGCCAGAACATCGCCCAACTCCCACTCCACGAAAGGAGAAAGAGCCTCGGCACACTCCGCCAACCTGGCCGCGAACACCGGCGAAACCTCCGCCAGCTCACGCCCCATACCAACCCACTGACTCCCCTGACCCGGGAAGACAAACACCGCCCGCCCCACACCACCAGGAGCAAGTCCGCCGGTCACCACACCAGGCGCCGGCTGCCCCGTGGCCACCGCCGCCAGACCCGCCGCAAGCTCACCCCGGCCGCTGCCGAGCACCACCGCACGCTGCTCGAACGCCGACCGGGTCCTCGCCAGCGACCACGCCACATCGCCCACCGGCAACCCCGGCCGCGCCACCACATGTTCACGCAACCGGCCCGCCTGATTGGCAAGCGCCGCCGCACTACGACCCGACACCGCCCACGCCGATGCCGCCGTCGACAGGACGGGCGCCGCGCGTTCGTCGTCCGCCGCCTCCGTCGCGGCCGGTGCCTCCTCCAGGATCAGGTGCACGTTCGTCCCGCTGGCGCCGAACGCCGAGACCCCGGCCCGCCGCACCCGGTCACCCGTCGGCCACTCGACCGGCTCCTGGAGCAGCCGCACGTTCCCCGACGCCCAATCGACGTGCGAGGACGGCTCCTCGGCGTGCAGCGTCCTCGGCAGCGTGCCGTGCCGCAGCGCCATCACCATCTTCATCACGCCCGCGACACCGGCGGCCTGCTGCGCGTGGCCGATGTTGGACTTCAGCGAGCCGAGCCACAGCGGCCGGTCCTCGGCACGCCCCTGCCCGTACGTGGCCAGCAGCGCACCAGCCTCGATCGGGTCGCCCAGCGTGGTGCCGGTGCCGTGCGCCTCCACCACGTCCACGTCGGACGCCGTCAGGCGGGCGTCGGCCAGGGCGGCACGGATGACCCGCCGCTGCGCGGGCGCGCTCGGCGCCGTGAGGCCGTTCGACGCGCCGTCCTGGTTCATCGCGCTGCCGCGGATCACCGCGAGTACACGGTGCCCGTTGCGCCGCGCGTCGGACAGTCGTTCCAGCAGCAGGAGCCCGGCGCCCTCGCCCCAGCCCGTGCCGTCGGCGCCCTCGGCGAAGGCCTTGCAGCGTCCGTCGGAGGCGAGGCCCTGCTGCCGGGCGAAGTCGGCGAACATCACCGGGGTGGACATCACCATCACGCCGCCGGCGAGAGCCAGCGAGCACTCGCCCGACCGCAGTGCCCGGGCCGCCAGGTGGACGGCGGCCAGCGACGACGAACATGCCGTGTCGACGGTCACCGCGGGTCCGGTGAGACCCAGCGTGTACGACACCCGGCCGGAGAGCACGCTGATCGCGCTGCCGGTCACCAGGTGCCCCTCGCTGTGACCGTGCTCGCGTGCGTACCAGTCGTAGCCCGACGCACTCGCCCCGACGAACACGCCGGTGTGCGAGCCGCGCAGTGTCCGCGGGTCGAACCCGGCGCGCTCCAGCGTCTCCCAGGCGACCTCCATCACGATGCGCTGCTGCGGGTCCATCGCGAGCGCCTCGCGCGGGCTGATCTCGAAGAACGCGGCGTCGAACTCGGTCGCGTCCGGCAGGAAGCCGCCGCGGCTCTCGTAGCCGTGGGCCGCCGCGTCGCCCGGGTCCCAGCCCCGGTCGGTGGGGAAGTCACCGACCGCGTCGGTCCCGGTGGCCACCAGGTTCCACAACTCGTCCGGCGTGCGCACGCCACCCGGGTAGCGGCAGCCCATGCCGACGACGGCGATGGGTTCGCCGGTCACGGTCTCCAACTCGCTGACACGCTCGCGGCTCTCGTGCAACTCGGCCGTGACGCGCTTCAGGAAATACCGGAGCTTGTCCTCGCTCACGCGTTCCACCTCGGGGTGCTCGGACTGTGGGTGCTCGATCCGGGCAGCGCTCGGGCGGCCCGCGGCAAGGTCGGTGGTGCGGTCATTTGATGCCGAACTCCTTGCCCAGGAGGTCGAAGACCTCGTCGTCGTCCGCGGCGGCGAGGCGCTCGGAGACGCCCTGGCCGGTGCCGGTACCGATGCCGGCGGCATGTCGCTGGAGTCGTTGCCACTTCGCGGTCAGTGCGGCGAGCTGCGCCGCGATCGCGTCGTCGTCCTCGTCTGTCCCGTCGGGGTCCTCGCCGAGCCGTTCCAGGAGGCCCGACAACGAGGCGTCCAGCCGGTCGAGCTCCGTGAGAACGGAATCCTGGCCGACGCCGAGGGCCCGCAGCAGGTGTGCGGCGAGGGCGGACGACGTCGGGTGCTCGAAGACGACGGTGGAGGGCAGGGTCACCCCGGTGGCGGCGGTGAGCCGGTTGCGCAGTTCGATGGCCGTCAGGGAGTCGAAGCCCAGGTCCCGAAAGGCGCGTTCGGCGTCGATGTCGGCGGTGCTCTCGTGGGACAGCACCCGCGCGGCCTCCGTGCGCACCAGGTCCGTCGCCACGGCCAGCCGGCGGGCGGCGGGCAGGGTGAGGACGGTGCGGGCGAACTCGGGGACGGCGCCGTCGTCGGCGGCGGCCCGGTCCGCCGCCGGGGCGGCCGCTTCCGGCAGGTCGGCGAGCAGCGGGCTCGGGCGGTGCAGCGTGAACGCGGGCGCGAAGGTCCGCCAGTCCACGTCGGCGATCGTCACGAGCGCATCGCGGCCGTCCATCGCCTGGCCCAGCGCCCGCACCGCGGTCCTCGGGTCCAGGACGCCCAGGCCGTGCCGGACGGAGGATTGCGCGGGGGCGCCGCCGGCCCAGGGGCCCCAGGCGACGGAGGTGGCGACCTGCCCGCGGGCGCGACGCTGCTCCGCGAGGGCGTCGACGAAGGCGCTCCCCGTGGCGTAGCCGGGCACCAGGGTGCTGCCCCAGGTCGCGGCGACCGAGGAGAACAGGACGAAGTCGTCCAGCTCCAGGTCCGCGGTCAGCTCGTCCAGCCAGCGGGCCCCGGCCGACCGGGCGCCCGCGACGACTGCGAGCTCCGCCACGGTGGTGTCCGCGACGGGGGTGGCCTGTCCGGCGCCGACGGCGTGCACGACACCACGCAGTGCGGGGCCGCCGTCGGCGGTGATCTGCCGGAGCAGGCCGTCGAGTTCGGCGCGCTGGGTGGTATCGCAGGCGGCGATGGACAGTTCGGCGCCGGAGGCGGCCACGTCGGCGGCGAGCTGTGCGACGTCGGTGGTCAGCGGTTCGCCCGCGGCGAGCACGACGCGTTCGGCCCCGCGCCCGGCGAGCCAGCGACCGACCTCGGCGCCGATCGCGCCGGTGCCTCCGGTGACCAGCACGGTGCCGCGTCCGGGGCGGGGGGTGCCGGTTGCCGCGGCGGCGCGCACGAGGCGGCGGGCCAGGACGCCCTGCGGGCGCAGGGCCGACTGGTCCTCGCCGACGGCGCCGGACAGCAGGGCGGCCAGCCGGGTGCCGGTCCGGATGTCCCAGCCGTCCGCGGGCGGCAGGTCGATCAGTCCGCCCCAGTGCTCGGGGTGTTCGAGTCCGGCGACCCGGCCCAGTCCCCAGACCTGGGCCTGGGCCGGGCTGCCGGCCTCGCCGGGTCCGGTGGCGACCGCGCCGGAGGTGAGCACCCACAGCCGGGCACCGGGCGTGCCGGCGCCGAAGAGCTGGATGAGGTCGAGCGTGGCGGCGACGCCCCGGGTCATGGTCGGGTGGTCGTGGTCCGGGGTCTCGTCCAGGGCCAGCAGGGACACCACACCGGCGATGGACGGGTGCGCGGCGAGGGCGTCGCGGTCGATGTCCGGCAGGGTGACGACCTCGGTGGCGCCGTGGTCGGTCAGCGCCCGGGCGACCCGGTGGGCGGTGCCGGGGTCGGCGGCCGCGCCGACCAGCAGCCAGGTCCCGGACAGCGCCGGGGGTTCGGGGCGGTCGGCGACGCGGGTCCAGGTGATCCGGTAGCGCAGGCCGGTCAGCGCGTCGTCGGCCGCGGGGGCGGCCGGGCGGGCGGGTTCGGGCCAGTAGCGGCTGCGCTGGAAGGCGTAGGTGGGCAGTTCGACGGACGTGCCGGGGCCGTGCACCGCCGCCCAGTCGACGGGCGCCCCGGCCGTGTACGCGGTGGCGAGCGAGGTGAGCAGGCGTCGGGCCCCGCCGTCCTGGCGCCGCAGCGTGCCGGTGACGGCCGCCGTGTCGCCGAGGGTGTCGTCGACGGCGCCGATCAGCGCCGGGTGTCCGGACACCTCGATGAACACGCGGTGCCCGCTTTCGCCGAGGGTCCGGACGGCCTGTTCGAACTCGACGGTGCCGCGCAGGCTCGCGTACCAGTAGTGGGCGTCCAGTTCCTGGCCGGCCTGCCACTGCCCGGTGAACGCGGAGACCAGCGGGACCAGGGCGGCGCGCGGCTCGATGTCCGCCAGCGCGGTGAGGATCTCCTCCCGCAGCTCCTCCACCTGGGCGCTGTGCGACGCGTAGGCGATCGGGACCCGTGTGGTCCGGCAGGTCGCCGGACAGGCGGCCGCGAACTCGTCGAGCGCGTCGGGGGCGCCGGAGACCACGCAGGACCGGGGGCCGTTGACCGTCGCGAGCGACAGCCGTCCCTCGAATCCGGTGAGCCGTTCCCGCACCACGTCGGCCGACTCCGCGACCGACAGCATGCCGCCGCGTCCGTCCAGTGTCCGCAGCGCCCTGCTGCGCAGGGCGGCGACCTTCGCGCCGTCGGCCAGGGACAGGGCCCCGGCGACGGTCGCCGCGGCGATCTCGCCCAGCGAGTGGCCGACGACCGCGTCCGGGGACACCCCGGCCGCCTGCCACACGGCCGCCAGCGACACCGACACCGCCCACACGGCTGGCTGGAGCACGTCGGCCGCAAGGAAGTCGTGCCGGCCGGCCAGGACGTCCGCAAGGTCCCAGTCGACGTACGGTGCCAGGGCCGCCGCGCACTGGGCGAGCCGTTCGCGGAAGACCGGTGAGACCTCGGCCAGTTCCCGGCCCATGCCGACCCACTGGCTGCCGTGGCCGGGGAAGACGAACACGGTGCGGCCGGTCCCGCCGGGCGCCACGGAGCCGGTGACCACGTCGGCCGCGGACTGTCCGATGGCCACCGCCGCGAGTCCCGGCAGCAGCTCGGCGTGGTCCGCCCCCAGGACCACGGCACGGTGTTCGAACGGCGGGCGCGTCGTGGCCAGTGACCAGGCCACGTCGCCGACGGGCAGGTCCGGGCGGGTCAGCGCGAACTCGCGCAGCCGGCCCGCCTGGGCCGCCAGGGCGCGGGGGTCCCGGGCGCCGACCGGCCAGGCGACCGGCCCGCTGGACAGCACCGGGCCTGGACCGGCGTCCGTCGTCGCGGGTTCCGGGCGGGCAGGCGGTTCCTCGACGATGACGTGGGCGTTGGTGCCGCTGACGCCGAAGCCGGAGACGCCCGCCCGTCGGGGCCGGTCGCCGTCCGGCGCCCAGTCGACGGGCCGGTGCAGCAGGGCGACGTGGCCGGCGGACCAGTCGACGTGCGAGGACGGCGTGTCGGCGTGCAGCGTGCGCGGCAGCTGCCCGTGCCGCAGGGCCAGGACGATCTTCATGATCCCGGCGACGCCGGCGGCGGCCTGGGTGTGCCCGATGTTGGACTTGACCGAGCCCAGCCACAGCGGCCGGTCCGCCGGCCGGTCCTGCCCGTAGGTCGCGAGCAGGGCCTGGGCCTCGATCGGGTCGCCCAGCTCGGTGCCGGTGCCGTGCGCCTCGACGGCGTCCACGTCGGCCGGTGCCAGCCCGGCGCCGGCCAGCGCGGCGCGGATGACCCGCTGCTGGGAGGGGCCGCTGGGGGCGGTGAGCCCGTTGGACGCGCCGTCCTGGTTGACGGCGCTGCCACGGACCAGTGCCAGGACCCGGTGGCCGTTGCGGCGGGCGTCGGAGAGCCGCTCGACCGCGAGGACGCCGACCCCTTCGGCCATGCCCATGCCGTCGGCCCCGGTGCCGAACGCCTTGCACCGGCCGTCGGCCGCCAGGCCGCGCTGCTGGGAAAAGCCGACGAGGTCGCGCGGAGTGGGCATCACGGTGACGCCGCCGACCAGGGCGAGGTCGCACTCGCCGACGCGCAGCGCCTGGGCGGCGGAGTGCAGGGCGACCAGCGACGAGGAGCAGGCCGTGTCGACGGTGAATGCGGGGCCCTCCAGGCCGAGGAGGTAGGAGACGCGGCCGGACAGCACGCTGGTGGCGGTGCCGATCATGGCTTGGCCCTCCAGGTGGTGGCCAGCCTGCCCGGCGGCGCCGGCGGTGAGGTGGTCGTAGCCGGAGCCGAAGCCGCCGACGAACACGCCGGTGCGGCTGCCGCGCAGGCCGGTGGGGTCGATGCCGCCGCGCTCCAGGGTCTCCCAGACGACCTCCAGCAGCAGCCGCTGCTGCGGGTCCATGGCCAGCGCCTCGCGCGGGCTGATGCCGAAGAAGCCGGCGTCGAACTCGGCGGCCTCGTGCAGGAATCCGCCCTCGCGGGCGTAGAAGGTGCCCGGCCGGTCGCAGTCCGGGTCGTAGAGGGCGGCCAGGTCCCAGCCCCGGTCGGTGGGCAGGCCGGTGATGGCGTCCCGGCCGGCATCAAGCAGCTGCCACAGCTGTTCGGGGGTGTGGATGCCGCCGGGCAGGCGGCATCCCATGGCGACGATCGCGACCGGGTCGGCGAGCGGGTCCGCGCCGGTGGCGCGCGACGGTCCGGCCGGGGCAGCGGCGGTGTCCGGCCCGCCGCCGACCAGCCGGGTGCGCAGGTGCGTGGCGAGCACGAGCGGGTCCGGGAAGTCGTACAGCAGGGTGGCGGGCAGCGCCAGGCCGGCGGCCGTGCTGAGCCGGTTGCGCAGTTCGACCGAGGTGAGGGAGTCGAGGCCGAGTTCGCTGAAGGCGCGGCCGGGCTCGATGTCCGCTGCCGAGGCGTACCCCATCACGGTGGCGGCCTCGTCCCGGATCAGGTCGCAGAGCAGGCGGTCCTGCGCGTCGGCGGACGTCATCGCCGACAGCCGGGCGGCCAGGGGGCGGTCCGCGTCGGCCGTCTCCGGCGCCGGGGCCGCCGCGTCCGCCCCGTCGGCGGCCCGGATCTCGGGCAGGTCCCGCATCAGCGGGGCCCGGCGCAGCTGTTCAGAGCCGCGGGCAGTGGCCATCGCGGCGAAGTCGACAGCCATGAGCGACAGCACGGCCAGCCGCGGGTCGCGGTCCTCGACGGCGACGGCGAGGGCGCGGACCGCGTCCTCGGGCTCCATCAGGACCTCCCACTTGTTGCGGGCGAGCCGTCGGCGGGCGCCTTCGCTGGCCTGGCCGACGCCGCCGCCCGCCCACGGGCCCCACGCCAGCGAGGTGGCGGGCAGTCCGCGGGCGCGGCGCTGTTCGGCGAGCGCGTCCAGGTAGGCGTTGGCGGCGGCGTAGTTGCCCTGTCCGCCGTTGCCGAAGGTGGCGGAGATGGAGGAGCAGAGGACGAAGGCGTCGAGCTCCAGGTGGGCGGTGAGCTCGTCGAGGTGGGCGGCGCCGCCGGCCTTGCCGTCGAAGGTGCGGGCCAGGCGGGCGGCGTCCAGGCGGTCCAGAACGCCGTCGTCCAGGGCGCCGGCGGCGTGCAGCACGGTGGACAGGGCCGGTCCGGTGGCGGCGATGCGCTCGAGCACGGTAGCGAGCGCGGGGCGGTCGGCGGTGTCGCAGGCGAGGACGTCCACGGCTGCGCCGGCGGCGGCGAGTTCGGCGGCGAGTGCCGCGGTGTCCGCGGCGGCGGGGCCCGAGCGGCTGGTGAGGACGATGCGGCGGGCGCCGCGCTCGGCAGCGAGCCAGCGGGCGGCGTGGCCGCCGATGTGGCCGGTGCCGCCGGTGACGAGGACGGTGCCCCGGGCTGCCAAGGGCTGCCGGTCCGCGGCGCGGGGCGGCTTCGGGGCATGGGCGAGGCGTCGCAACCGCAGGCCGTCGGCGCGCAGCGCGACCTCGTTCTCGTCGCGGGCGGCGAGGACGGCGGCCAGGCGGGCGGCGGCGCGGTTGTCGAACCGGGCGGGGTCGGTGGGCAGATCGACCAGCCCGCCCCAGCGGTCGGGGTGTTCGGCGGCGACGGTCCGTCCCAGGGCCCAGACGGGGGCCTGCTGCGGGTCGGCGGCGCCCGCGCCGGGGTCGGTGGAGACGGCGCCCGCCGTCAGGACCCACAGCGGGGCCGCGACGGCGGCGTCGCCGAGGGCCTGGACCAGGGCCAGGGTGGCGGCGAGGCCGCGGGCCACGGCGGGGTGGGCGGCGAGCGGGCCGGTGTCGAGGGCCAGCAGGGAGACCGCTCCGGCGGGTTCGGCGCCGTCCAGCGCGGCGGCGATGCGCTCCGCGTAGCCGGTGCGGTCGGCCTCGGCGGTGTCCAGCTCGACGATGACTATCCGGGCGCCACGGTCGGCGAGCGCCGCGGTGCAGGGGTACGCGGAGTGTCCGGCGGGGGTGAGCACGAGCCAGGTGCCGGTGAGCAGGGCGGAGGCGGGCTCGGGGGCGTGGGCCCACTCGATCACGAACCGCCAGTCGTCGGTGGGGTCGGCGGCCGGGTCCTGCGCGGCGGGGGTCGCCGGGGCGGGCCGGGTGGCCGGCCAGAAGCGGCGGTGCTGGAAGGCGTACGTCGGCAGTTCGACACGCCGTGCGGCAGCCTGCAGGGCGGCGGACGCGGGCAGCACGGCGACCCAGTCGACCGGCAGGCCATGGACGAACGCGGTGCCGAGCGAGCGCAGCAGCCGGTCGGCGCCGCCGTCGTCGCGGCGCAGCGTGTCGATCACCACCGGGTCGGTCAGGCCGGTCCGCCCGGCCAGCACCTCTTCGACGGCGGGCAGCAGCACCGGGTGCGCGGAGACCTCCAGAAAGGCCCGGTGTCCGGATGCAGCGAGGGCTTCGACGGCCTCGCCGAAGCGGACGGTGCGCCGCACGTTGGCGTACCAGTACGGCGGCCCCAGCTCCTCGCCGTCCATCACACGCCCGTGGACCGTCGAGAAGAACGGGATGTCGCCCGGGCGCGGCTCGATGCCGGCCAGCAGCTCCGGAAGCGTCTGCGCCAGCGGCTCGCACAGCCGGGAGTGCGCCACGAAGTCGGTCACCGGCACGCGCCAGCGCATCGCCTTGCGCCGGCGCAGCACCCGTTCGAATTCGACGAGCGCGTCGGGCTCGCCGGAGACGACGGTCGCGGCGGGCGCGTTCACCGCCGCGACGGCGAGCCGGTCGCCGAAGGGTTCCAGCAACTCCCGTACCAGCTCGACCGGCAGCACGACCGAGAGCATGCCGCCCTCGACGCCCAGCCACGCCAGCGCCGCCGCGCGGACGGCGACGATCCGGGCGGCGTCCTCCAGGGTCAGCACGCCGGCGACCGTCGCCGCGGCGATCTCGCCCTGGGAGTGGCCGACCACGGTGTCGGGGGCGACGCCGGCCGCCCGCCACACGGCGGCGAGCGAGACCATCACCGCCCACAGCACCGGTTGCATCACCGCGGCCCCGTCGAGCGCGGGGGCGTCCGGGTCGCCGGCGAGCACGGCGTGGGGGTCCCAGTCGACGTACGGCCGCAGGGCCTGCGCGCACTCGGCGAAGCGCGCTGCGAACACCGGTGACTGCGCCGACAGCTGCCGGCCCATCCCCGCCCACTGGCTGCCCTGGCCGGGGAAGACGAATACCGTCCGGCCCTCGCGGGCCGTGCTCTCGCCGATGAGGGCGTGGTCGGCATTCTGTCCGGTCATCAGGGCGGCCAGGCCCTGGCCGAGTTCGGCGTGGTCGGTGCCGATGACCACGGCGCGGTGGTCGAAGGGGCTGCGGGTGGTGGCGAGCGACAAGGCCACGGCGCCGGGCGGCGGTGTGTCGGGGGCGAGGGCGAACTCGTGCAGCCGGCCGGCCTGCGCGGCCAGGGCGTCCCGGCCGCGGGCGGTGACCGGCCAGGCGGTGACGGCCGTATCGGCGGCGAGCAGCGACTGTCCCGCAGGGGCGGCAGGGTCGTCGTACGGCGGGTTCGCCTGTTCGGGGAGCTGCTCGATGAGGACATGCACGTTGGTGCCGCTCATGCCGAACGCGGAGACGCCCGCGCGACGCGGCACGCCCTCCGGCGTCGTCCACGGCCGCCGTTCGGTCAGCAGCCGCACCGCGCCCGACTCCCAGTCGATCTCCCGGGAGGGCTCGTCCGCGTGCAGGGTGCGCGGCAGCGTCCCGTGCCGCATCCCCAGCACCATCTTGATGAGGCCCGCGAGGCCGGCGGCGGTCTGGGTGTGGCCGATGTTGGACTTCGCCGAGCCGAGCCACAGCGGCCGGTCGGCAGGCCGGTCCTGCCCGTAGGTGGCCAGCAGGGCGTGGGCCTCGACGGGGTCGCCGAGGGGGGTTCCGGTGCCGTGCGCCTCGACCGCGTCGACCTGGCCGGGCGTCAGGCCCGAGGCCTCCAGGGCGGCGCGGATCACGCGTTGCTGGGACAGCCCACTGGGCGCGGTGAGGCCGTTGGAGGCGCCGTCCTGGTTGACCGCGGTCCCCCGCACGACCGCCAGGACGGGGTGGCCGAGGCGCCGCGCGTCGGAGAGCCTTTCGACCGCGATGGTCGCCGCCCCCTCGGACAGGCCCATGCCGTCGGCACCGGCGGCGAAGGGCTTGCAGCGGCCGTCCGGGGCGAGGCCGCGCTGCCGGGAGAAGCCGACCAGCTGGCTGGGGGTGGACATCACCATCACGCCGCCGACCAGGGCGAGCGCGCACTCGCCCGCTCGCAGTGCCTGGCCCGCCAGGTGCAGGGCGACCAGTCCGGAGGAGCACGCGGTGTCGATGGTGACGGCGGGCCCCTCCAGTCCGAGGGCGTAGGCGACGCGGCCGGAGATGATGCTGCTGGAGTGGCCGGTGACCAGGTATCCCTCGGCGGCCGGGTCGTCCTCGGCCAGTCCGTCGCCGTAGCCGGTCAGGGTGGCGCCGGCGAACACGCCGACGGGGGTGCCGCGCAGCGATTCCGGGGCGATGCCGGCGCGCTCCAGCGCCTCCCAGGAGGTCTCCAGCAGCAGCCGCTGCTGGGGGTCCATGGCGAGCGCCTCGCGCGGGTTGATGCCGAAGAAGGCGGCATCGAAGTCGGGGGCGTCGTGGAGGAAGCCGCCCCGGTGGGTCACGGACTTGCCCTGACGGATGGGGTCCGGGTCGTAGAGGTCGGGGTCCCAGCCGCGGTCGGTGGGCAGGCCCCCGATCACGTCGGCGCCGGAGGCGAGCAGGCCCCAGTACTGGTCGGGGGTGGTGACGCCGCCGGGTAACCGGCAGCCGATGCCGACGATGGCGAGCGGTTCGCCGGGAGCGGACGCGGCAGCGGACGCGGCGGGCGTGGTGGTGGCGTCGGTGCCGAGGGCGGTCGCGGCGAGGTGGGCGCCCAGCGAGGCCGGGGTGGGGTGGTCGAAGACGATCGTGGACGGCAGCCGCAGACCAGTGGCCGTGGCCAGCCGCTTGCGCAGCTCGACCGCGGTCAGCGAGTCGAAGCCCAGGTCGCGGAAGGCGCGGTGGCCGGCGATGTCGCCGGCGTCGCGGTGGCCGAGGACGGCCGCCGCGTGGCTGCGCACCAGGTCCGTGGCCAGGCGTTCCTGTTCGGGCGTGCCGGCCGTGTCGGCCAGGGCGCGGGTGAAGTCGTTCGCGGGGGCGTCCGCAGTGTCCGCGACCACGGCGGACGACCCGGTGGCGGCCGCGCCGCTGTCGAGGGCGTGGCGGGCCTCGGGGATGCGGTCCAGCAGGGCGCTTCGACGGGCCGCGGTGAAGACCGGCGCGAATTCCGCCCAGGCCATGTCGGCGAGGGCCAGGTAGGGGCCGGTGACGCCGGACCCGTCGGCGAGGACGCGTCCGAGCACATCCAGCGCGCGGCCGGGGTCCAGGAACCGAGTGCCCTGGCGGCGCAGGACGTCCCCGGTGATGGTGGCCGGCCCGTGCGGGCCGAAGGCATCCGGCGCCGCCCAGTCGCGCGTATCCCACACGCCCCAGCCGAGCGAGAGCGCGCCGTCGCCGCGCGCCCTGCGCCGCTCGGCGAGCGCGTCGAGGTGGGCGTTGGCGGCGGCGTAGGCGCCGTGCTCGGCGCTGCCCCAGGCGGCGGCAATCGACGAGAACAGGATGAACTCGTCTGCCTCGGTGACCAGTTCGTCGAGGTGGTCGGCGCCGGCCGCCTTGCCGGCCAGAGAGGCGGCCAGGCCCGCGAGGTCGGTGTCGTCGAGGCGGGTGAGGTGGAAGGCGTTGGCCGCGTGCAGCACGGTGGACAGGCGTGGCCCGGTGGCGGCGGTGCGGGCGAGGAGCGCGGCCACGGACGGGCGGTCGGCGAGGTCGCAGGCGATGACTTCGACCGCAGTACCGGCGGCGGCGAGGGCGGCGGCATGGGCCGCGAGCGCCATGCTCGGCCCGGAGCGGGTGGGCAGCACGAGGCGCGGGGCGCCGCGCCCGGCCAGCCACGCGGTCAGGTGCGGGCCGATGGAGCCGGTGGCGCCGGTGACGAGCACCGTGCCGCGCGGGGACCAGGTGCCGGCAGGCCCGACCGGGTCGGGGGCGGTGCGCGACGCACGGACCAGTCGCCGGGCGAACGCTCCGGCGTGGCGGACCGCCACCTGGTCCTCGGCGCCGTCGGCGAGGACGGCGGCGAGGCGGGCGGCGACCCGGTCGTCCCACTGCTCGGGCAGGTCGACCAGTCCGCCCCAGCGGTCGGGGTGTTCCAGCGCGGCGACCCGGCCGAGTCCCCAGATCTGTGCCTGGACCGGCGTGGGCGGTGCGTCGTCGCGAGCGGCGGAGACAGCGCCGCGGGTGACCGCCCAGAGCGGGGCGCTGATCGCAGCGTCGCCGAGCGCCTGCACCAGGGCCAGGGTGGCGGCGGTGCCGTGCGGAACGGCGGGGGCGCCGGGCAGCGGCCGGGTGTCCAGCGCGAGCAGCGACAGCACACCGGCCGGCGCCGCGGGCGCTCCGGGGAGGGCGGAGGCGAGCTGTGCTGTGAGGTCGGCGGCGAGCGCGGTGCGGTCCACCGCCTCGGTGCTCAGCACCACGGCCTCGGCGCCGTGCGCGGTCAGGGCCGCGACGTGGCGGGCCGGGTCGGTACCGTCGCGGGTGACGACCAGCCACGTCCCGGTGAGGGCGGGGGAGGTGGGGCCGAGCGGCTCCCACGCCGTGCGGTAGCGCCAGGTGTTCTCCGCGTCGGCGACCGCGGCCGCCGACGCGGCCTCGGCACGGCGGGGCCAGTAGCGGCTGCGCTGGAAGGCATAGGTGGGCAGGTCGACTCGCTCGGCGCGGGGCAGTACTGCGGCCCAGTCCACGGTCGCGCCGTGCGCGTACGCCTCGCCGAGGGAGGCCAGCAGCCTGGGGGCGCCGCCGTCGTCGCGGCGCAGCGTGCCGACGACCACGGGGTCGCGGTCCGCCAGTTCCTCGCCGACGGCCATGGCCAGCACGGGGTGCGGGGACACCTCGACGAAGGTGTCGTACCCGTCGTTGCCGAGCGTGCGGACGGCCCGGGCGAACTCGACGGTCTCGCGCAGGCTGGCGTACCAGTAGGCAGGGTCGAGCTCCGGCCCGGAGAGCCACTGCCCGTTCATCGCAGAGATCATCGGGATGCATGCTTCCCGGGGCTCGATTCCCGCCAGGGCGGTGGTGATGCCGTCGCGCAGCTCCTCGACGTGCGCGCTGTGCGAGGCGTAGTCCACCGGGAGGATGCGGGTGCGGACGCCGTGGTACCGCGCCGCCAGCTCGTGCAGCGCGTCCGGATCGCCGGCGACCACCGTGGCCGAAGGGCCGTTGACCGCCGCCACCGACAGGCGCTGCCCGAACGGCTCCAGCCAGCCGCGGACAGTGTCGGCCGCGCCGTCGACGGCCAGCATCCCGCCGCGCCCGGCGAGCGCCGTCAGGGTCCTGCTCCGCAGGGCGACGACCTTCGCCGCGTCCTCGAGGGACAGGATCCCCGCGACAGCGGCGGCGGCGATCTCACCCTGCGAATGGCCGACCACCGCATCCGGCACCACACCGGTCGCCTGCCACACCGCGGCCAGCGACACCATCACCGCCCACAACGCCGGCTGCACCACATCCGCAGCCTCAAAACCATGACGACCCGCCAGGACATCGTCCAACTCCCAGTCCACGAAAGGAGCAAGAGCCTCGGCACACTCCGCCAACCTGGCCGCGAACACCGGGGACGCCTCCGCCAGTTCGCGGCCCATGCCGACCCACTGACCGCCCTGACCCGGGAAGACGAACACCGTCCGGCCGGAGCCCTCGGCCCGGGCCTCGCCCGTCACGACGTCCGCGGCGGGCTCCCCGGCGGCCAGCGCGGCCAGGCCGTCGGTCACGCCGGGGCCCAGCACCACGGCGCGGTGCTCGAACGCGGTCCGGGTCGTGGCCAGCGACCAGGCGACCTCGGCGGTCGCAGGCCGAGGGTGCGCGGCGAGGTACGCGGAGAGCTTCCGGGCCTGCGCGGCCAGCGCCTGCGGCGTGCGCCCGGACAGCACCCAGGCGGTCGCCCCGGGCAGGACGGGCGGGACGGGCAGCTCGCCGGGCTCCGTCGTCGGTTCCTGCGGCTCCGGTGCCTCCTCCAGCACCAGGTGCGCGTTGGTGCCGCTGAGGCCGAACGCCGAGACCGCCGCCCGCCGGGGGCTGTCGTCCGCGCACCGCGGCCAGTCCACCGGCTGCTGCAGCAACCGAATCCGGCCGGCCGTCCAGTCGACGTGCTCCGAGGGCCGCACGGAGTGCAGGGTGCGGGGCAGCACGCCGTGCCGCAACGCCATCACCATCTTGATGACGCCGGCGACGCCGGCCGCGGCCTGGGTGTGCCCGATGTTGGACTTCACAGACCCCAGCCACAGCGGCCGGTCCTCGGTCCGCCCCTCCGCCTGCCCGTAGGTCTCCAGCAGGGCCTGTGCCTCGATGGGGTCGCCCAGCCGGGTGCCCGTCCCGTGCGCCTCCACGGCGTCCACGTCGGCCGCCTTCACCTGCGCATTGTCCAGGGCGTCCCGGATGACGCCGCGCTGCGACCGCCCGTTCGGAGCGGTCAGCCCGTTGGAGGCACCATCCTGGTTGACCGCGCTGCCGCGGATCACCGCCAGGACGGGGTGCCCCGCCCGCCGCGCGTCCGACAGCCGCTCCAGGACCACCATGCCGGCGCCCTCGCCCCAGCCCGTGCCGTCGGCGTCCGCCGAGAACGGCTTGCAGCGGCCATCCGCGGCCAGTCCCTGCTGCCGGGAGAACTCCCGGAACAGCACCGGCGAGGACATCAGGGTCACGCCGCCCGCCAGAGCAAGGTCGCATTCCTCGGTGCGCAGCGCCTGCACCGCCAGGTGCAGGGCCACCAACGAGGAGGAACAGGCCGTGTCCACGGTCACGGCAGGGCCGACCAGGCCGAGCGTGAAGGAGATCCGGCCGGAGAGCACGCTGTTGGCAGTGCCGGTCAGCAGATGGCCGGTGGCCTCGGCGAAGTCCAGGTCCCCGCCACTCCCGTAGGCCGCGGCGGAGGAGTAGACACCCGTGAACACGCCGGTGCGAGAGCCGTGGAGCGCGGCCGGGTCGATGCCGGCGCGTTCCACCGCCTCCCAGGAGGTCTCCAGCAGCAGTCGCTGCTGCGGGTCCATCGCCAGGGCCTCGCGCGGGCTGATCCCGAAGAACGCGGCGTCGAAGTCGGCCGCCTCGTACAGGAATCCGCCCTCGCGGGTGGTGGAGCCGGGCAGGTCCGGGGAGTCGTAGAGCCCCGCAGTGTCCCAGCCACGGTCGGCGGGAAAGCCGGCGACCGCGTCGGTGCCGTCCGCGACCAGCCGCCACAGCGCCTCGGGACCGTCGACGCCGCCGGGGTACCGGCAGCCCATGCCCACGACGGCGATGGGCTCGTGCCTGAGCCTGTGCAGCTCCGTCCGAGTGCTGCGCAGTTTGGCAGTCACGACCTTGAGGTAATCGCGAAGCTGCTGTTCGTCGGCCATGCCGGACCTGCTCCCCCGTACCGAAACTGCGAGTCAACGTGTGGCTGCATGCGTGCACGACGAACACAGCCCTGCCACCGAATACGTGCTCTTCACGACATTGCTTCCGCCGGGAACCCGCGGAAGGCCGTGACCGACCGCTCCTCGCGGTGGCCACGCTTCTCCGCGGCGCCCGACAGTGGTTCCTGCGCGGCCCCGGCGCAGGAGTCGGTTTCAGTCCTCGCAGGGCGAGGACGTCCGTACCGTCAGGACGCGACCTTGGCCGCCTCGTTGGCGGCCTGCTCGCCCTCGCCGCCCTCGCCGCCCTCGGCCACGATCGGCTGGGCGGGCACGCTCAGGCCCGGGATGGACAGCTCCGGAACGGCCTTGACGGCCTCGAAACCGGCCTCGATGGCCTCGGTGAGGGTCGGCGTGACCTCGTCCTCGAAGTCGATTCGGGTGACGGGAACGTCAGCATTCGTCGGGAGGGTGTCGTCGACGAACGAGACGTCGGCGCAACTCGCCTCCTTCAGGGTGACCTTTTCCCGATCGTTTATTTCCCGGTTCAGGACAAGCGAGAATCGGTGCGTCATGGTTGGCTACTCCTCTAGTGAATGCGAGAGTCATTCTTCAGGCATATTGTTGGCCGATTTTGACATCATCGGCGCCTCAATAAAGGCGCAAGATCCCACGGGAATTCCAGGCACAGACCAGAAATCGAGTCCTCTGACGGGAAGCGCCCTATTCGGACGGCGGCCCTGCGAAGCACGGACTCACGGGCAGGACAAAATCCTCCGGAGTGGCAGGTTCCCCTATACCGGGTTCCTCACCGCGCTCCGGCCGTCGCATGTCAGGCGCCGCCGCGAGCGACACCCCGGCCACCCTTGCCACCTGGCACAGCGAGGCATCCGGTTTCCCCTGAGGAGCTCCGCCGCATGCAGCCGTCCCGCCGCACCGTTCAGCGGACAGGCCTTGCCATCCCGGCCGTAACGGAATCCCGATACCGCCACGGATACAGACGAACGCCGCAACTCAACAATCGTCCGCACACTGGGGCGGGTTGACACCGCGACCGCTCGGTCCGACAGGGACACGGGACTGGAGAATCCGGAATGCCGCTTCGGCGCGAGCAACCCCCGCCGACAGCCGACCAGCTACCCTCGGCGCCCGTTCCGGACGCCTCGACTGCACCGCCCGGCCCCGACCGTCAACCGAGCCGACCGGAATCAGACCGGCACGCAAGAGCTCCCCCATACTAAACTCCCCCTTCGAAAACCACTCCGAGCCAAGTCCGCACCATGCCGGGAGAACACCGCATGCGGAATCACCGGCATTGATTACTTCATTCGCAGGCCCCGGAAGCAGAATTCAGCACTCTACTTTTCCATTCCCCCGGATCCAGCCGATGCCCAACTGCGATACAACAGCAGTTGAAGCCCCCTGGCTAGTCATGGCCCATCCGGCCCCCCCTCAGGGATTCCGGTCAGTATCAACTCTGCACTGAGCATATACGTAGGCACTAAGGTCACGCAAGATCTTTCTTTCCCATCCCTTCACATCGCTCACTGCAGTCGTACCTGCCACAGCAGACGCAGTTCGGATATCCGACAAGGTGGGTTCCGCTTTCTCATCCTCCTGCTCAAATAGCGGATGGTTTCGTCTCTCCCCCTCTTTCCCGCCGGTGGCGGGTCGTCGTGCTGAGCCCGGAGTCGTCCGGAGGGGGCGGGGGCCGGCTGCGCTGCCGGCGGGGTCGGTGGTGGTCACCACCAGCCGGATTGCTCCGTCGCCCCCCGCCAGCCCAGGCGGGCTTCGGCAGCCCATCAGGTGACGGTGCGTCCGTTGTGGAAGGTGCGGGTGACCGGTTGCCGGTCGCCGGGCCTGCCAGGGCCGCGCCAGGCCAGTTCGCGGGCAGCGACTACGGATCGGAAGGCATCTCTGTGCTTGCCAGGTACCGTGGCCCCGCTGGAGGGCCATGACGAACGGCAGGCGGGCATCGGACAGTTCGCGGCGGAAGCTGCCGTGGCCGCCGTAGGCACGGTCGGCCGCCACCGTCCGGAAGGACACCCCCGCTTCCACGGCCCGGCGGGCCGGAGCGGCCCCGATCGGCAGCTTCGTACGGAACTGTGGATCATTCCTCCCGTGCGGGAAGTGATGGGCGGGTGCAGGGGACGGCATGCAGCGGGCAGGAGACGCGCTCGTCCGCCCAGCAGGTAGTCACTGTCACAACCCCGCGGTCGATCTTGCCGACCGAGCCCAGGTACTGGGCTGCTTGCCCGCATGTGCGGCCGCACTGCCGTCCTTGCGGCCCCCCGGAGTCGTCGACCACCAGCACCCCGCCCTCGTGCGGGGCGGTGGCAGGATCTGCGAGCAGCAGCTCCAGCCGACAGGCAGCGCGTCGAACCACCCGACGCCGCGCAGCCGTTCGCGCACCGCGTCCAGCGACAGCGCGGTCACCCAACCGGAACATGACGGCGGGGGCCCGCGCCGCCTGCTCCGGTCTCGCGCCACATACCGCTTCAGACAGCGAACGATCTCTCTCCGGGTCTTCCCCTCCGCCACACGCCGCTCGTAGTACACCTGCGTGCGCGCATCCCAGCGCAGCCGGGACTGCACGATCCGGTACAGCGCGGCATTGGCCTGCCGGTCACCACCCCGGTTGAGCCGATAGCGACGCCGGCGGCCGGAGGAGCACTCGACGGGGCTGCCCCCGCACAGCGCCGCGAACGACGCCTCACTGCACAAGCGTTCCGGATTGTCGCCCATCGTGATCAGCAAGGTGGCGGCACTGTCCGGGCCGATACCCACCGGGACGAGCAACTGCGGGAAATGGCTCTCCAACAGCTCGGCCAGGCGCCGCTCCAGATCCCGGATCTGCCCCGTCAGCTGCCCGATCCGCCGAGCCAACAGACACAGCGTGATGCGGGTGGCCCGCGCCACGGCGTCCCTCTCACCGTCGGCACCCTCACCTTCGCCGAACTGCGCGCAAACGCGGACGAGAGCCGGCGTCCTCAGGCCGGCCAGCCGCTCACGCAGATCGGGATCTGCGGTGATCAGAACCGCCTTGAGCTGATTGACCGCCTGCGTACGGGCCTTGGTCGCGGAGTCCTTGGCTAACTTGAACAGACGGGCACACTGCACCGGTCCATCCCCGGACTTGGCCTGGGAGTGGGCGCGACCGCTGAGCACCGCCCGCGCCGCCTCCTGCGCATCCACTGCGTCCGACTTGCCCCGCCGCCGGCGTACCGAGCGATCGGGGCGGTTCACCTCGAACACCTCAACCTGGTGTGCCAGCAGGCAGCGGGACAGGGCCGCTCCGTAGCTGCCAGACCCTTCCACCCCGGCCCTGCGCACCGTACCCAGCCCACTGGCCCACGCCCAGAGTTCGCGATAGCCCGCCGCTGTGGCGGGGAAGGATCTGGTGTCCATGACCACCCCCACCATGGAAAGCACGGCCGCCACATGGGCGTCCCGGTGCGTGTCGACACCGAGGACGACCTCGCCCTCAACAACCGGCCACATCCTTGTACTTGGGATAGCCAGGAAGCACCTCCTGCTCTATAGCCTGCCGGTCCGCGCCACCGGACCGGCAGGGCGGTCAGCGGTGAGACAGTGCCCAGTTCACGGCACGCATACCCTCGAGACACGCCCGGAGCAGTCCGGTGGCAGTGCTCCCACGCTGGAGGTCGGCGAAGGTAGGACAAGACACCCGGTCCGAGATGTCACGAGCCAGAGCCCGGCACGGCAGCACAACACCCCCTATACCCAGGTCCCGACGGCCCGCGATCGCTCGAAGCACTGATTCCAGAACGTAGTTTTCTTGCGGACCAGCGCGCTGACTGCTCCGCTCCCTCGGCGGTGGCACGCAGCCAGCCTGTCGACGTGGCCAGCCGACAATCACGCCGACTCCGACCGCTCGACCTCGTTAAGTTTCCCGCACACGCCCCGTCAGCGGTCTGGTCGCGGGGGTGGGGTTCGAGGGCTTGGCCGCAGCCCATCGCGGGATGAAGTGGGCTTCCGGTGTCGCTTGCGGCGTCCTGCAGCACAGCGCCGCGGCGTTCAGCGAGTTCGCAGGCGACAGCCAGGCCGAGCCCGGCGCCGCCGGAGGTGGCCGGGGGGTGGGTCCAGAGGCAGGCAACCAGGCGGGCAGGCGGGCGTGCTCGGGGGCGTGCAAGTACTGCGGGCCCGGGTGAAGTGGAAGAGGCCCCGTGGGCGTGAGAAGGCCCCGCCCCGAGATGGCGCACGTCATCGGCCAACTTCCTCCATAGCACCGGTCACAGTGGTCGCGTAGTTATTCTGTGGTGCCGGGCGGCCCGGGACGTGCCGGGGAAAGGCGCGGCCGAAGAGGGTGTCTTGACCGGGGTGTGCAGTACTCCTCTGGTGGCTGCCCGGCCAGCCGTCCCCGTGTTGCGGAAACCATTCACCGGCGCTGCGGCCGCGATTGCGCGGCCAGTGGCCCCTCGGGTATGTGGCCGAGATGCAAGCGCAATGACCGGACAGGAATGGACCAGGCCAACCTGACCGGATCCGTACGGCCAAATCGGGCCGTTACGCGGACCCTTGCCCGGCCTCTAACGTCAAGGGCTTGAAGTATCTGCTTCACCGCCCGCCCCGGGCCGGAACGGCTCGTCAACTCGCCAGACCGGAAAAGCACAGCCCGTCGTGGAGATTCGCCGCGCGGCGACGGGCTGCCGCAGTGCGCAGAGCGGCGCCCGCTGTGCGAAAAGTCCCGGAAGACCTCCCCAGCGAACCAGTATGCCTCTGTGGCCGAGGAGTGAGTGATCATGACGACCACGTACACCGCTGCAACGCCCTACTGTGCCGATGTCTCCGACATACTCATCCAGGACGTGGTGGCCACGGCGGGGCTCACCGTGGATCTCGGGGTGACGACCCCGGTCGCCGCCTTCGCCAACCCGCACACCGCCGCGGCCCACGAAGCACTGGTCATCGCCAAGCGTCCCGGGCACAGCGCGACGGAGCTGCTGTGGCTCCGGCGCGACGCCACGTCGCGCTCCGGATGGGCCGCGAGCCCCCTCTCGCACGCCAAGGGTCTGTCGGAGGTGGTGGGCCCCTGGCCGGCAGGCCCGGACAAGGAGACCTTGGCCTGCTTCTTCCGCTGCGACGACGGCGTGTTCACGGCGCTGCTGCACGCCGACGGCCGCGGCTGGGGCACTCCTGTCAAGGCGGGCGATGACGTACAGAAGATGTGCCGGCTCAGCATCCGCCCCGCCGTCCGACGCCCTCATTCAGGCCGAGCTCGACCCGCCGTCCAGTACGACGGGTCCTCCGCCCGGCGTGCGCATCCGCGATGCTCGACCCGACCATCGACTTCCTGGCCGCACCCCGATCGCATCCACTCCCTGGCAGGCCCCAAGGCCACTCGGCGAACCCCGACTCGCACGCGACAGAGCTCCCGACTGACACGCGCCAGCGGGGGCTCTGCAGCGCCTGTTCTGTCACACGCGTGTCACGGACACCACCGACGCGCCCGGACCACAAGGACCCCGTCTACGCGAACGGCACCGTCTCGGACCACGTGGACGTCAGAAGACGGCTCCGCCTACCTGTGCCAGGTGGTCCCGAGCGCGGCGCCCAGCACGAGTACGGGGGCGTCGTCGGGACCATCAATCCGGTGCTGCAGGGTCTTCTCACTCACCCGGCCACGCTACCGACTCTCTGACAAGATCCTGACACCTGGGTCAGGAAGAGCTGCCGGATTGCGACCGCCGGGCGCGTCCGAGGTGGGGTTTGCGCAGGTCAGGGCCTCGCTGTGGAGATGGTGTGGACGACCGGGTAACCCGGCTCGTCGTAGCTCACCATGATCCGCCGGTACGGACGCGGGTGCCTTGCTCGTGACCAGGACCGGGGCGTCTACCGGCCCATCAAAGCGGCCTTGCAGGGTGTGTCAATATCTCACTCACCCCCTTCACGCTCTCAGATCTCACCGACTAACGCGGGCGTCACTGCCACGCAGTCCTGATGGCCCGATCGTGGTGTCAGGGTTCGCGCCCGCCTGCCGCTCCAACCCTGACATCCGCTCTACCCAACGTTGTTGCTGGTGAATGAAGGTTCATTAGGCAAGTGCGTTGTCGGGCAACGAGGTGTCGGCTGCTTTCGGCCGTGGGACTGGTGGGCTCGCAAGTTGAGGTGTCGCGTATTCCTCGTGCCGATGTGGGCACTGGGGGGACGGCACCCGACTGGTGCTGACCTCTCCCGAGCCCGGATCACTTGCGAAGCCGAGAACGGTACTCGCCCGGGGCCGTGCCTCGGGCACGTCTGAAGGCACGGCTGAAAGCGTGCGGAGAGCCGTATCCGACCGCGCCGGAGATCGACTCGACCGGCTCATCGGTATCGCGGAGCCGGACGGACGCCAGGTCGATGCGCCACTGCGTCACGTACGCGCCCGGCGTCTGTCCGAGGGCGGACCGGAAGCGCCTGGACAGTGTCGCCCGGGAGACGCTCGTCGCAGCGGCCAGGGTCTCCGTGGTCCAGGGGTGTTCCGGTTGGGCGTGGACACATGCCAGAGCGTCGCGCACGACCGGATCACGCATCGCTCCCAGCCATGAGCCGGACTGTTCCTGCGGGTGGCGGGCCAGCCAGGCGCGTACGAACTGGACGAGCAGAAGGTCGATGATGCTGTTGATGGCGGCGGTGGTGCCGATCTGCGGCTGTGCGAGCTCCGCAGCGAGAAGTTCGACGGTCCTTCTGAGCTGCGCGTTCTCCCGGGCTGTGACGTGCATCGGCCGAGCGAGGGAGGTAAGCACCGGTGTGCGCACCTCCGGGTCCTGCTCGTAGTGCAGCACGATCACTTCCGTCTGCACCGGCGCCGAGCCCAGACGCAGGGCTCGGCCATCGCCAAAAGACCGGGCCGCCGCCTCACGGTCGCAGGAACCCATCGTCACGCCGGCGCCGCCGGCTATCCCGTGTGCGGTGCCCGGCGACACCAGGACGGCGTCTCCGGCCTGCACCTGAAGAGGTTTCTCGCCTGGGATGTGGAGCCACATGGTGCCGCGGGACACCACGTGCAGTGCCGCTCCTGGAGAGGAGTCCAGCCACAGGCCCCAGGTTCCTCCGGCCTTCAGCATGACCCCGAGCGCCCCACGCGCACCCGAAACACGCAAGACCTCCGCCAGCACATCCATGGGTCCATTCTCGTCCACCACGGCGAACCGCCCACCGGCGGGCGAGGCGCATGTGTCCTCGTCCACAGCGTCAGGCCACGTCAAGAACGGCCTTTCCGTGCACCTTCCGCGCGAACAGCGCCTGGACGGCGTCGTCCACGTCCTGCCAGTCGCCTCGCAGTCCGACCGGTGCCGAGAGCCTCCCGGCGGCCATGAGGCCCAGCAGGTCCGTCAGCTCCCCGCTGGTCGGCGTCATGTCGCCGTAGGTGGCGATGCTGCGGGGTTCGCCGAAGCCGAACAAGGTCCCTGACGGGAACGTGGTTTCCTGCCCCGAGGAGTAACCGACCAGGTGGATGGTGCCGCCCTCGGCGAGGGAACTCCACGCCTGGGCCACCAGCGGCCCGCCGACCGTGTCCAGGACGAGGTCGAACCGGTCCCCGGTCCCGGCCAAGTCGGTCAGGACCCTGTCGGCCCCGAGTTCACGGAGCCCGGCGGCCCGCTCCGGCGAACCGACGAGTGCCGTCACCCGGGCGCCCGCCAGCGCCGCCAGCTGGACGGCGAAGTGCCCCACGCCCCCGCTGGCGCCGGTGATCAGAACGTTGCGCGCCAGCAGGGAACGCTTGCGCAGCACCCGGAATGGGGTGACTCCGGCGATCCCCAGCGCGGCGGCGTCGGCCAGGTCCACGCCCTCGGGGACGGTGCCGAGCGAGGCGGGGCTGACTGCCACCCGCTCCGCCCACGCGTGGGGAGCCATTCCCACTGCGACGCGCGTACCTTCGGGCGGCCCCGAGCCGTCGGATGCGGCGCGCACCACGACGCCGGCCGCGTCGTGACCGTGCACAGCGCCGGCCGGCCACTGGTCCACGTAATTCAGCTCTCCGAAGTTGAGACCGATATGCCGTATCTCCACCAACGTCTCACCGGCGGACGGTACGGGCTCATCGACGTCGGCGAACCGGACGGGTCCGGCCTCACTGTGATCGACCACAAGGGCGCGCATAAGGGGTGTGATTCCTTCTCTCGTAGGTGCGCCTGAACACTCGGCGCGGCAACAGATCGAGTGCGCAAATGCTGCACTGCCGCCTTCTTGGAACCCTTTCGCAGGACCGGGACAGCGAACAGACCCGTGAGAATCAATCAGTTGACGATCTGTGTCAGTGCGACTCGCGGCGCGTCGAGCCCTGCACCTATCCGGTGGATGACGCTGTGACGGGCAGACATGCGGGGCCGAGTTCGCCGATGCCGATGCCGATGCCGCTGTCCGGGTGGATGGCCGGGTACAGAGCACGAGGCTGCCACGGAGGCCCCGCTTCAGGGGGCAGCCGCCCGAGCCCTGCGGCTTTGAAGGCGAGCAGAGTGATCCGGAGGGTGTGACGGTGATCCGGATAGCCGGTCAGCTGTCCGAGCGCGTCGTGCGTGACCACGACGTCCGGGCGGAACTGTCTTATGTGCCGCACGACCTGGCCAGCGGCCTCGTCGAGAGGTAGGCCGACGAGCCGGGCCCGGCCGGGGGCGGACGACGGGTTGCGGGCATCGGTGTGGCCGAGCATGCGCGGTTCGCCCGCGCCGAGCACACGCAGGGCGTCGGTGAGTTCGACCGCGCGGGGACTGTCCACTGACGCTGCCATCGCCCAGGCCCTCCTCGACAACGACCAGGCAGACCTCGTCGCTGTCGGCCGCGCCTTCATCGCGAACCCCGACCTCGTGCAGCGCTGGCAGACCCAGGCACCCCTGAACCAGCCCGACGTGAACACGTTCTACGGAGGCGACCACCGCGGTTACACCGACTACCCGTCCATGTAACGAGGGCCCGGGGGACCAACGAAGTCACCCTCGATCGCCGAGGAGACCGGCGAAGCCTCCCAAGCCGTCATCGGTGCCCGCGGCACCAACCCCCGCAAGAGCGACAGCCACACCTGGCAGGACGTCCACGCCGAGGTCGCCGACGTCATCATCACGGGCATGGTCGCCCTCGCCCGCATGCGCCCCGACGACGCCGAGCCCTACCTCCGACGTCGTGATCAGTAAGGTGGCGGCGCTATCCGGGCCGATTCCCACCGGGACAAGCAGCTGCGGAAAGTGACGCTCCACCAGCCCAGTCAGGTGCCGCTCCAGGTCACGAATCTGCCTGGTCAGCTGATCGATCCGCTGGGCCAACAGGCGCCTCCTCCGCTCCGCGCAACTCCCGGTCGGCAGCCTCCAGGGCGCCCAAGGCGACGACGGCGTGCCGCAGTAGGGCACGACCCGAGCCGGTCAGCCGGACACCGCCGGCGTAGCGGTCGAAGAGCCGGGCGCCGGTCACCTGTTCCAGCGCGGCCATCTGCCGGGAGACGGCCGACTGCGTGTACCCGAGCGCGTCTGCCGCGGCCGTGAAGGTACCCCGCTCCGCCACCTCGCGCAGCACCCGCAACCCGACCAGCGTCATCTCCATGAGGGCCCTCCATGAGTAATCGGCATATCCATGATGCCGAACATTCGTTGGCGGAATGCCCCCTCGTTCCTAGCGTGGAGGGCATGAACGAGCACCCCGCCAACGGAACTTCCGGACTGGGCGGCCGGTTGCCCCTCCTTCCTCCCGATGCCCTCGATGAAGCACAGCGCACTGCGCGACCGTCTGCTCGCCACGCGGGCGCGCAACGCGGAAGAGGGCGGACTGCACGGCCGCCCTGCCCGACGGGTGGTTCATCGGCCGTTCAACGCCCTGCTGCGCACTCCGCGCATCGCCCGGCCTCTGCTGGAGTGGGCCCAGGCGCTCACCCGGGCCGGCATTCCGGCGGATGTCCGAGAGGTGGTCATCCTCACCGTGGCCGCTCACTGGCGGGCCGAGTACGCGCTGTACGCCCACACTGCGGCTGCCGAGAAGGCCGACCTGCCCGGCCCGGCCATCGCATCCCTGCTCCACGCTCCCTGCGGTCTGCGTCCCGACGCTGAACTCGCCCACCGTCTGGCCACTGCGCTGGTCCGCGACCATCGCGTGGCGGACGGCCTCTATGACGAGGCAGCAGCGGCGTTCGGCAAGAACACACGCATCGCCCTGGTCAACCTCGTCGGCCCTGCTGGCCTCCTGGCCTGTTCCAGGTACCGGCTCCCTCCCCGGACCACACCCAGGCACCCGCCACCTGAACGCCGACACGCAGGCGACGCTGGCGACGCTGGCGACGCTGGCGACGCTGGCGACGCTGGCGACCCAACCCAAAGAATCCAGAAAAGAGAAGGAAGGCAATAGATCATGCCTCTGATCAACATCTACCTGCGCCAGGGGACCACCTCCGAGTACCGCCGGAATGTGTCCCTGGGCATCCACAAGGCGATGGTCAACGTGCTGAAGGTCCCCCAGGACGACCAGTTCCACGTCTTCCACGAGGTCTCGCCCGACGACTTCCAGATGCAGCCGGTCGTGTTCGGCCTGCGCCGCAGCGAGCGCGCCATGTTCATCCAGCTGTCCCTCAACCACCGCACCGCCGAGCAGAAGGCCGAACTGTTCCAGGCGATCGTCAACAACCTTGGGCTGTTCGCCGACGTCCCCGAAGAGGACATCCTGATGACGATCACCGAAACAGCCAGAGAGAACTGGTGGGCTGCCGGCCGCGTCGTCAACCCCACCACCGGCTACGACGAGCGCATGAACGACGTCCTCACTGGCGCCGAGGCCACGAGCTGAGGCGAGCGCCGACCGCCCCGCCCACGTCCTGCTCGAGCTCGAACACGACCGCACTGGCCGAGCACGAAGATCACGAAGAGTCGCGAGACGTTACCGAGAAAGGGTCATTGCACTGCCCCGTACCCATCCACAGGCCCTTTTCGCCTCATCTCTCTGCTCAGCTCCACGTTCCGGGCCACATTGCGTGGCAGTTCGTCGTCTCGTACGGCGTGCCCGGGTTGGGCTGCGTATTGGTCTGTCCGGGTGATATTCGAGTCAATGCGGTAGCGCTCTATTGGCCATTTCGGGTTAATGGTGGGGACCGTTTTCCGGTGGGTTGCCCATCTCTCCGGGGAGAGATGGGCAACCCCTGTGGTGCGCGGGTGCGTGGTACATGTCGGCGTGCCCTCTTTCTGTCCCGGTGTGCAAGCGGTGTCCGGTTCGCGTATACCGGCGCCGTGCGACGCGGGCCCCGGCGGGAGTTCTTGGGCGGCCCTCTCAGCTGAGAGAGGTTTGTCATGGAACCGATTACGGGTTGGTGGGGAGCTCCGGCGGTAGCCGGCGGGGTTCGGCCGGTTGTACCGGCCGGTGGATCCGAGGTGGCCGCGGTACGGGGGCTTGCGGTCGCGCCCTTCAGTGCGGCGTTCTCCACGGTGACCATCCCGGCGGGCACGAGCCCGCTGGCGGTGACGGTGGCGCCGAACGGCAACGTCTACGTCGGCAACGCCAATTCCAACAACGTGACGGTGATCAGCAGCACCACGAACACCGTCCTGGCCACCGTCCCCACCGGTTCGAACCCGGCCATGATCGCGGTGGCGCCGAACGGCAACGTCTACGTCACCAACCAGAGCTCGAGCAACGTGACGGTGATCAGCAGCGCCACGAACACCGTCCTGGCCACCGTCCCCGTCGGCGGGGGCCCGTTCGCACTGGCGGTGGCGCCGAACGGCAACGTCTACGTCGCCAACAGCACTTCGAACAACGTGACGGTGATCAGCAGCGCCACGAACACGGTCCTGGCCACCGTCCCCGTCGGCGCGGTCCCGGACGCGGTGGCGGTGGCGGCGAACGGCAACGTCTACGTCGCGAACCGGAACGCGAACACCGTGACGGTGATCAGCAGCGCCACGAACACCGTCCTGACCACCCTCCCCACCGGTGGTTTCCCGGGCGCGGCGGCGGTGGCGCAAAACGGCAACGTCTACATCGCCAACCAGACCTCGAACAACGTGACGGTGATCGACAGCGCCACGAACACCGTCCTGGCCACCGTCCCCGCCGGCACGGTCCCGGGAGTGATTGCGGTGGCGCAGAACGGCAACGTCTACGTCACCAACACCGTTTCCAACAACGTGACGGTGATCGACAGCGCCACGAACACGGTCCTGGCCACCGTCCCCACCGGCGGGGGCCCGTTCGGAGTGGCGGTGGCGCCGACCGGCAACGTCTACGTCGGCAACAGCAATTCCAACAACGTGACGGTGATCAGCAGCACCACGAACACAGTCCTGGCCACGGTCCCCGTCGGCGCGTTCCCGTTCTCGGTGGCGGCAGCGCAGAACAGCAATGTCTACGTCACCAACGCCAATTCGGCCAACGTGACGGAGATTTCGCCGTTGACGGTGACGACCTCACCGGCGTCGCCGGTGTGCGGGCAGCCGGTGACGTTCAACATTTCCGGGGGGACTCCCAACGGGACGGCGGTGGTGGACTTCGGGGACGCCAGCCCCACGGTCACCGTCCCCCTGGACGCCACCGGGAGCGGGCAGACCACCCACACCTACACCGCGGGTACGTTCACCGCGACCGTGAACGGCAACCCCACCTCCGTCACCCTGAGCCCCAACCCCACAACGACGGCGCTGTCGGTGACGCCGAACCCCTCCACCTGCGGGCAGAGCGTGACCGTGTGCGCCACCATCACCCCGGCACCAGCCACCACCTCCGTGCCGACCGGCACGGTCACCTTCACCCTCCCCAACGGCCAGACTCAGATCGTCCCCGTCAACGCATCGGGGCAGGCCTGCTTCACCACCACCGCCCTGACCACCGGCACCCTCACCGCCACCTATAGCGGTGACAGCTGCTTCACCGGCTCCCCCGCCGGCACCCCCGTCACCGTGAACCCCACCCCCACCACGCTGACCGCGCAGCCAGGCACGATCCGGCTCCGGCTGACCCCGCTGCCCGAGTTCTACATCCCCACCCTCAGCGCCACCCTGACGACCACCTCGGGGATGCCGGTGGCCGGTCAGCCGGTGACCTTCACCGCCACCACGCTCTTCGGACCGGTCAACCTCGGCACCGCCGTCACCGACGCCAATGGCACCGCCACCCTCCACAACGCCGTCGTCCCCGTCTTCGCCGTCGCCACCCCCTTCTACACCGCCACCTTCCCCGGCACTGCCTGCTACACCGCCGCCACCGCCCACAACATCCTGCTGTTCATCCCCCTCCCCGGCTGACCTCGCCGGATCCGAGCTCGGCCCCCACCGGCGCCACCGCCACCCCCGCTCCGGCCCGGGCCCACCACATGAGCTCCCAGACCGACACATCGAACGTGGCGGGCGTCTTGTGCAGGATGACGTCGTCGTCTCGCAGGGGGTACCGACGCTGCATCCACGCCAGGCGGTTGACGACCGAACGGTGCTCGATCATCACGCCCTTCGGAGTGCCGGTGGAGCCCGAGGTGTACAGGACATAGGCCAGGTCCGTGGGCCGGGACGTGGCCGGAACGGGCCCTGCGGCGCGCTCCGGGTCTGCGTCGGAGGCGTCACCCTGCGCTGAAGCGGCGGCCGGCACGGGCCGGATGCCCAGCGAACCGAGGAGGCCCTCGGACTCCTCGTTGCAGATGGCCATCCGTGCCTGGCAGTCCGTCAGCAAGGACCGGACGCGTTCCTGCGGGTGCTGCGGGTCGACGGGTACGTAGGCGCCCCCCGCCGCATGTACGGCGTGCACCGCGATCAGGAACTCCCTGGACCGCGGCAGCAGAACCGGCACGCACTCCTCCGGCCGCAGCCCGGCGTCCCGCAGCCGCTGAGCGAGCCGGGAAACGCGCCCGAGGAATTCCGCGTAGGTCAGCGTATGGGTGCGCCCGTCGGCATCGGACCCGACGACGGCCGGGCGGTCCGGTGTGCGGACGGCCTGCGCCGCGACCAGCCGGTCGAGGGTCGCCGTCTCGTCGAGTTCGGCCGTGTGAGGGCGTTCGAACGCATCGATGCGGGCGGTTTCGTCGGGGCCGAGCATCGCCAGCGTACGCAGCGGTGCATCGGCCGACCGCAGTCCCCCGTCGATGAGCCGGATGACATGTCCCATCGCCGCCTCGACGCGGAAGGCGTCGTCGAAGACGTCGTCGGCGTAGAAGAGGTCCACGTCGAGCGAGCCGTCGCTCTCGTGTTCGCGCACGACGATGTTGACGGCGTCGAGCGAGTACCCGGAGGAGAGAACGGTCAGCTCGACGTCGTCCGGCCGGTCGAGCGGGCTGTCGGGAACCGTGATGTACGAATAGGTGACGTCGAACAGGCCCTGCCCCCGATGGCCTTCGTCGCGCAGCGCGGCGAGCAGTTCGCCCAGTGGGAACCGTTGATGGGACGTGAGGTCCCAGACGTCCGAGCGGATCCGGTCGGCGAGGTCGAGCAGCGTGCTGTGCTCGTCGACGGGCACGTGGAGGGGCAGAATGTTCGCGACATCCGACATGGTCGCGAGGTCCTCCGGAGTCCGCCGGTTGAGCAGGGGGACTCCGAGGACGATGTCGCCGTCGTGGTGCAGCCGGCGCAGACAGGTGGCGAGGGCGGCCGCGGTCACCGCGAAGATCGAGCGCCCCGTGTCCCGTACGCGGTCGGCGAGGTGGGAATCGACGTGGACGGACCGCCGCAGCCTGCGCCGGCCGCTCACGGTCGCGGCACGGGGGAACAGCGCGGGCGACAGCCCGCCCACCGCGGCGACCAGCGCATCCCTGTCGGCCTGCCGGCTCGGTGAAACGCGGTACGCGCGGTCCGCCGCGATGACGTCAAGGCAACTGGGCGCCGGGGCGGATGCGTCCGGGGCCTGGCCGTCGTGGGCCTCGAAGTGCTCGCAGATCTCCTTGAGCATGAGGTTGATGCCCCATGCGTCGGCCACGGCGTGATGGAGACGGCAGTACACGACCAGCGAGTCGGCGTCGTCGATCAGGATCGTCGTCTGCACGAGCGGTCCGTCCAGAGCGATGACGGTCTCGGTGGTCCGGTCGATCCACCGCCGGCAGGCGTCTCCCGGATCGGGGGCGTCGCGGAAGGACACAACCTCGACGTCCGGGTAGTCGGGCAGCACCTGTTGCCGCCACTCGTCGCCGTGCGGTGCGAGTCACAGTCGCATGGCGTCATGCCGACGCGCGGTGCGGAGGATCGCCGCCTTCATCCGGTCGACGTCTGTGATGCCACGCAGCCGGAGGTAGCCGCTGGGCTGGGCGACGGGTCGGTCGGGGTAGGTCAGCGCGGCCGTGACGACGTCCTGCTGATAGCTGCTCAGCGGCCACGTCGTCCCGGCTGCCGGGGTACGTTCGGCGCTCTCTCGAGGCGTCGGGTCCGCGGCGGGGAGAGGTGCGGGGGCTGACGCCGGAGCCGGGGCCGGCGTCGCGGGCGTGGGAGCCTGCGGCAGCAGTGTGAGCAGGTGCTCCACCAGCGCCGCCGGGGTCTTGTGGTCGAAGACGGCGCTCGTGGAGACGGGAAGCCCGGTGGTGTTCTTGAGGCGGTTGCGGAAGGCGACGGCGCCCAGAGAGTCGAACCCGAGGTCCTTGAAGTTCACGTCGTGGCCGACGGCCTCCGGTGTGTCATGCCCCAGAACGGTCGCGGCGACGCTGCGCACCAGGGCGAGCAGCGCCGCGCGCCGCTCGTCCTGGGTCATGCGGCCGAGGCCGTCGCCGAGCCGCGGGGCATCGTCCGCGCGCAGGCCGTTGCTCGCCACGCGCAGTCCGGGCCGTACGAATCCGCCGAGGACCGAGGGCCGTTCCCCCGCGCCCTGAGCCGCCCGGGTCCGTCCGGACGGCAGGTCGAGACGCGCGGGGACAAGCAGCGAACGACCGTTGCGCAACGCGGCGTCGAACAGCGCCAGCCCCTCCTCGGACGACATCGCCGAGAAACCCAGGCTGCGCAGACGGGCGTGGTCCATCTCGCTGAGGTGGCCGGTCATCCCGGTCTCCTGCGCCCACACGCCCCAAGCGAGGGAGGTCGCGGGGAGCCCGCGCTGGCGCCGGTGCTCGGCAAGTGCGTCGAGGAATGTGTTGGCCACGTTCGTACGCGGTACGCACCGCCTGCTCGAAGCGCACCGTCCGGCGCAGATTGCGGTACCAGTAGGCGGAGCCGAGTGCGTTCCCCTCCATCGGCTGTCCGGTGACGGTGGAGAGAAACTCAATGTCGCAGGGGGCCGGTTCGACTCCCGCCAGCGCCTGGCGCAGATCCTCCCGGAGTTCCTCGACGTAGGAGGAGTGTGAGGCGTAGTCGACGGGTATGCGGCGCACCCGTATGTCCTCGGCCTCGCAGCTGCGTACGAACGCGTCGAGTGCCGTCGCCTCGCCGGACACCACTGTCGTGCGCGGCCCGTTGACGGCGGCGATGCCCAGGCGGTCGCCCCAGCGCTCCAGGAGGGGTGCCACCTCGTCGGCGCTCAGCGCCAGGGACGCCATGCCGCCCGTCCCCGCGATGGCCACGATGGCCTTGCTGCGCAGGGTGACGATCTTCACCGCGTCCCGGAGCGAGAGCGCGCCGGCGATATGGGCCGCCGCGATCTCGCCCTGCGAATGCCCGATCACCGCCCGGGGCCAGATGCCGAACGCCTGCCAGGTGCGCGCGAGGGAGACCATGACGGCGAACAAGGCAGGTTGGACGACGTCGACGCGGTCCAGGCCCGGCGCCTGAGGCCCGCCCCGCAGGACATCGAGCAGCGACCAGTCGACGAACTCGGCGAAGGCGCATTCGCACTCCTCGATCGCCTCTTTGAACACGGCGCTGGTGCGGAGCAGTTCACCCGCCATCTGCATCCACTGCGAGCCCTGGCCGGGGAACACGAAGTCGACGGAGCCGACCGCCCCGGCCTTCCCGGTGACGGTAGCCGTGTGCGGCCGGCCCTCGGCGAGCGCGGCGAGCCCCTCCAGAGCCTGGTCGCGGCCATCCGCCAGCAGCACGGAGCGGTGGTCGAGGCGGGCCCGGCCGGTGGCCAGTGTGTGGGCGACATCGGCGAGGCGGAGTTCAGGGCGCTCGGTGAGGTGTGCGAGCAGCTTGGCGGACTGTGCGCGCAGCGCCGCCTCCGTCTTGGCCGAGAGGACGAGCGGCACGACTCCCTGGTCCTCCGGCTGCACTGCGCGCGCGGCGTCCCATGCCCGCTGCGGGGGTGCCTGCTGCACGATGACGTGGGCATTGGTCCCGCTGATACCGAACGACGACACGGCTGCGCGTCGCGGGTGGTGTGTCTCCCATTCGCCCCTGACCGGCCAGGGGGTGGTCTCGGACGTCACCCGCACGGTCCCCGCAGACCAGTCGACGGCGCCCGTCACGCGCGACAGGTGCAGGGTCCCGGGCAGCTCGGCGCGGCGTACCGCCTCGACCATCTTGATGACGCCGGCGACGCCCGCCGATGCCTGGGGGTGGCCGATGTTGGACTTGACCGACCCTACGAGGAGCGGGTCGTCAGCCGACCGGGCGGCGCCATAAGCGGCGATGAGGGCGCGTGCTTCGATCGGGTCGCCGACCTTCGTGCCCGTGCCGTGGGCCTCCACGACGGCGATGTCGCCCGGGGCCAGTCCGGCGTCGGCGAGGGCGTCGCGTATCACGCGTTGCTGGCCTGCCTCGCTCGGGGCCGACAGGCCGTCGGACGCGCCGTCCTGGCCGATCCCAGTGCCAGGCAGCAGCGCCAGTACGGTGTGACCACGACGCCGCGCGTCCGAGAGCCGTTCCAGAACCAGGACCCCGGCCCCTTCCGACACGCCGAACCCGTCGGCCTCGGCCGAGAACGGCTTGCTGCGGCCGTCGGGGGCGAGAGCCCCGAGCTGCCCGAAGCCGACGAGGATGCTCGGCGCGCAGACCACGTTGGCGCCGCCCGTGAGCGCAAGTGAGCACTCGCCGGCCCTCAGCGCCCGGACCGCCAGGTGGATGGCAGTGAGGGACGACGAGCAGGCGGTGTCGACCGTGACGGCCGGCCCCTCCAGGCCCAGCGCGTAGGAGACGCGCCCCGAGGCCACGCTCGGGGCGGTGCCCGTCGTCAGATGCCCGGAGTGGTCCGCCTCCCCGGCGAACACTCTCGGGCCGTATTCCTGGGCCACCACTCCGAAGTAGACCCCGGTGCGCGTGCCCGCGAGCCGCGTCGGATCGATTCCGGCGCGTTCGAGCGCCTCCCAGGAGGTCTCCAGAAGGATCCGCTGCTGCGGGTCCATGCCCAGCGCCTCACGGGGGCTGATGCCGAAGAACGACGCGTCGAAGTCTGCGACACCGTCGATGAACGCCCCGCCCCGCGCATACGTCGCCCCGGGAGCTCCCGTGTCGGGATTGGTGAGAGCCTGCACATCCCAACCGCGGTCGGTGGGGAACCCCGGAGCCGTGGCGCTGCCGCCGTGCGCGACGAAGTTCCACAGCTCTTCCGGTGAGGAAAGCGACGGTGGAAAGCGGCAGCCCATTCCGACGACGGCAATTGGTTCCGCAGACGAACGAGGTGTCGACATGGCTGTGACACTAACTACCGCGATCAATTCCGGGATGTCCCTGGAAGAAGGGACAGCGCGCATCACGGAATTGCGCTAGATCAGGTCGCGGGCATTCGGCGTTCGCTGTGGCTGAACGTCAGCGAGAGAGCCGCTCGCCGACCGTGGCCAGCGCGTTGACTGCGGCCCGTACGGAGGGGCGCACGGAGCCCTCAGCCCGCCACACCGCATAGACACGGCGGGTCAGTTCCGGCTCGACGGGAACGACTCGGATACCCGTAGGGAGCGGTCCGAGCCCAAGGGTGGGCACCATGGCCAGTCCCACGCCCGCTGAAACGAGGGCCAGTTGTGTGGGGTGTTCGTTGACCGTGTGCACGATGCGCGGCTCGGTGCCCTGCTCCCGCATGGTGAACAGCAGCCATTCGTGACATGTCGAGCGTCGGACCCTGCTGATCCACCGCTCGTCGACCAGCTCGCTCATCCGCACGGTCGTCTGTCCGGCCAGCCGGTGGTCTTCGGAAAGGGCCACCCGGGCCGTGTCCGTCATGAGCAGTTTCTTGCGGACCGCGTCCGGCCAGCCAATCGGCACGTGGTCCCAGTCCTGGACCAGCCCGACGTCCAGGTCCCCGCGCTCCACCTGGATCAGCGGCGAGTCGAAATCCATCTCACGTATGTGGAGCTGGAGTTCTGGGGCGCGCTTGGTGAGCAGGCGGAGTGCGTGTGGCACCAGACCACGGGCAGCGGTGGGAAAAGCGCCTAGCGTGAGCTCGCCCAGAGGCGCGCTTCGGTATGCCTGGAGCTCGGCCTCGGTCTCGTCGACCAGTGCGAGGATCTGCCCCGCGCGAACGGCCAGCAACTGGGCGATGGAGGTCAGTTCGACTCCGCGGCCGCTGCGCTTCACCAGCTGGTGTCCGGTCTCCTGCTCGAACTTGCGGATCTGCTGGGAGATGGCCGAGGTGGTGACGTGCATCCGAGGAGCGGATCACCTCGGCTCTCGCCGGCATCTGCAACGCCACTACCCCGTTGTTCACCCTTCTCGTGGCATTGAGCGTGCTGCCCGGAGAGCGGCCCAACAGGAACCGGCTCGTGGGCATGGCCATCGGGTTCCTCGGCGTGCTGGTGGTCTTCGGGATTTGGAACGGTGCGAACGTCGGCGACCCTGTGGGGGCCGGCATGGCATTGGGCGCCGCCCTGAGCATGGGTGCCGGATGGGTCTACGTCCGTCGGTTCCTCACCGACTCGGGCCACTCCAGCGTGGCACTGTCCACTGCCCAGGTCACCGCGGGTGCCGTCGAACTCGCCCTGGTCACACCCTTCCTCACCTCGGCACCCACATCTTTCCCTGTCGTACAGACGCTGTCCCTGATCGTGCTCGGTACCCTGGGGACCGGTCTGGCCTTCCTGATCCAATACGGGCTGGTGCGGGACGCGGGCGCCACAGTGGCGTCCATGGTGACCTACCTGGTGCCCATCGTCTCCACTGCCGCGGGTGTGGTCATCCTCGGCGAGATGCTGAAATGGCATCAGCCGGTCGGCGAACTGGTCATCCTGGCGGGCGCCGCACTGGCGCAGCGCCCAGCGTCTTCTGCGTCCGGGAAACACCGCGAACGAGGCAAGTGACCGCACGCGTGGTGAGGCTGCGGCCGACCGACCGGTGCGGCGTGCTGCCGTCCGGTGGGCACGAGGCTGTGCAGCCGACGATGCCGCATGTGGCGTGGTGAACACCCCCGCCTTCGGGCAGCGGCCCCGGAGGATTGTCCGGCTCCCCCTGCGGGCGACCGGCCTGTGCGACGCGGCCACGGACCAGTCGGTGCGAGCGGTTGCGTTCCGTTGTCCAGGATCACCGGATGGCTCTGGATTCGTTCGCGCGGTGGTGCCGGATGGCCGGGGTACTTTGGTAGCCGCCGATCTCTTCACGGGCGGCTCGGCGAT
Source organism: Streptomyces sp. NPDC048637 (assembly GCF_040650675.1). Classification (NCBI taxonomy): domain Bacteria; kingdom Bacillati; phylum Actinomycetota; class Actinomycetes; order Kitasatosporales; family Streptomycetaceae; genus Streptomyces; species Streptomyces sp. NPDC048637. The sequence continues at coordinate 45,469 of NZ_JBEZHQ010000005.1, forward strand.
CGAGTGGTCGTCAGCTGCTGGGGCGACGGGTACACCGAAGGCAGGTCCCTGCCACGCTATCCCGCGCTGTACGGCGGCAGCTGCCGGGTGATGCGGTCGAACAGCTCCGTCAGCGGCTCGCCGATGTCCCGCCCGAACTCGGTCAGCCCGTAGGTGACCTGGGGCGGCGTCGTCGGCTCGACCTCCCGCCAGACCAAGCCGTCCTGGACCAGCGCGCGCAGGGTCTGAGCGAGCATCTTCTCGCTGATGCCCTGGATGCTCTCGCGCAGCTCGTAGAACCGGAGGTCGTTGCTCCGCAAGGAGATCAGCACCCAGATGCCCCACCTGCTGGTCACATGGTCGACCACATTTCGCGCGGGGCAGTTGATGTGTAACACGTCATATCGCTTCCCCGCCTCGGCCTGTCTGCGCTGCACGCCTTCCGTCACGTCATGAGCTTACTTCAAGGTACGTCCTTACGAAATGTTAGCCATCCTTCCTAACGTGCAGGCAACAGAGGACATCTGACGAGGAGCTGATCATGATCGTGGTGACCGGGGCTACCGGGAATATCGGCCGGCCGTTGACGCAGGCACTGGCCGCGGCGGGCCAGCAGGTGACGGCCGTGTCCCGGCACACGGCGGCGATACCGAACGGCGTCCGCCACGTGGCGGCCGACCTGACCGAGCCGGCCGGCCTCAAGCCCACGCTGGCCGGAGCGAAGGCATTGCTCTGTTAACTGCACCATCCTCGCCTCGTTGGTCACGGTGTTACAGGCCGCGATCAGGGAGCAAGTGATGGATGTACGCAATGAGTTGATGGAGGGGCAGCGAGTCATTCCCCGCCTCGGACGAGTCGTCGAGGTGAGCCGGGCACATCCGCCGTACGCGGTTCTCGACCCGGTGGGAGCCGAGGTCGAGCCGGTCAGGGCGTTTCTGCGGGACCTGGCGCTCGGGGATTCCAGCCCGCTGACCTGCCGGAGCTACGGCTACGGGATGCTGCGGTGGTTCCGCCTGCTTTGGCTGCTGGGCACCGGGTGGGACCGCGCGACGGAGTCCGAGGTCGCGGTGCTGACGGGTTGGCTTCGCTCGGCGGCCAACCCACAGCGCCAACGGCACAGGGCCGACACCCCGGTGGCCGGAGCGGTCAATCTCCGCACGGGCAAGGCGTCTCTGGGTGCCGGGTACGCGCCGCGGACCATCAACCACGCCCTGACGGTGATCAGCGGGTTCTACGAGTTCCACGCCCATCAGGGGCACGGTCCGGTCATGAACCCGGTGCCGCACTCGCCGCAGCGGCGCCGGGCTCTGGGACACCGTAGTCCGTTGGAGCCCACGCCGTTGGTCGGACGGGCTCGGTTGCGGCAGCGGGTGTCCGACCGGCCGCCGCGCTCCATTCCCGACCGGTTGTGGGACGAACTGTTCGGCGCGATGAACTGCGACCGGGACCGGGCACTGCTGGAGATCTACGTCTCCAGCGGCGCCCGTGCCGAGGAACTTCTCGGCATCGCGGTCGGTGATATCGACTGGTCCCGCCAGCGCATCTACGTAATCACCAAAGGCACGCGGGCCAGGGAAGCGGTGCCGGTCTCCCCGCAGGGGCTGTTCCGCCTGGCCCTCTATCTCGACACGGCGGGCACGCCCACCGGGGGTGCACCGGTCTGGCGGACCATCCGCGGACCCGAGCGTCCACTGACCTACTGGGCGATGCGCCGTGTCATGCAGCGGGCGAACATGCTGCTGGGCACGAACTGGTCCCTTCACGATCTGCGGCACACCGCCGCTTACCGCATGGCCAACAGCGGGAAACTCACACTCCCCGAGGTCCAGACGATCATGCGGCACTCGGACATCCACACCACCAGCCGCTATCTGGCCGTCCATATCGAGGAGCTTTTCGACAAGCTCACCGAGCACTACTCCGCGCCCCGGCCGCCGCGGCACTACCCCGCGGGCTACGCCACTGCGGACATCGAGGCGGTCTTCGGTGGCTGACCTGACGCGCCCCACCACCGGAGTCAGCCGCCGCCACGTCCAGGTCAGCGACGAGCCCGGCTTCGCAGACCGCTTCGTCGCAGGCCAGATCGAGGCCCGCCCAGCCTCCCCGACCACACGGCCCCGCCCCTTCGGTGACCTGTCCACCGCCTCGTCACAGCGCATCGGCGAACTCGCTCACGACGTCTGTACAGCAGCTGTCGCGCAGACCGCCGATCAGCATCGGGCTTCAACCCGGCGTGTCCTGGCCTACCTTGACCGGTTCGAGGGCAGCACCTGGCAGCACCGCTGGGACGCCAGCCCACTGGGCCGGGGCGATATCAACGCCGCTGACCTGGGCACCAACCGGTACGGGCAGAACTACAGCATCGGCGTCAAGGCGCTGTTCTGCCTGCGGATCGTCCAGCCCACGCTGCTGGTGATGAAGAAGCACAACTTCAACGGGTTCGCCGACCAGTTCATCGCTGCCCAGAAGGACCCGCTGCTGGAGAAGTACTCCGAACACGTCACCGCCCATGACATCTCCTGGCCGCATAAACGTGAAGCCCTCTTCGACGTGTGCTCCCTGCTCGCGGTCCAGGGCATCGGCTTCGCGGATCTCACCCCTGCGGCCCTGCTCCACCACGCCCACGAATCGCGGAAGGTCAAAACCGCCCTGCGGCCGGGAAAGAAGGACGCCAACGTGTTCGCCGGTCGCGCTTCCTGGAACGTCCTCCACGCGATGGGGCACTTCTCGCCCAGCACACCCGCCACCATGCGTCAGGCACTGCACCGCGGCCAACTCACCCTCGAGGAACTCGTCGACCGTCACACCATCCGCAACCAGAGCGTCCGCCGGCTCCTGCTCGACTACTTCCACCGCCGCAAGGCAGACACCGACTACGCCTCTCTGGTCAATATCGTCCGACACCTCGCCCACGACTTCTGGGCCGGCATCGAAGAGATCAACCCCGAGCAAGCCGATCTGAGCATCCCGGCTGACCTCTACAGCACCTGGCGCAAGAAGATCGGCATTCGCAAGGACGGCAAGCCCCGCATCGGCGTCGACGCCATCGTCATCGCCGTCCGCAGTTTCTACTACGACCTGCACACCTGGGCCGCCGATGAACCCGACCGCTGGGCGCCCTGGGTCGCCTCATGTCCTGTCCCGCCCAGTGAACTGCGCGGACTGGCAAAGCGCCGCCGCCGGATCAACGAGCGGTCCGCCGACCGAACCCGACAGCGACAGCCACTCCTGCCACTTCTCGTCCGACACGTCGAAGAGCGCTACGACCACACCCGCACTCTCCTGGAACAGGCATCAGCATCAGCCACCAACGCGCCCTTCACCCACGTCGGCCGCACCTACCGCCGCGTCCTGACCGAGGAGGATCTCACACTCACTCGCGACGGCCACCGCACGCCCGTCCGTGTCCGGGACGACACCGGGCAGCTGATCATGATCGAAGCAGAGGAGGAGACAGCCTTCTGGGACTGGGCCGCGGTCGAAACCTTGCGTCATTCGGGCGTCCGCATCGAGGAGATGTGCGAGGTCAGTCACCTCAGTATCCGTCACTACCAACGCAATAGCGGCGAGATGGTCGCCCTCCTGGTCGTCAGCCCGTCCAAGACCGACCGGGAGCGCGTCGTCCCGATGTCCGCCGAGCTGTTCCACGTCATCGCCTCCGTCATCCGACGGCACACCCGAGACGGTAACCCCGTCCCGCTCCTGCGGCGCTTCGACCCGCACGACAAGGTCTGGAGCCCTCCCATGCCGTTCCTGTTCCAGCGCAAGATCGGCTCAACCCGCAGCGTGCTCAGCCCGGTAACCGTCCTGAGCATGCTCGAACGGCGCTGCAAGGACCTCGCTGAACGTCATCCCGCGTTCCGTTCAGTCAAGTTCACCCCGCACGACTTCCGCCGCATCTTCACCACTGAGCTCGTCAACAGCGGGCTACCGATCCACATCGGTGCCGCCCTTCTCGGCCATCTCAACGTCCAGACAACTCGTGGTTACGTCGCTGTCTTCGACGAAGACGTCATCCGCCACTATCTCGCCCACCTCAACGAGCGTCGCCGACTCCGCCCCGACGACGAATACCGTGGCGTAACGAGCGACGAGTGGGAAGAGTTCGAAGAGCACTTCGACAAACGCAAGGTCGAACTCGGCGCATGCGGACGCCCGTACGGCACCCCCTGCCAGCACGAGCACGCCTGCATCCGCTGCCCCATGCTCCAGGTCGACCCGAAGATGATCAGTCGCCTCGACGACCTCGAAGCCGACCTCATCACCCGCCTAGCCCGCGCCAAATCCGAAGGCTGGGCCGGTGAGATCGAGGGGCTCGACCTCACGCTCCAACTCCTCCGTACCAAAAGGGACGATACCCGGCGCCGGGCACAACGCCCGCTCGTCGACCTCGGTATCCCCACGCCCCGCATGCAAACCAAGGAGCAGTGAAACGTGACTACCAGGTCCGGCGATCGTGATGATCTCCCAACTCGGCCGGGGTCGGCTGCGGGTCGGGGCGCAACTTTGAGAGCGCAAGGCGAAGACTGCGTGAAACGCCACGAAGGTCCCAAGTCGTAACGGACTGGGGACCCCCGCGGCGTCATTGCCAGCAGAACTCAGCTTGGTTGGTCTCCGGTGTACCGGAAGATCTCGTTGCGGGAGTTGACGCCCCACACGGTGCCGTCAGCGCCCGCACCGATGTCGCTCAGACCGCCAGGGATCTTCACCCACGGGCTGGCGTCATTGTTCGTGTACCGGTAGATGCCGCCAGCGGAATCGACACCCCACACATTGGTCCTGGATCCGGCCGAGATCGCCGTGAGACTCCCAGAGATCAACTTCCAATCAGCCATACCGAATTCGCTCCTCTTCGCCTTGGACGTTGCATTCAGGTACTTGGCGAACAGGAGATGCAGCCAAACAGGATAGTATGCCACCAGATCATCACAATATTCCTGAAACCGATGTTTGAGGCTCGGTCATCCCCTGGAAGCAAGGCGCGCGGGCAGTCGGCCTGGGAGCCGTCTGACCGGAATCGGGTACCTCAGATAGCGGATCGACATGGCGCTCGGCCTGTGTAGCCGCGGTCATAGCGTCGGCGGCACCTGGGCCTTCGTGATCTTGGAGAAGTGGCACTCTGACCGGTCCATCACTCGACCGAATGAAGTGCAGAGAAGTTCCTCCTGCTGTCCGGCGACCTGCACGCCGCCGGGGCCAACCCGGCGGACATCATCGGCCAAGCCGCGGCCAGCGGGGTCCGCCGAGTCGTCCTGCTCTCCACGCTGGGCGTGGTGACCAGACCCTTCGGCCCCACGCGGATCGCGATGCGCGCGCTGGAGGACATGCTGCGGGAGTCCGGCCTGGAGTGGGCCATCCTGCGGCCGGGTGGCTTCGCCTCCAACGCCCTGTGGTGGGCCGAGTCCGTCCGCGCGCAACAGGTCGTCGCCGCACCTTTCGGCGACGTCGGGGTGCCGATCATCGACCCGACGGACATCGCCGCGGTCGCGGCGGCCTGCCTGCTGGAGGACCGGCACGCCGGCGGCGTGTACGAGCTGACCGGCCCTGAGGTGATCACGCCGCGCCAGCAGGCGGAGGCCATCGCCGGCGCGCTGGGCTCGCCGGTGAGGTTTCACGAGCTCACCCGCGACGAGGCCAGGACCGCCATGACCCAGAGCATGCCGGCGGAACTCGCCGACGACACTCTGGACATCCTCGGCTCCCCGAACCCAGCCGAGCTGCGCGTCAGCCCGGACGTCCAGCAGGTCCTCGGCCGCACCCCGCGCCCCTTCACCGAATGGGCCGCCCGCAACGTCGCCGCGTTCCGCTGAGACTGCTCAGCACCGCCGGAACTGCTCCTCGTACTCCGCGATCCAGTGCTGATGATCGAGGAGCCTGTTATTTCCGCGGGAGGCTTCGCGCGCTGGGTCGCTTCGAAGCGACGCAACATAGCGCGGGATCGCCGGTTAGCCAAACCGGCGATCGCACGGATCATTAAGAGTCCACCGCCGCTTCTTGAACACGCGCAGAAAACCCGTATCAGCCGTGTTTAGGCGACACCACTCTCACGCCGGAGAATGCGAAATGCACAAACAAGCCAACGAGGTGCAGGGCGCCCGATATAGCCCTACGAGCATCCGCGCAACCTGGGACGGAACGGGGAGCGTGGGGGAGGCTTCCAGGGCGTTGGGGTTCTCGCGAGCCAAGGGGTACGACCTGGTTCGTCGCGGGGAATTCCCGTGCCGTGTGCTGCGCATCGGCCGTAGTGCACGTGTCGTCACCGCGTCCCTTCTCCGCGTGCTCGAAAGTGGAGAGCCGGAGTACAGCGGTGCCCTCACCAGACATTGCGCGTCGTCGTGACCCGCCACGCACGAACCCCCGCCGGAGCAAGCGACTACTGTTGGCGGATCTGGCCCGCTGTGTTCCACTCCTCGCCCGCCGAGTACGCCGAGCCAGCCCGCGGACTGGAGGAGCGGATGGTCGCCGACCTGACCGCTGAGGAGGTCGACCGGTCCGGGAGGCTCTGCATTGCACAGGGCGGTCCCTCACCTGGCCTGGGCCGTGCAAGGAGCGCGAGAGACAGGTGAAGGTCTCCCGGTCGTTGTCTGGCCGTGTACGTCAGCTACGGCCGACGGAACGCTCGGATCGCAGACTCGCCCCCACCACACCAGCTCTTGCGATCCCACCACCGCACAACCGTCGGGGACTGCCACACGACGTTCGTTCCGCTGAAGCTTGGTGGACGCGGGCCGGGAACCGGCTGGGACCTGCACGAGTACCGCCATTCCGCCCTCACCCACCTCGGAGAACAGGGCGCCTCCCTGCTGATGCTGATGGCGAAGTCGAGGCACAAGAAACCGGAGAACGTCCGCCGCTACTTCAAGCCGTCCCCCGAGGCGATCTCGGAGCTGACCAGCCTCCTTGCGCCCGGCGACGCACGCCGCTGACGCCACGGCAGCGAGCAGGGCCCTCCGGGTGGCCAGGCGCCATCGAAAAGGCACGACGCTGGGACGGTCCGTCGAGTACCAGCCGGTCTTGCAGGATTCGATTCCCTCGGTGGGCGACCAGCTTCGACAGCGACATCTACAAGCGCCGAAGCGATCTGCTTATGGCTCCGACCGCCCTCCGCCGGAGGGAACACGGCCGAGCGGCTGGACGGCGCGCTTGAGGTGATCGCGCAGCCATTGCGATGCGGGGTCTTCGTCGACCCGCCGGTGCCATCGGAGTTCCACGTCGGTGGTGGGCAGGGCGAGGGGGACTTCGTGGTGACGCAGGGGGATGCCTTGCTCGATCAGGTGCGCGGCCGTGAGGTGGGGGATGAGGCAGATGGCGTCTCCTTCGAGGGTTGCGAGGGCTCCGGCGGTGTAGGAGGGGACGACTGCCGCGACATGGCGCGAGCGTCCGGCCTGCTCAAGGGCGTCGTCGAGTGGACCTGCGGCGAGGCCGCGTCGCGAGGCGGAGATGTGGGGGTGGGCGCACAGGTCGTTGATGGTGAGCTGGGCCGAGCGTCCCAGGTCGGAGTCGGCGGCGACGACGGCCACGAAGCGGGCGGTAAACAGCTTTGCGGTGTGGATGTCCACGGGCGGAGGACCCATCACACCGACGTCAAGGTCGACGGTGCCGTCGCGCAGGAGGTCGGGCTCCTTGGAGTTCTGAGCCAGGAAGCGGAGTTGTACTCCGGGGGCGTCCGCGGTGACCCGGCGGAGCAGTCGGGGCACAAGGATCGGCACGAGGGCGTCGTTGAGGCGGATAGAAAAGGCGCGCTGCCAGGATCGCGGGTCGCTGTCGGCGGTGTCGGCCCGTAGTTCGGCGGCGGCATCGAGCAAGGCTTTGACGCGGGATGCCGAGCGCTGCGCGAACGGCGTGGGTACGAGGCCCTGACCGGCCCGGACGAGGATTGGGTCGTTCATCGCGCGTCGCAGTCGGCCGAGTGCCCTGCTGGTTGCCGGTGCGGACAGGTGCAGGCGTACTGCGGCCTCTGCGACGCTGCCGGTGTCCATGAGCGCGTCGAAGACGCGCAGGAGGTTGAGATCCAGGTCCTCCGCCACAGCCGTCCCCTCCGTGCGTTTGGTGCAATTATTCTCTTACGAGAATGCATTGGGAATTATGCCCAGGCTGACGGAAGCTGGTCCTCGGGGAGGCGGAAACGTCTCTCGACAAGCCATCTGTCGCGCAGCCCTTCCCTGCGGGCGCGGACCAGCATCTACCGGGACCGGAGTTGACGTCATGCCCAGGATCGTGCGCCCGACCGCCTACGGCACGCCCGAGGTGCTCGCCGTGATCAGCGTGGCCGTCCCGCGAGCCGCCGCCGACGGCGTCGTCGTCCGGGTCTGGGCCGCCGGGGTGAACCCCATCGACTGGAAGCTGTACAGCGGCGCGTTCCACGCCGTGGACGACGACCATAAGGACGCCGCCGGAATCGTCGCCTCGATGCCCTCGATCGGTCTGGAGTGCGCCGGTGTCGTCACCGAGGTCGGCGCGGAGGTCACTGGGGTGGGCATCGGCGACGAGGTCATCGCGTATCCGGTGACGGCCGCCTACGCCGACTATGTGACCGCCCCGGCCACGTCGATCTTCCGCAAGCCCGCCGGCCTCGGCTGGGCGGAGGCGGGGTCGCTGATGCTGACCGGCACCACCGCGGTCCACGCGCTGGAAGCCGCGGGGGTGGGTACCGGCGACACGGTCCTCGTCCACGGCGGGTCCGGTGGGGTGGGGTTGATGGGGGTGCAACTCGCCGCCGCTCGGGGGGCCACGGTGATCGCCACCGCCGCGGAGCGCAATCATCCGCTGCTGCGCGACCTCGGCGCCACTCCCGTCGTATACGGTCCCGGGCTCGCCGACCGGGTGCGCGCCGCCGCACCGCGGGGCGTCAGTGCCGCGGTCGACTTCGCCGGCACCGACGAGGCACTCGACGTCTCGCTGGAGCTGGTGGCCGACCGGCAGCGGATCGCCTCCATCACCGGTTCCCCGCGACGCGAGGAAGCCGGCATCAAGCTGCTCGGCTACGGGCCGGGACAGGACGCCGGCACCGAAGTCCGCGCAGCCGCCCGCCGCGGTCTCGTCGAGCGCGCCGGCTCCGGGGAGCTGCGGGTCGTCGTGGCCGCCACCTACCCGCTCGCCGAGGCCGCGAAAGCCCACCGCGCCGGCCTTGCGGGGCACGTACCGGGCAAGCTCGTCCTCATCCCCTGAACATACGTGGGCCCGCGCGCCGAGCCCCGCAACGTGGAGCTTCACCCGGCCGTTGTCCTGCACCGCGATGCTGACCTTCGCGGTCGGCCCCGCCTCCGCGAGGTGCTCCTCAACGGGCTTGTCCAGGCTCAGGCCCGCGAGAACGTCCTCTCCCGCATAGCCTCCCACTCGGGCCCGACCAGGAGACAGGCGTCCGCGGGCCGGACCAGCGGTGCGAGGGGAAGGCGAACACGTCGCGGCACACCAGGGCTCGGTGCAGCTGCTCCAGTACGCACACCATGTAGGCGTCCCGGTGCACCGCGCCGTACTCCTCGACGAGACTTTGCCGTACGACGCCGCCTGCTCGTCAGTCAGAAGAACTCCGCTGGCATACGCCCGAAAGAAACGGCGTCCGCGACCGCTCGTGGATCTTCGGGCGAACTGCCCCGCAGGCCACCGCGCGGCGGCGTGCTGTTCGCCGTCGGCGGCCGGAACGGAGAGGTGTTCCCAGAGGTCAGTCGTCGTCGGTGCCGTGCTTGTCGCGCAGGGGCCGCAGGCCGCCGGGCTGCCGGATGCCGTTTTCCGCCGGCCGAACCGGCTCACCTCCGCCTGGGCGGAGCGGACCGGAGGTGAACCGAGGTGCAGGCCACAGATCCCGAAGCATCTCCGCGTTCGCGGAGCGGACCTTCGCGACCTGCGCCGTTGGGAGCGCATTGCTTGTTCTTTACTTCTTGAGGGGGCGAGGGTGAGTAGTCCGCAGCCGTAGGCGCGGCCTTGGCCGATGCCGGTGGTGAGGAGGGTTCGTAGGGCTTGGGGGTTGGTGACGTCGAGGGCTCCTTCGTAGGTGGCGGTGGTGAGGGCGACGCGGATGGGCTTGTCCTGGTGGTCGTGTTTGCCGAAGGTGTTCTTGCCGCGGTGGCGGAGCTGGAGTTGGAGGGGGATTCGCCATCGGGGCCGATGTCGTTCGGGCCGCCTGCCGGGGGGTGAGCGACCCGCCGACGTCCTGGTAGGCAGCTCCCCGCTCCGACACAGCCCACTCCCCTGCCGGAGCGCCCGAGCTCCGCACATGTCCTCGGCCCTTCGCCGACAACGACGTTCCTGCATACTGCCCTACTCTCATGCCACAGCCGCCAGCGCCGGTCCGGAGCGGCTCAGGCGGCTGGACGGTGCTCAGCAGTAGGGCTCCAGCCGCCGAAGCGGGCCACCAGCTTCCGGGCGGTGCCGCCGTCCAGACCAAGGGCGCCGGCGACCTGCTCGGCGGTCACCTCCAGCCGGCTCATTGCCGCCGCACACCTGGCAAGGACCTGTCCCGCAATCCCACGTTGCCCACGGGCTGAGGGGCATGCTCTGTCCGGATCAGCTTCGATGCCCCCCGCCGAGCGAAGCGAGCGTCCGAGGTCTCCCGCGAGGATGCGGGGGTGTCGCCACCACCACAGGCCGGGGCCGGGGCCGGGCAACCTGTGGAACTGGTGGAGTGCTTGGCCGCCGTTGCCGATGGTCGCGGCCTCGTACCGGTCGTCCAGAACTTTGAACTGTGGCTTCGTTGATTTCCAGGAACAGCGTTTGTCGACGGTCTTCGGAGGCGGTTGGCGATCATGAGGCTCCGAGATGCCGAGCAGAAATGACAGCAGCGCCGGTGGCGGAGTCTGAGGAACATCCACGTCAGGGCGCGTGCCCCCTGGCGGACGCTGGCGGTCACCCCGTTCGATGCGGTGGCTTGTAGAGGTCGTCAAGGCGGAGTGGCGCGGGCTGGGGCAGGGGTGTGCCGTCCGTCGGCAGGCAGGACTGGAGGAAGTAGGCGAGCAGGCGGCGGGATGCGGCCATGGAGGCCGCCGGGGACTCTCGCGCGACGCCGTTGTTGGCCAGGAGCAGGAGGGTGACGTCGCTGGCGTCGAAGTCGTTGCGCAGTTGTCCGGTGTCCTTCGCACGCTGTACCAGCTGAGCGAGGCATGCCTCGGCGCGGGCACGCTCACGATGGACGTCGGGCGCGTCGGGGAATTGGGAGAGGAACGCGGCGCTGAACCCGCGGTCCTGGGCCTGCATCATGCACACCTTGGTGAGGACGTTGCGAAGTCCGCGCCAGGGATCGTCGTCCTGAAGGGCCTCGTCGAGGGCTGCGACGCACTGGCCGAGTTGTTCGGAGAACGCAGCGGCGATCAGCGAGCCGCGTGTCGGGAAGTGCCGGTAGAGAGTGGCGGCACCCACGCCCGCTCTGCGGGCGATTGCGCTGGAAGATACGTCGGTGCCCTTGAGGGCGTACGCCTCGCGGGCGGCCTGGAGGAGCCGGGCGCGGTTGTGCCGGGCGTCGGCTCTCTGTCCCGGGACGGGCGAACCGGAGGCGGAGGGGGGCGAGTTCCGAGACAGTTGGCCAGGCATGTCTCCCACTTAATCACAAACGGAAGGGGTCGACCGTTTAGCGGGTTAGCGTGACTTGGTGCCGCGGTGCCCCGCGGTCACCTCTCTGCCGCAGAGGTGAGCGGCTGCGAGTTCTCTTGCTGAACGACGCGCATGTGTACGGAGGTTGTTGTCCGTGTTTGCTGTGCAGTACCACCGCTATGGCCGTTCCGAGGTCCTTGGCGTCGAGGAGGTCGAAGAGCCACACGCCGGGCCAGGTCAGGTCCGCATCACGGTGCGTGCCACCGGCGTCACCCCTGCTGACTGGTACCTGCGCTCAGGGATGCTGCGGGACATCGCCACCGTGGACTTCCCCCACATACCCGGCATGGATGCCGCGGGAATTGTCGACGAGGTGGGAGAGGGGGTGACCGGCACCGCCGCGGGCGACGCGGTCTTCGGCCTCGTCCCCTTCGTGGATCAGGGAGGCGCCGCGGCCCAGTACGCCGTGCTGGAGGCATGGGCACCCAAGCCGCGCTCGTGGTCCTTCGAAGAAGCGGGCGGCGCCGCCGGCAACATCGACACAGCCACGCGCGTACTGGAGGCCCTGGGAGCCTCCGACGGCATGACGTTGCTGATCGAGGGCGCCGCCGGAGGCGTCGGCACCATCACCGCGCAACTCGCCCGGGCCCGCGGCCTCACCGTGATCGGCACCGCGAGCGAAGGCAACCACGGCTTCCTCGACCAGCTCGGCGTCGTACCGGTCACCTACGGGGCGGGGCTGGCCGATCGCCTTGCCCCACTGGCTCCGCACGGTGTCGATGTGGTTCTGGACGCGGCCGGTAAGGGCTCTCTTGCCGAACTGGTGGCCATCACCGGCGACCCGCACCGCGTGGTGACCATCGCAGACTTCGACGCCGACCGGCACGGAGTGCGGTACCTCCGCTCCGAAGCCGACGAGTCGCCGGGCTGGGCAGGACTACCGCTGGCTGCCGACCTCGCCGACCACGGCCGCCTCACCGTCCCACTGCACGCCGTGTTCCCACTGAAGGAGGCTGCCACAGCTCATGACGTCAGCGCCACCGGCCACGCGCGCGGCAAAATCGTCCTCACCGTGCCCTGACATGGCGGACGATTCGGCCCGCAACCAGCGGCCCGCAGCAAGGCGGCCACGGCTACGGTGGCCTTCGCCAGCGCGATCCGGGCCGGACCGCACGCTGGCGCCGGCCACCACGCTGTACCGACCCGAACTGCCATAGCCCGCATGGACCGGTGCCCGCCGTCGGCCACTCATTTGTCGTCGGCGGCGTCTTTGCCGCGCAGGGGCCGCAGGCCGCCGGGCAGGTCGGGAAGCTGGAAGGAGTAGCGGCCTGGACCCCGGCGAACGCCCGCCGGTCCCCTGTCTCCTGGATCTCCCGGCTGCGTACGGGCCGTCCCGTCACGCTCGCCGTAGTGCTCGAGACACGACGGGTCCGTAATCTCCCATTGCTCCGCCAGATACCCGGGCGACCTCCGTCGGCGCCTGCCGCAGGTCCGGCAGAAACCGGCCCAGGTACCGCACGTTCGTCAGCTGGACCGCGACCGTTAGCCGGTTGTGTGCACGCCGCTTGGCCTGCACCGCAACCCGGCCACGTCGTCCAGGAAGAAGTACCTCTCCCACTCCGTACGGGAGGGCGCCCCGTAGAACGCCCCGTACCTGGCTACCTGCTTAAGCGACAGGGACTCACCACCACAAGAACTCTCCGAAGACCGACGACATCGACCCGCTCGGCGCACCAGCAGCACACAGCCGCCCCGCACGACCACGGCCGCCGATACCGGCCTCTCAACCATGCCTTTTCCCTTCATCCCGGGAACCCCATCAGCCAGTCCGGCAGCCCTGTCCGGTCCGAATCGGGAACGACCTGTCAGGAGCACCCGCGGGGCTGGTCCCCTGGTAGGGGAGGTCCCACGCTTGTTCGTCACCTGCCCTCACCCGCGGGGTTGACCCAGCCGGCGAGCGGCCCCGTCCGGCGAGCCCGCCCCCGTCCCACGCGTGTCGACCTGAGAGCCGCCCGCCACAGCCCGCACCGCGTCGAATGACATCGCGTCCCGGACGCCGGGTTGACAGCTTCGGATGCCGGGAGTCCGGTTTCGCCAGGCCGGGTTGCAGCTTTCGGCCCGCGCCAACCCGGCGGGCCGAACCAGTAACCGGCTCCGCCGCGCCAGGTACGGGCGCAGCGGATGTCGCCCAGTCCAGCGGCACGAACCCCCGAGACAACTGCCTGTGGAGTCGATGGGCCCCGCGTACACAGCCGTAATGCTGGTTCCGCACCCGACGCCGCATCACACTGCCGAACGATCAGGCGCCAGGTTCACCAGTTGCCGATCTGCGCACCAGGCAGTTCTCTCTGCGCAGGCGGAGCTCGCGGTTCTCACCTGCGAGAACTTAACGGTGCGCGGGACTCGGGCAGCCGACATCCGGTCTTAGCCCGCTGCGTTCTCGGCGGCGGCAATCGTCTGGCGCAGAAGGCGGCGCGCGGTCTCCAGGTCGGCGGCACGCTGGTCGAGGACGTTCAGCTGGTCGCGGAGGCTGGTGAGAACGCCGGGACAGGGGCGCAGCGTCGCCTCGTCAGAGGTGCAGGGCAGGACCTGGCGGATGATGCGGGTGGGCAGGCCGGCGGCCAGCAGGGCGCGGATGCGCCGCACCGTCTCCACCGTCTGGACGTCCTACTCGCGATAGCCGTTGGCGCGGCGCTCTGAGTGGATCAGCTCCATCCGCTCGTAGTAGCGCAGCAAGCGCTCGCTGACTCCGGCACGACGCGACAGTTCCCCGATCAGCACCGACGAGCTCCCTCCAGCTTGACCTTCCCACAGTGTCAGGGAGCAACAGTGCACTGGTCGGCCGCATTCCGGGCCGATCGTCAAGGAGGAGTGAATCATTGATCATCGATGCGCACAGCCACGTCCACGACCCCGTCGAGACGCATGTGGGGCTACTGGACGAGGCCGGGGTGGACCACGCCGTGCTGTTCGCCACCCGCCCACACCCGGAGCGGGCCGGTGACCTTACCTCGCTGCGCCGGGAGATGGCGATCCTGGACGAGGCCATCGGGGGGCGGGCCGGCACGGCCGAGGGGTATCGCGGCGCGTGGCGGGAATTGGACGCCGCACTCGCCGCACGGCCGGAGCGGTTCATCGGCTTCCTGTCCGTACCGCTGGACCTGGAGCCGGAACAGATTGCCGCGACCGTGGAACGCGAGGTCGTCGGGCGTGGGCTGCACGGGATCGGTGAGCTGACACCGCCGCCGGGACGGGCAGGGATGATCGAACCGGTGCTCCAGGCGGCGGCCGATCACGGTCGGCTGCCCGTGGTCGTGCACGGATTCGCCCCGACCACGGCGGACGATCTGATGACGCTGGCGGCGCTCGCCGGCCGGTATCCGACGGTTCCGCTGGTGGTCAGCCAGCTCGGAGGGCTGAACTGGATGGAGGCCATCGAGCTGGTCCGGGACACCCCGAACATGTATCTGGAGCTGTCCACGGCCAACATCGTCTTCGCGGTCCGGCTGGCCATCAAGGAGATCCCGGACCGGACCTTGTTCGGCTCGGACGCCCCGTACGGCGACCCGGTCCTGGCCCGGGCGATGGTGGAGCGGGTCACCAGCCCGGGTGAGGTACGCGACCGGGTGCTCGGCGGGACGATCGCCGAATTGGCCGGGCTCGACTGAGGCAGGCCCGACGTCACCACGTCCGACCCCGACAGGTTGAGCGCTTCAGATGACGAACATGGGTCTGGGTTCCCTGGTTGACGTGTCCTGGTGCGGTGGGTAGACCCATGGGCCCGACTCACCCCACCCGACAGGGAGCCCTATGAACCGCACGCGCCGCCTGGCGGCCCTCGCCTGCCCCCTCCTGCTGCTTTCCGCGGCCGCGTGCATCCCGCTACGACTCATGAGGACGCCAAGCCGTCGGCCGAGCCGAGCGCGACGTCCTCCGAATTCCGCTTCCTGATAGGCCATGGCCTGACCTGGTCGACCTCCGTGGGAGGGCCGCTCGTCCAGGTGACGTGATGTGCCTTGGTCTGGGGCAGCTTCGATCTGACGCCACGATGTTGCATCCGATGCAACTACGGGAGCGGGCGTGGATGGGTCGATGCGCGGGGTGCGATGCGCCTGGTGGTTCCGGGGAAGGTGCGGGCGCTGGATCCGGCGCCGGCGATGTTCGACGCGATGCTGACGGGCTGGGCCCGGCAGCAACAGAGCCGCCTGCTGGGGAGGAAGACGATCGCGGACCGTGTGAGCATGGTGCGCCGCCGCAGCGCCGGCCTCGCCGCCTTCGGCAACGGTCATCTCCAGACAGCGCCGGTGGAGCTGGAGCTTGCCCCAGCGGTCATCTACGAACGAAGGGAAGATCAACACGCCACGCCGTCAGACGCCTGGCCAGTTACGGCAGATCAGTCCGTCGCCTCGCGGACGTCCTTTCCCTGCTCGGCGAACGTCTTAAAGTCCTGCATGTGCTGTTGCGACTGCTTGCGGAAGGCGCCGGGCATCAGAAGTCCCACCAGCTTCATCAGAAAGCCGCTGAACCGGTATTCGTTCTCGCTCTCCCAGAGCGTCGTTTCCGGGCCGGCTTCGGTCAGCCGGTCGCGCACGGCGCTCCACATGCCCTCGCCGACGATCTCGCGGTCGAAGTGAACGACGCTCGATTTCGGGATCTCGCGCAGGTCTGCCGGTTCCCGGCGTGTGATGGTCTCGGTGCACTCGATCTTCCGCTGGCCCATCTGCATCACGACCCGCGACTTGGTGCCGAGCTGCCCGTGCTCCCCACTCAGCGGCTCGTGCAGCACCAGGCCCCGCAGCCATTTCGGCAGGTGTGCCGGGTCGGCGAGCAGCTGGACCACCTTCTCCCGCGGCAGGGCGATCTCGATGGAGACGGTGTATTTCATGGCACGCATCATTCTTTTCCTTTGGGACAACGTGCTTTTGCACTGCTCGTCGTGCTCCTCGGCTGAGGGCACTGCATTCTGTGTCCGTAAAGTAAAGGTAGCGAGGTACGGGGCGAGTATCTCCAGTACCTCTGTCTGTCGGCCCTGTTCGCCGAGCAGCCGTGCCCACTCCCGCGCGCAGAACCACTCCCCATGGCTGGCCCAGAACTCCACCTTCTCGGCATGGCCGAGTTCGAGAAGTCGAGAAGCCAGATGCGGCGGAATGCAACCAGACTACTTCCGGGCCCGATAGTCAAGATCAGCAGCGTCCACAGCGCGTACCGTAGCTACTCCCCCTGACACGACCTCCAGCTCCGAATATCGCCTACTGGGGATGACGCCCCCACCAGCTGGCGCCTCGAAATGGACCGCGCAGCGCCGCGAGCAGTACGCCAACGACCTGGGCGCCGACCGCAGCCTCGTGGCCGTCAGCCTGGGCCCCAACCGGACCAAGGGCGACAAGGACCCCGCCGAGTGGATGCCACCTGCCAAGGACGCCACCTGCACCTACACCACCGACTGGCTCAACCGCGAAACTCCGCTGGAAGCTGACCACCGACCCCACCGAAGCCAAGGCCCTGCGGACGATCCCGGCCGGCTGCCCGGATGCGACGGTGACGTTCACGCCGGCACCGTAGCCGCACTGACCGCCACAGACCATGGGCCCGGCGCCCCGTCCCGAAGCGCCCGCGCATCCCAAAAGAAGCTTCCGGCCGAGGCGCGGGGCGAGTGGTGGCACCCCTTTCACGGCCCGCGCATGGTTGGAGTCGACGGCGGCCCGCGACCAGTCCAGGCGCGCAGCCGTGTTCAACTCGGCCAGCAGCACCAGGCTCGCAGCTACATATGTCATCTGAACGTGGGTCGAAGCGGGTCGTCCGGAAGCAGATCGGCGCGGCACCCTGCCCACGGGGCGCACGCCAGGAGGTCCAGAGGCCCCGCGGTCGGTCAGCCGATACGGCGTTGAAGGTAGCCGGGAGCGGGGTGATGCCGGCCAATGAGGGCACCCGCTGGTCTGGCGCGACTCTTGGGCTTTGAAGATGCCCCCTCTAGGGCTATGGGAGCGGTATCTGCCGCGAGAGATCAGCTCTCGGCAGCCTCTTGCCATGTCCGATTTGAGGGCTAGTATCACTTATATGAATACTTCGCAAGCGGACGTGTACTTGACACTCAGCGGCCGCATCACCTTCGAACAGGGCATCAGCGTCGCCCAAGGCGCTCAAGTGATTGGCATGCTCCAGTCCCCCTCAGCACACCAACAATCACAATCAGTCCCCGAGCCTCTTGCCCTTCCCCCGCCACCGGCCTTGGAACCGGAAGAAGAAGCCCCGAAAGCTCCTGCGCTTGAGGAGGCTCGCCCACCGGGTCGCGCCGAGGGCCCGCGGCAAGCGCTGGAATTCTCCGGCGCGAAGACCATCCCAGAGAAGATGACTGCCTTCGCCGCCTATCTCTCTCAGGAAGAGGGACGCGAGACATTCACCCAGAGTGATATCAGACGGCTTTTTCAGCGAGCGCGCGAGCGCATCCCGTCACACTTCTCCCGAGAATTCGATCAGGCCGTGCGCGCAGGGTGGATCCACGAGGGGAAGGCCAAGGGCGAGCACTACCTCGGGGACGCAGCGAAGGACGTCCTCATAACCAAGTTTGATGCCCTTCGGGGCAAACGTGGCGACCGGCAGGACAGCGTCAGTTCCGCGGGGCGAGGAAGAATCAAAAGAAAATCTCGCTCCGTGCCCGTGCCGGAGGCATTCGCGGATCTCGACCACATCCCGTCAGGGATCGAGGGCATCACGCCGTATTTCCGGGTCAAGCTGAAGCGGGACAAGCTTCTCTGGGCCCTCAAGCTAGCCAAGGTTCTCGGCCTTGAGGGGCTGCAGTACTCCGAAGCCGCCTGGCTCACCGACAAGCTGGGTGATGCCATACGGACACGAGACATGAATGGCCACTTCACCGGGCTCCAGCGCGTCGGTTACGCCAACCGCTCGATGGGAGACAACAGCATGCGGATAACGGAAGCGGGCGAGGAGTACCTCGAGTCGCTGTCTCCGCCGTGAAACCGAGGTGTAGAGGAGTAGGCCCCAGAGACCAGAGCGTAGCGAAGGCGCCTGACGCCATCCCCTCACCACTCTTGCGAGCCTGGCAGGGACCGCGCTTCAGGCGCCTGCGAGGCGAGAGGTACAACCCCGAGCTAGAGATCGACACTTCGGGCTGCCAGCGGCAATCCCAACCCTCTGCGGCCCCTCCTAATGCTCCGCCAGAAGTAGTAAATGCCCGCCCGGCTGCGGCGGTGTAGCCCTCCGGCGGGGCGGCTCCACCGCCGCAACAACGGAACGTTCGAGTGTCCCTGCAGAGACGGAAGCGGCGAGCCGGAGCACAACCAAGACCTGTCGAACAAGGCACAGCGCAACCCCGCTGCCCGCGCTCTCACACTGGTCTCACCAACAGGGTCGACTCCCCTGGACACAAGGCCTGACCTGCCGTCTACGCCCATGTCCTGGACCACCTGGACCGCACAAGACGGTATCTACAACCTGTGCCAGGTGGTCCCGAGCGCGGCGCCCAGCACGAGTACGGGGGCGTCGTCGGGACCACCAATCCGGTGCTGCAGGGTCTTCTCACTCACCCGGCCACGCTACCGACTCTTTGACGCGATCCTTACACCCGGGTCAGGACGAGCCGTCGGAGCGTGGGCCGCCAACCGCACCCGAAGCGGGGTTTGCGCAGGTCAGAGCCTCATCGCGTAGACGACGTAGACGACGTGGACGACCGCGTGACCCGGCTCGTGGTAGCGCACCATGATCCGCTGGTACGGATGCGGTGCCACGCCCGTGACCAGGACCCGGGTGTCTCCGCCCCGGAGAAGCGGCGTTGCAGGGTGCGCGCCGACACCTCACTCACGCGCTCCACGCTCTCAGATCTCACCCGGGCCCCTGTCTGCGAGCACATCCACGCCGCCGGATACAGCCTTCCGACACCGCGCTTTGAGCGCAGGTGACCCGGCGCTGCCTCTCGCCACTACGCCCCAGCATGAGGTCATCCGCACCTGGCAACTGCACCTCGCCGATTGCCGCGGCCGGGACGGCTCACCTCCGCCTGCGCAGAGCGCCCGGGGCCCGGTGCCGGGGGCGGGGATTCCCGCCCCCGGTCCACCTCCGCCTGCGCGGAGAGCACGTTCTTGATCCCGGCAGCCCGCACCCGGCAGGCTTCCTTCAGGATGCGGGAGGACAGCTTGCCTTCAGCGAACCACGGGTAGCACTCGGGATGGACGGCCCGCCATTCCCTCTCCAGCGTCGGCGCGGACCGCGGAATCTTGGTCAGCTCGTCGCCGGTGATGCCGTAGGTCTTCTCCGCCTCCTGCTGCGCCTGCTTCCTCTGCACCGTCTCCAGGCAGAAGTTCTCCACCACCCGCGACAGACCGCAGTGACGGCCCAACATCACGGCCTGCTCCGTGGTGGGGGCAAGTTCGAACCAAAGCCCCTGCCCAGCAGATAGCAGCCCCACACCATCTGGGCACAATGTCCAACGAACCCGAGTAGAAGGACCCCACACCGTGGACCTGGACGAGATGTTCGGCGAAGGCTGGTGCATAACCCTCGCCCCCCACCCACTCACCGAAACCCTCCACCTCATGGGCGTCGCCAACCCCGTCCCCTGCCCCGAGGGCGTGAACCAAGCCGCACACTTCCTCCAAGAGCACCAGGGCGAAGGCGACTTCATCCTCGGCCGCGAAATGCCCGGCGACTGGACCCTCACCATCGAATTCGAAAGCTGGATCGGCTTCGATGACAACGTACTGCGCACCCTCGCCGCCGGCGGCCGCACCGCCATCAGCGCCTACCGCGACCCCGACACGAAGACGGCCACCATCGCCCACGACGGCGCCATCCTCGGCCGCCTCGAACTGTCCGGCGGCTACTTCGACGGGCCCTCCGACAGCGTAGACATCACCCGCCCCGTCGTCCGCTCCCTCACCGCGGCCGGCTTCGACGCCTCCGACGCCTGCGAACCCACCGGCGAAGCCGACACCGAAGAACCCGAAGGCTGCCTCATCCTCGCCGTACGCGTCCTGACCGGCATCACCCTCACCGCAGCCAACTTCGAGGGTCCCTGGACCGGCGGCCTCCGCACCGCCTTCTAACCCGGGGATCGGCTCACGCACCCTGGCCCGCCCGCTGCCCATAGTCGTCATCAGCCCTGGAGGGCTCACAACCGGTGCCCCTAGGGCTCCAGCAGTGGGGCGATCTTCCAGCAGTGGAGATCTTTTGAAAGCTGCGCGCGGCGTGTATCGGGCAGGCCGTGGGCGGCGACCGTTTGCAGTGCTTCGGGGCTGTTGGAGGTCTCAGCGTCCGAGGCGATGATTCCGGGCCAGTCGCCGCATGACCAGTACAGCCGATGCCGTCCGGGCGCCAGGGGGAGGAACCCCACCAGATTCGCCCTGTCTGTCGAGTGCATCGTCTCCGGGGTCAGGACAGCCGGTTCCTGCTGTTCCTGGTCTCCTCGGATGTCGAGGAGGTCAAGGGTCAGGGACGGCATCTGCGACAGGTCGCCTTCGTCGTCGCGGTAAAAGGTCCGGTAGAAGGGGTCTGCGGTCTGGGCGGCCCGCACGATCTGGAGGACTTCGCCGGCAGCGATGATGATCTCGTCCTGGATCAGGGGGATTTCGTAGACATTCAGGTCCGGTGCACACGCGTCCTTCGTGCCGACGGCAACGCAGACGGCTTCCTCCCCGCCCTGTGGTGGGAGCACTCCCCGCATGTAGGTGTTCCCGTGCAACGGGAGGGACAGGTGGCGCAGGACCAGGTGGACCACCTGTGTCTGTATGCGGGTGCTGTAGAGAGAGGAGGAAGGCGTCAACGTCGACTCCGATCAGCAGATCAGACAGATTCGGTCACACCCCGCATTTGGCGCGGCGGACCTTGGTCACGGCCTTCTCCGGGGTGTCGGCGACGCCGATGATGTCAGTGTCGATGACGCTGAAGCGAGGGGGTGATCGTCGTTTTCCGAGTGCTTGAACTGGGTCCGCTCACGACATCCATCCGCCCCGATGACCGTGAGATCGTCGAAACGGTCGTCCGGTACCAGTTTCTCGTCAACGTGCACGACGACGATCCCGCCCAGCGGCAGATCCACCACACGACGTGCTTCTAGCAGGTCCTGGTACTCATACCCGCGATGCGCGGCAGTCAGGTCACCCATGTCATGTGCATTATCGCCGTCGTGCGCCTACAGGAGAGAAGTGACGAAAGCCAGGAAGACGACCGTTTAGAGAAAGGGAAGGACGTCAGGATCCCACCGAGGTCCCGGGCGCAGTTCGCGCTGAGGCCGGAAGTATACGCGGGGCGATGCACCGCGTGACAGAGCCGGACCGCAGCACACGCAACGTCAGCCACCGAGCTTTTTCAACCTGGACGCCGCCACAGACCTGCCCCCGGACTGTTCGGTGACCCGGTGCAGGTTCTGTCTGGCACATGGTCATAGTTCGATGGCCCGCACTCGTCTCATGCTGCTGCGACTGGTGAGGAACTGGGTGACTGTGGCTGGTACGTCCTGCCAAACTTTAAGTGGAAACGTGGATGGGCAACAAGCGAGCGATGTGGGGCTGTTAATGAAACGTCGTGTCGGCCCGACGGGATGCATCTATTCGACCGTCGCACCGGCTTGAACGTGCTCTTTGATGAGGTCGACGCCCCCGAGACCCAGTGGGCACGTGCTCCCCGCCAGGTATCGATCGCCCTGACCAACGCCTGCGACCAGCTCGTCGTCGGCAGCCGCCGCGCGCTCGCCGACCTGCCTGCCGTGCGCACCCGGTGGCAGCACGCCACCTCACCCGCGCCGGAGAGCCTCCCGGCCTGCGCCCGCTTGCGGGGCGCGCAGCGGGCGCAAGCCCGGCCGCGGGATCGTCTGTGGCCTCGGTCCGCAGCGGCGGTGGCCGTGTTCATCGAGATCCGCGTCTGGAAAACGCTGTTTGAGCGGGCGTTGGACGGCGGCGATGTCTCCGTGGCCGCACAGGTTGACCCATCGGCGTCTCGGAACGTCGCCGGTACGGTCGTGCTGCTGCTCTCACTCGCCGCGATGGGGCTGCTCATGAAGGTCCTTGGGTGAATCAGGGCAGGTCAGGGGCGTTGTCAGTGGGGTGCGGCATGATGCGGGTACGAAAGTTTCACGGGGTGATCGCAGGCACCCCGTGAGGTCGCCCGCGCACATTCCAACCACGCCTGTCGAACGGCACGTTGGCGCCACTTCGGTGTACGAGTTCGCTCCGCCGGAATCGATCACCGAGCCGTGTCGCCGGCGCCGCGCCATACGTGGGCGACAAGCGCACGCCACACCTGGGTAACAAGCGGCGGTCGGGGTGCGATTCACCCCGTGCGACGCCCCTAGGATGAACGGCGTACGGTCAACACGACTTGACGGTGCCGGACGGACAGGACAACGGGGAGACAATGGCCAGCCCGACCCAGGCCCCAGAACAGGCCACGGCCCATGAGCCCCACCCCTACATCGGGGGGCGCAATGCCGCGCTGCGCGCGCTCACCGGGTGGCGGATGGAGCGGCCGGGCGCGCCTCGGGTCGTCATCCTGACCGGAAGTCCGGGCACCGGGTGTTCGCGGCTGCTCACGGGGTTCCTGATGCTCTGCGACCCGGAGTTTCGCAAAGGGCTCGTCGAGCTGGACGCGTTCGATCCGGCGACCGTGCCTCCGGACTTGCCCGCACCCGCGGTGCCGAGCGTCGCCGGGCTGACGGCAGCGCAGACCCTGTGGCTGCTCGCCGATCACTACGGGTTGTCCGCGACCCGCACCGCCGACATCTTCCCCGAACTCGGTCAACTCCCGTTGTCCGGGCGGCCGGTGACGATAGTGGTGCCGGATGTGGACCGGGCCGGGCCGGTGCGTGGGGCGGGTGAGCCCGCCCACGTGGTGCGGGACGTGCTGAAACCCCTCGCCGCCATCGAGTCCATACGCCTTCTCGCCGACGTGCCCCGGGAGTTCGCCGTCGAGCTTGCCGAGGGCCTGCCGCCCGGCGTGGCCCAGATCATCGACCTCGACGCACCCGAGTGGGCCGACCCCGAAGGGCTTGTGCTGCAGGCCGAGGCGATGCTCAACCCTCAATTCGGCGCCCCGGAACTGCCATTCACGACCGAGCCTGACGCTCGACGTGCGCTCGCCGAGGTGATCGCCCGGCACGCGGGGGACGGCGCGGGCAGCCGCCTGACCGTGCATCTCGCCGTGCAGTCGATCCTGATGCACCCGGAGGGGTTCGACCCGGCGGATGCGAGCCAACTGCCCGGCAGCGTCGGCGAAGTGCTCGATCTGCACGCCCAGCGACTTGACACCCACCCCCGCACCCTGCGGCAGATCCTCGCGCCCCTTGCCCTTGCCGAGGGCGTGCCCGTGCATCTGCTGACCCCGCTCGCCTCCGCCGTCGCCGATCGGGACATGAGCGAGGACATGGCGCGGGGGATGCTGCTCGTCGCCCCCTTCATCCGCCCCATCGAGAGGGCCGGCGAAGGCATCCCCGAGGACGAGCGGATGCTCCTTGGATTGCAGCACCCGGGCATCGGCGAGGCCGTTCGGGCAGGCATTCCGGATGTTCCGGGCGCTCAGGTGCGTATCGCCATGGAGTTGCTGGAGGCCGTACCCCATCAGGACTGGGCGAAGGCAGGGACGTACGTTCGCGATCACATCGCGGGACACACCCTGGAGGCCGGTTTGCTCCCCCGGCTCCTCACCGACCCCGGCCTGTTCGCCCACGCCGATCCGGTGCGGTTGCGCGCCGCGGTGGAGGCCGTACCCCCGGAGCAGTTGGACGCACCGGCGCGCACGTATCTGCGTACGGCCCCGCTGCTCACCCGCACCCAGGCACCCGCCATCCTTCGAGCGGCGCTCCTGGAGTCCGCATTTGTCGAAGACGGACTGCCGGAGTACGCGGCGGTGTTGCGCCGCACGGTACCCGAGCTTCCCTGGCACACCCTGTGGAGCGTACCGGTCGCCGGGGTCGACGCCGTGACCGTCGGCAAACTGCCCCCGTCCGCGGCCGCGTCGGACAGCGCCGCGGACGCGCCTGCAAAGCAGGAGCCTCCGGAGTCGGCCCCGCTCGCGGTCGCCGTGAGCGCGGTGCCTCAAGGCACCCCGGGTTCAAGCCCGTTGAAGGCCGACGATCCCAAGGCCCCCGCCCTGCTGGTGCAGGACCTCGCCACCGGCTCCGTCATCGATGCCGACCCGACCCAGATCCTGCGCCCCTCGGATGACGAGCGCGCCACGGGGCGGCTCGGGTTCAGCCGCGGCGCCGACTATGTGCGCGTCTGGCGTCGCGGCGAGCAGAAGGGCGACGAGAAGATCGTCACGGCCCTGATCTCCGCCACGCCCTTCACGGGAACCGACCTCTCCCCCGACGGCATCCTCCTCGTTGCCACGGAAAGCGGTGTGAAGGCGCTGCAGATCCGCCCGGCGCAGCCCTATGCCACGACCGCGCGGCGCTCCGTAACCGCCCCCCAGGCAGCCGAGCCCGAGCCCGCACAGGCCCCCGAGCCCAAACCGGAAGCCGCACAGGCTCCACAAGCCCCCGGGCCCGATGCCCACCCGACCGCCTGACACCCACCCACCGCAGACCGTTAGGCTCAAAGGCCCCGAAGCCCCGAAGCCTCTCGAAGGCGCCCGCATCAGACCGCCTGCACTCAGGCCCACTCGGACGAGGGCCGCGGAGCTCGCCCGGCACCGGCCCCGGCCGCACCGGCCCGGCCGCACCCGCCCCGCCCCGCCCGAAGACTCGATGGGAGTTCCCGTGATCAGCCAGGAGCAGGCGCTCGCGACCGCCGAGGGGTGGCTCAACCCGGAGGGACAGGAGCGCCGTGAGGTGCGGATGCAGGAGTTCGATCTGGGCTGGGTGGTGTGGGCCGCGGCCCCGCCGGCCGAGCGTGACCCGGTCACGGGCAAGCGCCGGCCGCCGGCCACGATCGGCCACTCCTGCGGTGTGGTCGACCGCCGCACCGGCGAGCTGAGCACCTGGCCGTCCGTGCCGGTCGAGGAGGTCGAGGAGGTCGTGCGGATGTATCAGCAAAAGCACGGCGGCGGCCAGGAGGCCGCGCCGCCCGCGCAGCCGCCGGTCACCGGCCCCGGCAACACCACGGTCATCACCTACGTCGACCCGCGCACCGGCGAGGAGACGAGCCTCGTCAAGAACTCCGCCCCCGGTGAGCCGCACTCCGAGTACCAGGCCCTGGTGGAGATCGATACCCTCGGCGTCCCCGCGCAGAACGTGGTCGCGATCCACACCGACCTCAGCTCCAGCCTGCTCCCCGGCGGGTACCCGGGCCGGCTGATCGGCCGTGTCTACCCCAACGCCCGGTTCTCCTGCACGCAGGAGTACGGCCTGCGGGGCGAGGAGCGCGCCGAGGCGATCGCCGGGCTGATCCAGCACGTCGAGATGATGCACCAGGTCGCGGGACAGCAGCCGCCGCCACGGCCTCACCGCGCGCCGGTGCCGACCGAGCCGCTCCGCGATGTTGCCCTGGGCCGCGAGCTGACGGAGGCTTTCGGCGCTGACGACGTATGCCACTGCCGGGCACATGCTCGCGCGTCTCCCGCATGACGGCCGAGGCGTCATGGCCGTCCGCAAGGACAAGAAAGGCCGCTTGACCGCCGCGCCCACCCTCACGCCACCATGCACCGACGCGACCGGCGGCCTCTTCCTCGGGAATTCCGGGGGTGCCGGTGGTTGGCTCGGACACGATGCCCCTCCTGGCTTGTGCCGACTCTTTGCAGCAGGGGACGGGGCACAGATGCGTGTACAACGTGCAGGGTGTCACGCGGTCACCCGCACTGCTCTACGACCCCGACTACCCGCCCAGGAGTGGGATCGACGAGCGGTCGATGCCCGCAGGCAGGGCAAAGCCCGCACGGTAGAAGTCCGGCATGTCAACGTCATCAAGGGCCGCCGCCAGTTGCGGCGTGCTGCCCTCCGGCGAGTCATGGATGCTCACGACGTCACCCACCGGGTTGTACTCGAAGACGTAGTGCAGTTGACCGTCGCTGTCGTAGGAATTCTTCTCGATTCTTTTCAACTGCCGCTGAAGGTCGATCTGTAGCGTCATCAGTGCAGCATCGTAGGTGTTGACTCGCTCCAAGTGGACCAGATATCCGGCAAGATGACCTGAATTCGCGTACCTGTGAGAGACGCTCCAGCGATAATTGCCGATGGTCTGAACGGTCAACTGGATCCCGAAGGGGATGCCCGGATGGTGCAACAGGTGATCAGTCCTGACGCTATCCGGATCGCTCGTCCAGTAATCAACGTGGAAAAGGCGGCCGGAATCGTAGAATTCGGCGAACAGAGGTGCGTCGGATTCGTTGAACTGGGCCCGCGTGTAGTCGCCCTCGTCCAGGGCTTCCTCGCGAGTGACCTCTTCCCCGGGGTAGATTCCCCAATCCAGGTAGAAGCGCTGAAGTTTACTGGACACTTTGACCTCACAATTCCATGCTCGGGTACATGGCGTACCTGCTGCTCTCGCGCATGACCGAAAAATCGATTCCCGGCAGACCGAATTCTTCAGTCAGTCTATATGCCTCGCTCGCGAAGGTGCGATCAGGATCGCCAGGGACCCTGTCCAGCAGGAAGCTAGGGACGAAACCCTTGTTGTTGTAGCTGCGGAGGTCCTTCCGCAGCTTGCGACTTCCCTCCAACGTGTTGCGATCGATGAGGCCTTGCTTGCACTTCTCCACGTATGTGTCGAATGCTTCGTCCGACACGAAGATCGCGAAGTCGACATCCTTTGCATCCGGCTTTCGCAGGGAAGAACCTTGTACCACGATACTGCCGTCGGGGAGGCCGAATTCCCGGGCGAGATCTCGCAGTCGAGAGGTGAAATGATCGAATTTCTCTTTACTCTCGAAGTGGTACGGATAGCCCCGAGGTTCGATCTCATTGGACCAGTTTTGCATCTGCTCGATTATATTGGCGTCGGCTATGAGGGTATCCCCCTCCTTTGCCTTTTTGTTCTTTATGGCGGCCACGTTGACGAAATCCGCGATCTGTAGCGGACTGAGTCCGAGCTCTTGGCCGACACGGAACACCCTGATCAGGTCTCCCGGGATCGACGGGAGGGGTGTGGCGTTGCTGCCCGAGTTCAGAGGGATGAAGCTCTGCGACCCCGTCAGCGGATCGGTATAGACGATCTGGCCGTTCTGATTCGTCGCGGCCAGTGGGTGGCTTTGGTTGTTGGTGTCCTGCGTGATGAAGACCCTTTGAGCGCCGTGCCCCTCGCTGGCGAGCGAGCTTTCCAGCTCGCTGATCGTGGTGCTTTGCTGCTGATTGGGCCGTGGAGCGCCGCCGGTCGCGTCGCGTGTGGCGGTCGCCTCGGGGGTCGACTGGGCCTCCGCCCGCTGCGAATCGGGCTGGTCTGACGATTCCGGCTGAGTTTCGTTGTCTTCCTGGGTTTCGTTGTTCGTCTGGTCGTTGCTCTCCTCGGGGGCGCGCGACGGTGTGCGGTCGGTTCCGGCCGGTTCGGCCTCGGGCGTACGGTCGGAGCCCTCTGGGTCGGCCGGAGGACGTCGGTCCGTGCCCGTCGGGTCCGATGGGGGTGTGCGGTTGGGGTCTGTGGGATGGGACGGACCCGACTGAGGTGCCTGGGTGGGCGGCGTGTTCTGGTCAGGACCTTGGGGCGGGGACGTGGTCTGGTTCTGATTGGCCAATGTTTGTGCCAACTGATCGACGAAGTTCAGGTGATTCCGAATCTCCGCGTCCTGGATCTGCTGGCTCGGCGTGCGGTACTTGCTGAGTGCCGTCTTGATTTGAGACTCGGTCTTGCCTTCCGCTCGCATCCTTTCAGCCTCGGCCGCCTCCAGATCCTTGAGGTCCGGGTCCGCCCGATAGGTCGTGCTGTAGTAGACGGGAACACCGTCCATCGCCTGGGAATCGTCGATTGTCCTGGAGCAGTTGGCGTGGCCGGCGGGATCACCGGACTCGGCGGTGGGCAGGCCACAAGGCTCACGTTCGGTGTATAGGCCCTTTACCTTGACTTTGGTCTGCTTCCGAGCTTCGCGATTCTCGTTGAGCTGGTCGATCCAATTGAGGATGTGGGACTCGGAGTGCAGCGGGCCGGCGCCGTCCATGGCAGGGGGAACCGACGAATCGACGATGTAGTGACTTTCCATGGTGTCCGGGTCGAAAACTTCTACGACCGCGTCATTCTTGCCGGAGAAGTCGGGCGAATTTCTCTCCGTCTCCTCAAGCAGCCGCTTGAGGTCCTCCACATCCCGACGGTTCGTCCCGTCGGGGTGCGATGCGAGTTCACGTCGCCAGGGATCCGTTGGTTCGTGGAACTTTCCGTCGTTGTCCCGCAGTACGTCGGCCAAGGGCACCCGGGGCGGGTCGCTTTGCAGCTGCGCCCACTGCCGCATCTGTGCCTGGACCGGGTCCAGACCGATCCGATGGACGTCGTGCGCGTCTCGAAGGTCGCCCTGTGCCGTGTCCTGAGGACGGTTCGGATGCGCATCGGTCCGTGCTTCCGGATCGGGAAGGCTCTGGTTCCGCTGCTCGCGAGTGGCTTCCGCGCTCGGGTCGTTGGACTCATTGGCCGAACCGGCCGGGCGCTGGGGCGATGTGTGGTCGGTAGCGGCAGGTGTGGTCTGGCGCTGGTTTTGCGTGGTGGGCTGGTTGGTGGCCTCGATGGGTCGACGACTGGCGTCCAACGGGATCGCGAAGACGCCGTTGTTGCCGCTGTGGAGCGGGGTGGTGCTGCTCTGGCCCGTCTGCGGGTCGGCGTAGACGATCTGGCCGTTGTGGTTGACCACGTTCCAGGCGTGGGCACGGCCGTCGGTGTTCTGGGTGATGATCACGGCCTGTGAGCCGTGGCCCTCGTTGAGGAGGGTGGTCTCCAGGTTGTTGTACGCGTCGCGGCCGTCGCCGAAGTCGTCAAACTCGGCGCCCAGGGCGCTCTCGATACGGTCGCGGCCGTTGGGCTCGGGAGTGTCGGCGGGGGTGCCGTCCTCATTCGGGCTGCGGCGGGCGGCGACCGTGGGGTTGCCCGCGTACGACCCCACGAACGCCAGGGATCCGTCGGGGTAGTTGACGCCGCGGCCGGACTCGTCGGGGTTCTGGCCGC
Organism: Streptomyces sp. NPDC048637; assembly: GCF_040650675.1. NCBI lineage: Bacteria > Bacillati > Actinomycetota > Actinomycetes > Kitasatosporales > Streptomycetaceae > Streptomyces > Streptomyces sp. NPDC048637. Next base: position 74,991 of record NZ_JBEZHQ010000005.1, read on the forward strand.
GCAGATCGTCGACCCAGGTGCCCTCGCGCGGGTCGGGGGCCTGCTGGAACGAGCCGTCCTCGTTGCGCGGGAATCCCTCCTGCTGCGCGCGGTTGTCAGCGTCGGTGGGGTCGTCGTAGCCATCCGGCGGACCGGAGGGGCGCGTGGCGGTGGACGGGAAGACCGGTTCCCTCGACTCCGGTTGCTGGTCGGCGTCTTGAGGGTTCTGAGTGTCGTGGGGTTCGTGGGTGTCCTGGGAATCCTGAGGGGCTTGGGATTCCTGGCTGTCCTCCGTGTCCTGCGCGTTGTCGGGCTGTGGGCTGTCCTCGTCCGTCGCGTCCGAGTCCTGGGTCGTTTCCGAGTCCCGATCCGTGGTGGAGTCCGCGTCCGGGGCGGTCTCGGATGCCTGTTCCGGGTTGGACTCCTGGATGGTGCTCGTGTCCTGGATGGTGCTCGTGTCCGGGGTGGTGTTCGTGTCCGCAGAGGTGTCCTCGTTCTGCGGTGGTGTCGTCTCCCGGGTCGGCGTCGTTTCGGGGGCCGACGTCGTCTCCGGCGTTGCGGAGGATTCCGGGGTCGTCGACGGCGGTGCTGTGTCGGTGCTGCCGTCGTGCGCGTTCTGTTCGGTGGTCGAGTCGTCGTTGTCAGAGGGCGTCTCATCAGTGGACGGCTCAGTGGACGGCGAGGTGTTGGAAGGGCCGTCCGACTGAGCGTCGGGAGTTGACTGATCCGTCGGCGAGTCGGGGCCCGAGCTGTTGTTGGTGTCCGGAGTGTTCTGGGTGGACGGTTGAGGCGTCGACGGGGTCAGGAAGTACGGAGTGATCGGGTTCCGATTGGCGTCCAGCGGGGTGTAGAAGACCTCTTGGGCACCCAGGTGAATCGGATTCTCGCTGACGACGCCTGTTTGCGCGTCGACGAACAGGATCTGGCCGTTGTGGTTGACCGCGGCGAAGGCATGGCCGCCACCGCCGGGCCAGTTGACGCCGATCACCGCTGCCGAGCCATGCCCGGCCTGCGACAGCTCGTAGGCGATACGTGCGTACGGGTTGGGATGGTCCTTGCCCGCATACGTGCTGGGTGCGCCGGCCCAACGCGCCTGGTTGTCGACCGAGTCGCGCTCCGCGGAAAGGGTGTTCAGGCTGCCGTCCGCATTGAGGTCCAAGGTGCGCGGGGCGGACACCGTCGGACGGCCGAACCATGTCTCGAGGAACGAGCGGGTGCAGTCGGCGCAGTTGTTGGATCGGCCGGGCACCCCCACGCCGCCGTCGTTCTGCAGACCGACCCAGTTTCCTTGCCGCGGGTCCGCGTACACCTGTGGGGTGCCGCCGGGGTTCCTCGGGTGGGCGTTCTCAAGGTCCTGCTGATGGGTGGGGTCGGGTGTGGTCAGGCCTTCGAACGGGATGTTCAGGTCGTTACGGATGTCCGAAAGGTTGTCTGCCTGGGGCGGAGGCGGGGGCGTCGTGGGTTGCTCGGGCGCGCTGTCGTCAGCGGGAGGCTGGTTCTGATCGGGCGTCTGGTTGGTGGCGTCCGGCTGCTGACTGTCCGGCTGTTGGTTGTTCGGTGCCGGCATCCCCTGGTCGTTCGGCGTGGGAGTGGGGGACTCGGCCGGTGACTGCTGGTCCGTCGGACGGTTCGTCGGCTGCTCGCCGCGGGGCGGCGTGGTCGGGCGCCCAGGCGTCTCGGTCCGCGGATTCTCGGCACGCGGCGTGTCAGTGCGTGGTGGTGTGGTCGGGCGGCTGGGCGCTTCGGTACGCGGTGTGTCAGTGCGCGGCGTCTCGGTGCGCGGCGGCGATGCGGGTCGGTTCTGCTGGGTGCCCCGCGACGGCGTCGAGGGCCTGGTGCTCGGCTGTTCCGTACGCGACGTCGTGGCGCTGGGCGTGGCGGCCCGCCGTGTCGTCGTGGGGTTGCCTGCCGCCGGCGCCTGCGTCGGGATGGGGCCGGCCGCCGGTGCTGGCATGGCACCCGGGGTCGACGTTGAGGGCGTCGCGGACGACGGGGCCGCCTGCTGCGGGATGCCCGCCTCACCGGGCTGCGTACCGGGGGCCAGGGGCGCCGCCGTGGCGGTGGTGCTCATGAGGCCGAGGTGTTCGTCGTCCGGGTTTTGCGGGGTCGGTGTTGACGGTGTCGGCGCGTGACCCTGACCAGGGCTGGGGTTTGCGGTGGGCGTGTTGCCGGGCATGGCACCGCTCGGCATGGAGACGCGGCCGCTGCCCTGGTTCTGGTTGTCGTTGTTGTTGCCGTCGTTGGAGTCGCCCGGTATCGGGCCCTGGGCCGGTGCGGGCATGGTGGTGACCGAGTCGCGGTCGACCTGGTGCACGCCCGGTGCGGGGCGGGAGTTGTCGGGAGCCGGGGCCGGTGCGGCCTCGGGGCGGTCTGTCTCCGGCGGCGGGGACGGCATGGGCGCGGGCTCGGTGTGGCGCGGGTCCGGGATCGACGCGCCCTGCTCCGGGGTGTGGACGTCGACGCCTTCCGGGCGGCTCGGGCGAGCGCTGTCCGGAGTGGTGTCCGCCGCCGAGGAGCCATCGGCATCCGGCGTGGTGCCCGGGCCCTCGATGGGCGAGGAGTTGGAGGGCATGGACGGCTCGTTGCCCGGTGCAGTGCTCGGCGGGGCGTCCGGTGTGCTGTCCGGACGGGCGGCGTCAGGGGTGGTGTCGGGGGCCGGACCGCCCTCGACGTCCGGCCTCGTCGTGGTGGACGGCGTGGACGAGTCCGGAGACGGGTCGGGGGTGGACGAGTCGTCGCCCAGAGGGCGACCGATGCTCTCGTTGTAGGCCTGGGTGCCCACGTCGAAGGGGCTGGGCGCGTCGGAGCCACGGCTTGGTGAGGACGAGGACGACGAGGGGTTCGACGAGTCCGGGCTGCCGGTGCTGTCCGTGCTGCTGTTGGACGGCGTACTCGCGGAAGAGGAGGGCGAACTCGAAGCCGCCGGGCCATCGGACGACGAGGGCGGGCTCGACGAAGAGCGGTCCGAACCGCTCGGCGGAGATGAGGACGACGGACCGCCGATATCCGGTGCCCTGCGCCCGGAGTCGCCGCTGCTCGAACTCGGCGAATTACTGGAACTCGGGGAGTTGCTCGACGCACTGCTGTCGTTCGACGACGAGTTGGACGAGCCCGGCGAGTTCGACGAATTGGAGGAGCTGGGGGAATTGTTGGACGAACTGCTGTCGTTGGATGACGAGTTGTTGTTCGATGACGAATCGTTGGAGTTCGACGAGGTGTCGTTGCCGGAGTCCGATGAGCCGTCGCCGCCGTCGTTTCCGCTGTTGGTCAGTCCGTCGCGGGCGCCATGCCCCGCGCGGGAGCCGGCGCCGTCGCGCAGGGACTCGCCGAAGGTGGAACCGGAGTTCTTCAGGGCCTCCTTGCCCTCTTCGTAACCCTTCTTGGCGGTGCGGCCCAGGTCGTAGCCCGACTGCTTGCCGAAGTTCTGCTCGACGGTCTGGGCGACCACGTCGGAGACCATGGCTTCCAGAGCGGAGACAAAGGGTTCCTTGGCGGTCTCCAACACCGCCTGCAAGATCTGTTGGGCTATCTCCTTGAGGAGTTTGCGCAGGATCATCCGCGTGGCGGCGACCGCGCCCATCGCGCCGAGCTCGGACAGACCCAGGGTGAATGGAGCGGCGACCTGGGCCGCGGCGATCTCGATCGCCAGGATGACCAACTGGGCGATCACCGCCACTTTTAGCCCGATAATGAGCATCGCCGCGGCGTCCATGCATATGGCGATCAGCTCGGCGCCCTGGCGGGCGTCGTCGAAGTAGCCCGAGCCGCCGGCGAACTTCTCCCAGGTCTTGTTGAAGCCCTCGATGGAGTCGCCGGCGCTCTCGGCGAGGACGTTGCCGGCGGCGCTCATGCCACGGGCCTGGAGGCTCTCCACATCAGCGGCGAACTGACGCCAGGTGTTGGCGCACTCCATCATCTTGTCTTCGTTGCCTGTGGGCCAGTCGAAGCCACACATCTCGAGAACCCACTCAAGTGCGTTCGGCAGCATCAAAGCCATGACGAAGACCCCCGTTGTCGCCCATGTAGTTCGTGTCGTCCCGGCCCTGTGGGCCGACCGACCCCATCCGCCTCACCACCGGCGGAAGAGCCCTGCTTCTCTGCTGCTGCCGGAGGCGCCCATCGGAGCCTCGTGAGTGCTCAACCGGCTTGCGTCGGCGCAGAGCCATGCCCATGTCAGAGCGTACTCAACGGCGTTTATGGTCTCTCAACTCTGTTGATTTACAGTGCTGGAGCAGACATCCGGTCCAAAGCCGTCCAGCCCTCAGGTGGCAGCCCTAGCCATTGGGCCTGCGCAGACTGCGGTACAGCTCGATCGCGGAGTCCGGCGGAAAGTTGGGGACATAAATGACGGCTCCGTCGCTTTTGGAGATCACCATGTGACTGCCGCCCAACGGCGCCTGAGTGCCGGGCGGCGGTGGGGGCATGACGGCGTGGATGAGGAAGCCGATGTCGAACTCCGCCACGTACAACGGCGCCGGGTTTCCTTCCAGATCCAGTACTTCGAATCGGGCGCGAGCGGCAGCCAATGCCTCTTCGGCAGTGGCGGGGATGGGCTGTACCGGTTCCGGCGCGTCGGGATGCGACACGGACTCTCTCCTATCAGTGAAGGGGTGGCTGTGGGTCAGGCGCGGTCATGCGGTTGACCTCGGACTTGGCGCGGGTCAGTTTGCCGTCGAAACATCGAGCCGGAGCCGAGCCGACGCCGAAACCGATACGGCGCAAATACTCGACCCTGGCTGCCGCGACCGTGCTGCTGTGGCGGCCCTGCAACCCCGCTGTACGGTCGCCACACGCCCCCGTGGTGCGGGCCGTTTCACTTGCTCGCGGACTTCAGAACCCGCACCTCGCCGCCGAACTGGTTCTCCGGCTTGTGCTCCTTGATCAGAGCGTCGTTGAAGTCCTCGTTTTCCTCGTGGTTCTTCGCCATCCGCTCCAACGCCTTGCCGATTTCGTTGAGCTTGGTGGCAAGGTGCTGCATCGAGTCCGTCATGCCGTCGCGCAGGCCTTCGTATACCACGCCGAACTTCTCGCCGAGCTCGTCGTCACCCCACGGTGGGGTGCCTTCCTTGTCGCTGAAGGTGGTCAGGCCCTTCCAGGCGTCCTGGGCGACACTCGAGAACGTCGTCTCCTTCGGCGCTTCGCCTCCGCCACCTCCACCGTCACCCTGCGCGGCCAGGCCGTTCTTCAGCTTGGTGGTTGCCTGGTAGAAATCCCTGCCGATCTCGGAGAAGTTCTTCCCCTCGACCTTCAGCATCTCCGGATTGCTCTTGAACCCTTCGCCCATGACTGCGCCCCCGTTCACCAACCGGCATCATCGAGCTTCCGGTTCACGTCCGTTTCATCTCTGTGCCAGCGTACCCAGGGGCGCTGACAAGCCCTCAACCCCTGGGTGTCACAGTGCTGTCCCGGGAGCGTCCCGCCGATACCTTCCGAGACAAGGCAAGCGCCGTGTTCGGGGTAGCCGATGTAGAACTCGCCTACCGCAACGACGTCTGGGTGCTGCCAGGCCCGGTGGGACCGAACAAGGGGCGGGCCATTTCGAGGGCCTCCCCCATCGTTCACCGGTAGGCGGTGCGCCGGCGAGACGGCCCGAGCCTCCGTGGGCACGGGCCCTTGGTCCGAATCCGGCCCCGGGCTCAACCCCGGTGTCCACCCCGCCCCCGCTTGTTCGGCCCCGTGACCAGGTTGGTCGAGGGACCGTCGTGCTCGGCACGCCCCTTCTGCTCTTCCTCGTCCCGCTTGCGCTCCCACTGCTCGCGCTTCTCACGCTCGGCCTCGCGGTCCTCCATGGTCTGCGACTCGGCGGCGCGGCGGATCTCGGTCATGCGGTCGCCCAGCGCGTCCATGTAGCGCTCGTTCTTGATGGCGTCGGTCATTCCCATACGTCCCGACAGGATGCCCTGGGCCATCTCCTGGAGCGGTCCGCTCACATTGAGGTTGTTGGCCAGAGTGCGCAGCGACTTGTGGAGGCTGTGAGCCTGCTCCGGGTCCTGCGCGACGTCCATCAACTCGGAGTCGTCGATCTCCCGCTCGCCCGGTCCCGGTCCGCTTCCCGGCCTGTTGGCCATGAGATCCCCCTTCGAGCCCAGAGGGCCCCTCGCGCACACCGAACGCGGCTTTCGCACTCGCTACAGCCTGCTACAACTGTTGACGAGCTTATCCAGCCGACCGTTTGGACCATCAACCCGGGCGCATCCGCGCACCGCTCGCCGCGCTCGCGCAGCTCTCCCGTCCCGGTCCTGTCCCGTCCGAGTCGGCCTCGCACCCGCCCACATTGCGCACACCTCACAACCTTGACCAATGGGGCACAACCAGGAACGGGCGCCGAATGCAGGGCCCGGACCCGTGTGCTGGACCTGATCAAGCCATGTCGCAATGCCCTTCACTTCAGGGCGATGCCCTTGAGAAGCCGTAATCCTATCGATCACGAGGTCGGTTCTGATCGAACGGGGCGCCTGGTCGGGTGATCGTCGCGGGTGGGTGCATGAAGGCAGGACCTCTGGTGCAGCACGAGGGTCGCAATGCCAACTCGTGAGACGGGAGGCCCTGTTGATGCAGTTGTACGCGGTTTCGTCCTCAGGGTTCGACTCGGCGCCGTCGGCGTGCGATGGTCTCGCGCACCGGTTCGGAAACGCGGTTGACCGGCCGGAGAGGGTGCGAACAGCATTGACGCTCCTGGACCCAAGGCCCTGACCTGCGCCTACGCCCCTGACCTGGACCACCTGGACCGCACAAGACGTTCTTCACAACCTATGCCGGGTGGTCCCGAGCGCGGCGCCCAGCACGAGTACGGGGGCGTCGTCGGGACCATCAATCCGGTGCTGCAGGGTCTTCTCACGCACCCGGCCGCGCTACCGACACCGTGACGCGATCCTGACACCCGGATAAGGAAGCGCCGGCGGAGCGTGGCCGCCAACCGCGCCCGAAGCAGGGTTTGCGCAGGACAGGGCCTCACTGTGGAGGCGACGTAGATGACCGGGCGGCCCGGCTCGGCGTAGCTCACCATGATCCACTGATACGGACGCGGGTGCCCTGCTCGTGGTCCCGATCCTGGTCTCCGCCAGGGAGAAGGTCCTGGACCGCGACGCCTACAACGGTGCCGAGAGCATCGGCCTGAACACGGCCGCTGCGGATGACGCGGAGGCGAAGATCTCCGTGCCGGCCGTTGCATGACCTGAGCTCGTCCTCTGGCTGCGCCCTTGGGGAGCGTGTGCGAACGCGATCCGTGTGCGCGGCGTCCGATGTGCACGGTCGTCCGATGTGCACGGTCGTCCGATGTGGATGGTCGTCCGATGTGGGCGGTCGTCCGATGTCGGCGGCCGGGAACACGGATCGCGTTCTTCGTGCACGGTGGGGGCCCGGTGTGTCGTGCCGGCCGGTCCTTCTCACGGCGGGTCCATGGCCGTTGACCCCGGCTGTGGGTGTGGGCTCTGCGCAGACGGGGCGTCGCGGGCAGCGTCAGAGGGCGAGGAAGGGGGCGTGGGCGGTGGAGGGTTGGAGGGTGGGGGTGCCGGCGAAGGTGGCGTCGTAACCGCCGTTGAGGATGATCAGCGGGAGGCTGAGGATCTCGACGAGGCTTGCGGTGCCGTTGGCGTCGGTGATGGCGGTGCCCAGGAAGTGTCCGCCGGTGCTGAAGGTGATGATCTGGCCGGGGACGGGCAGTCCGGTGACCGTGTCGGTCAGCGTGGCGGTCAGGAACGGGAAGTGGAGTTGGAGGGGGAAGAGCTGGATGAGGGCGGGGGTGGCGGTGAGGCTGGTGGCGTGCGGGGTGACCACGGCTTGGTAGGTGAAGCAGCAGGCCAGGGTGGCGGTGCCGCCGGGGGTGGTGACGGTGACGGCGGCGGTGCCGGGGCTGCCGGGCGGGGTGGTGGCAGTGATCTGGGTGCCGGCGGGGTTGACGGAGACCGCGGTGGCGGGGACGCCGTTGAAGGTGACGGTGGCACCGGTCAGCCCGGTGCCGGTGATCGTGACCACGGTGCCGCCGGCCGCGGGGCCTTGTCCGGGGGTGATGCAGGTCAGCACCGGGACGGCGAGGTAGGTGAAGCCGCCTGGCACGGTGCTGGTGCCGCTCGGGGTGGTGACGACCACGGGGCAGGTGCCGGGGGTTCCGGGCGGGGTGATGGCGGTGATCTGGGTGCCGGCGGGGTTGACGATGACGTTGGAGGCCGGGCGGCCGCAGAGGGTGACGGTGGCGCCGATCAGGTCGGTGCCGGTGATGGTGACGAACGTGCCGCCGGCGACCGGCCCTTGGGTGGGGGTGATGCCGGATGTGGTGGGGGCGGCGGCGTAGGTGAATGCGCCGGGCAGGGTGACGGTGCCGACAGTGGTGGTCACCACGACGGTCGCCGGGCCGGGAACGCCGGCCGGGGTGGTCGCGATGATCTGCGTACCCGCGGCGTTGTAGAACAGGTTGGTTGCCGGATTGCCGTTGAACGTCACCGTGGCACCGGACAGATTCGTGCCGGTGATCGTCACCACTGTGCCACCCGTGGCCGGCCCCTGCGCCGGGCTGATCGAGGTCACCGTGGGGGCAAGCAGGATGACGCTGACAGTGTTCGAACCGGTGTTGGCGACGTAGACGTTGCCGCTGGGCGCGACCGCCAGCGCTTCCGGGTCGGTGCCGACAGGGACCGTGTCGGTGACGGTGTTGGTGGCGCTGTTGATCACCGACACAGTGCCCGAACCCGCGTTGGCGACGAAGACGTTGCCACTGGGCGCGACCGCCAACGAGCCGGGGAAGTTGCCGGTGGGCACGGTGGCGATGACGGTGTTGGTGGCACTGTTGATCACCGACACGTTGGCCGAACCCGCGTTGGCGACGTAGACGTTGCCGTTGGGCGCCACCGCCACCTTGAACGGGTTGGCGCCGGTGGGGAGGGTGGTGGTGATGGTGTTGGTGGCGCTGTTGATCACCGTCACGCTGTTCGAATTGGTGTTGCCGACGTAGACGTTGCCGTTGGGGGCCACCGCCACCGACTGCGGGCTGGCGCCGACAGGGACCGTGGCGATGACGGTGTTGGTGGCACTGTTGATCACCGACACGCTGCTCGAACCCTGGTTGGTGACGTAGACGTTGCCGTTGGGCGCCACCGCCACCGCGTCCGGACCGACGCCGGTGGGCACAGTGGCGATGACGGTGTTAGTGGCGCTGTTGATGACCGTCACGTTGGCCGAAATAAGGTTGGTGACGTAGACGTTGCCGTTGGGGGCCACCGCCACCGCGAACGGGTTGGTGCCGGTGGGCACGGTGGCGATGACGGTGTTGGTGGCGCTGTTGATCACCGTCACGCTGCTCGAACCCTGGTTGGTGACGTAGACGTTGCCGTTGGGCGCCACCGCCACAGAGGACGGGCTGTTGCCGGTGGGCACGGTGGCGATGACGGTGTTGGTGGCACTGTTGATCACCGACACCGTGGCCGAATTGAAGTTGCTGACGTAGACGTTGCCGTTGGGCGCCGCCGCCACGACGACCGGGGTCATGCCGACGGGGATGGTGAGGGTCGCCAGGAGAAGAGTGAGTGACGGCTGGAGCGCCGAGCCCCCCTGGGCACGGTGTGCCACGGTCGCGGTTGTGGGAAGCCCGTCCGGCGGGGAGCCCTGGGCGAGTGCGGCAGGAATCCGCGGCGTCAGCCACGGCTGAATGGATGTGCTCATGAGGAGCCCTCTCTTCGCGATGAAGGGGACTGCCCTTGATCTTCGCCCAGCCCTGTGCGGCACCGGGCATCGCGGCCCTCACGCCGGAGGCGCGTCCTCATGGCATGTGGCCACACAGGCATGGGCTGCCCATCCCCCGGGGAGGGATGGGCAGCCCACCGGTTTGCCTCAAGTAACCCATCAGAGTGGCGGCTTGGCAATGTCCTTGACGGGCGCTCACCCGGATGGCCGTGCCTGCCAGGCTGCGGCCGGGTCGTGCTCCGCCTTCAGCGCCCCGTCACCCACCAGGCGTCCGTGATCTTCGCAGCCGGAAGGCTCAAGTGCAGGCTGTGCGCGTGGTTCTCCGGCTCATCCGTCATGCCGGCGTGATCGCTGCCGCGTCGGCGGAGGTGTGCGTGCGGCAGATGCGGCGGACGCCGAGACCGGGGACGGCCGGTGCTGACAATGTTGGACGCCGTCCGGAACGCGCGACTCCGCACCCGGACCGGCGCGGGTCACGCCGGCCACCGCCAGGGCGTGGGAACACGTTGTCCACCGAGACCGGACCGGGCGCGCCCCGCACACCCTGTGGTACGGCCCGGCCCCGCTCACTCCGTCCACGCCGCGGCGCGCGCCTCGTCTTCGCCGCCGATGGGCAGCGGGTACCAGCGCGATGCCGGACCGCTAAGAAGTCGTGCGGCAGGAGCGCACGGGGATGCCGGCGGTCAGCGCGCCACGCTGTCCGTCGCCGAAGGCACCGGCTCCTGCGGCCGCCGAGCGCTCGGGCGGTGCCGGACCCACATCCACAGGGCCAGCAGGAGGCTGGCTGCCAGGCAGCCGGCTCCCGCCACGGCCAGGGGCCCGTTGTCTCCCGTTGCCGCGGGGCCGCCGGGGTCGGTCTCGGGGCCTGCGGCGACCACGCCCAGCCCGGCCGCGACGGTGATGACCGTCTTGGTCAAGCCGGCTGCTTCACCGGCGCGTTCGGGCCGGATGACGCCCTGGGTGGCGGTCAGCGTCAGGGCGTTGCCCACGCCCAGTGCCGCCCCGCTGGCGGTGACCGCAGCGAGATACGGCGGCAGTCCGGAGACGAACGCCGCGCACAGCAGCACCACCGCGCCCACTCCCAGACTCGTGGCCATCACCGGTACGGCACGCACGCTGGTCACCCGGCCCGCGAAGGGCCCCGCGGCGGCCATGGCCGTAGCGGGGGCGAGGAAGGCCACCCCCGCCACCAACGGCGTCAGATGCTGGCCCTCTTGGAGGGAGAGCGGTACGACGAAGAGGAACACCACGGTTGCGGCGTTGGCCACCGCGCCCGCAGCGGTCAGCGCCACGAAGGCGCCGTTGCGGAACAGCGCGGGGGCGATCAATGGATCTGCCGAGCGGAGTTCGATCCGTACGAAGGCCGCCAGCGAAAGCGCCACCAGGCACAGTGTGCCGAGGCCGGCGGGGGACGCCCAGCCCCATACCGGGCCACGGTCGATGAAGAGGGCCAGGGCCGCGATGGCGGCGGTCCCGGTGGCCAGCCCCGGCCAATCGACGCACCCGGAGACCGTGGTGTCCCGCGACTCCTGGGCCCGGCGGGCACAGAGCGCAGCCACCACGCCCAGCGGCACGTTGAGCCAGAAAACCGCCCGCCACGACACCATTTGGGTCAGCGCGCCACCGGCCAACGGGCCGCAGGCGGTGGCCAGTCCGCCGATGCCCAGCGCCCACCCCGTGGCCCGGCCGCGCACGGCGGGCGGGAAGACGTTCGTCAGGAGCGCCAGTCCGGCCGGCATGATCAGCGCACCGCCCGCGCCCTGTACCACGCGGGCGGCCACCAGCACCGGCAGCGAGGGCGCCAGTGCGCACCAGAGCGACGCCGCTCCGAACAGCGCCAATCCCGCGATCAGCAGGCGGCGCCGGCCGAACAGATCGCTCATGCGGCCTGCGCCCAGCATGAGTGTGCCGCACGACAGAAGGTATGCGCTGACCGCCCACTGGAGCTGTCCGGTGGATACGCCGAGTTCATCCTTGATGTGCGGCAGGGCCAGGTTCAAGGCGAACGAGTCGAGCTGGATGCAGAAGACACCCAACGCGACCGAGACCAGCGCCCAGCGGGCTCCGCTTCGCCCCTCGACGTCCCACATCACGGCCCATCCCTTCCCGCCGCCCGACCAGGCGGCGGCGTCATCTCATGAATGTCTCTGGTGGCAGGGGGTGGGGATTGCTTGCGCCGGAAGGGGCTGCGCTGAAGAGGGCCGGCCCAAGGAGGAACAAGGGGCTTCCAGCCGTGCGCGGAGCCTGCGCGAAAACTCGCCGAGGCCCGGGAGTCGTCAACACTCAAGACGCCGGAACGCGAAAGCGGGGGCGGACCCAGGCAGTGAATGCCTCGGTCGCCGACCTCCGGCTCAGTGAGGTGATTTCACCGTACATCAGCTCCCGGGTGTGTCACCGACCCACCACCGTCCGGAAGACTTCAGTCACCAACGTGTGGCGCCGGAGGAGTGGATACGCCCACCTCGGACGCGTGGCGTTCCGTTCGGAGCCGGTGACGCGGCGGCGCACTGCCACACCGACAGCGGCTTCATCACCGTGATCTACGCCGACCAGCAGGGGTACAAAATCCTGGACGGCGACCGCTGGCGGCCGGTGAATGTGCCACCGCGGCACTTCGCGGTGAACCTCGGCGACGCCGCCGAGACCCGCACCAAACACCTGCCCCGCCCAGCCGGCGCGGTCATCCACCGGGTCCCGCCCCGCCCGGCCCCGACGGCGGACGGCGGACGGCGGACGGCGGACGGCGGACGGCGGACGGCGGACGGCGGACGGCGGACGGCGACCGCTCCTACCAGCAGCACACCACCGGCCTGTACTGAAACCGACTCCCCACACCGTCTTCCCGACCAGTGGCAAGCACAAGGCGATCCGGGTGGCCTGCGCCACGGCGTCGCCGCCGTCGCCGTGGCGACCGCCGAGCTGTGCGCAAGTGCGGACCAGTGGATCGAGGCTAAGAGGCGGGTTTAGGAGTTCCTCTTATGGTCGGCCACCGATATTGCACAGCCCGTGGCCGACCTTCCTATGGGAGCTGCTCATGACATCGCCGGACCATGCTGAGCTTGCTCGGTACCGCACACTGCGCCCCTTGGTGCTGCTTCGGGGACAACCGGCGCCCGAGAGGCCGCGCCGCTACCGGCAGATGCGGGTGCTTCGCACGTTCACCGTGCCGGCCCTTTTCGCAGCAGGCGCGCTGGCCCTGTCCGCCTGTGGCGCAGGCGCCTCGTCGAGAGACGCTGACGATGACCGGAACGCCTCCGGTATCCGGATCAAGATCTCGGCGCGGGACGGTGCCACCGGTGCCGGGGTCCATCCCGGCGTGAAGGTCAGCGGCGGCCAACTGACCAGCGTGAAGTTGGTCCAGGTGGAAAACGGCGCCACGGTCAAGGGGTCGATAGCCGCCGACGGCTCCTCGTGGAAACCGTCGGTGCAGTTGGCGCGCGGCACCAAGTACAAGCTGGTCGCCGACGCCAAGAACGACAAGGGCCAGGCGACCACCGAGCACGCCACCTTCACCACCGTCTCCTCGAAGAACAGCTTCATCGGCTCCTACACCCCGGACGGCGGCGAGACCGTCGGCGTGGGCATGCCGGTGTCCTTCACCTTCGACAAGGTGATCACCAACAAGAAGGAGATCCAGTCCCACATCACTGTGACCTCCAGCAGCGGCCAGCAGGTCGTCGGCCACTGGTTCGGCACCCAGCGCCTGGACTTCCGGCCGCAGGAGTACTGGAAAGCCGGCTCCAAGGTCACCATGAAGATCGACCTGGAGAGCGTGCAGGGCGGCAACGGCATCACCGGCACGCAGTCCAAGACGGTGACCTTCACCATCGGCCGGTCCCAGGTTTCCACCGTCGATATGAACACCCAGACCATGTCGGTGGTACGGGACGGCAAGACCCTCAAGTCGCTGCCGATATCCGGCGGCAGCCCCCAGAACCCGACCTACAACGGCCAGATGGTCATCTCCGAGAAGCTCCAGCAGACGCGTATGGACGGCTCGACCGTCGGCTTCGGCAAAGACGCCTACAACTTCCCGGACGTGCCGCACGCGATGCGACTGTCGTCCTCCGGCACCTTCGTCCATGGCAACTACTGGGGCGACCCGTCGACCTTCGGCCGCACCGGCACCAGCCACGGCTGTGTCGGGCTGCGGGACAACCAGGGCGGCGGGGGCGACACCCCGGGCAAGTGGTTCTTCGACCAGTCGCTCATCGGTGACGTCGTGGTCGTCAAGAACTCGCATGAGCAGACCGTCAAGCCGGACAACGGCCTCAACGGATGGAACCTGTCCTGGTCCGACTGGCGGGCGGGCAGCGCGCTGTGATCGGCGTCCGCGCCGTACGGGAGGACGCCGGTGGGGCACCCGCAACCCGCTGCCGTCTGAGCGGATGTCCTCCGCCGTAGCGGGAGAGGGCCGCAGCCGGAATCCAAGAAAGAGCTCCCAGAGTTCATCAGGCACCAGACGCTTCGATGGATCAGCACCCACGACCGGCATCATGCCGCACGAACATCAAGTCACCTGAGACAACCTCTAAGCCTCTAAGCCTTGATTGGTGCGGCCGACCTGGCAGCCTGCTCGATCTTCGCGCAGTGGGCTGCACGGGCTTCCTCGTCGATCTGCTTCTCGAGTTCGGCGCGCAACCCGGTCCGGCCGTCGAGGCCCTCGCGCAGGATATCGGCGTGCCCGGTATGCCGGATGGACTCGCCGAGGACATGGACCATGATGGCGAACAGGTTGGAGTCGGCATAAGGCTCCGGCCACCACGGCACGTGGCCGGGGGCGTCGAGGGGAAGCTCGTTGATCGTCGCGTCCGAGTGTTCCCACGTGCGCCGGTAGAACCCGATGATCTGATCGCGGGTCTCGTCCTCGGTCGCCCACAGATCGCTGCCGTTGGAGTCCTGCCACCGGGGCAGCGGTTCCGGGGAAGGGCGGTCGAAGACCTCGCCGAAGTACCTGGCCTCGACGGTGGCCACGTGTTTGACCAGGCCGAGGAGGTTGGTCCCGGTCGCTGTCAGAGGTCGGCGGGCGTCGTATTCGGACAAGCCGTCGAGTTTCCAGAGCAGCGCCTTGCGGTCCCGCCGCAGTCTCCCGTGCAGGTTGCCTTTCGCGAATTCATCGATCATGCCGCATGAGCCTGCCAGGGGCTGCTCGTGGTCTCAAGATCCCGTACGCGGTCCGCGACGACAGGCAGAGCCGAGGCCTGGCCATGGCCGCCGCCCTGACCTGCTACAAGAAGCTCGCGAAGCTTGCCACGTGAGACAACCTCTTAGAAACATTCGCTATGGTCCCCCACGGGAGGGAACTCCCATACGCCGCCCATTCCCTTGACTCCGGCCTTTATTACTGCGTTCGGCGATACCGGCACCTGTGCCGCTGCTCGCCGCCGGCGCATCGGTCATCTGCCCTGCGCTGAGGTATCCGGCGGATTCCGACTCCACCAGCAACTCCGCCAGAACTCTGAATTCGCCGGGTTGTTCACGGAACCTTGCAGGGAAAGCTTCCCTCTCTACAGTTGCCGGAATGGTCATGATCCCACTGGCCACCAGAGTCACAGGTGGTCCAGGCACACGCGAAGTCTGAGACATTTCGCGAAAACTTCAAACAGAGAGACGGCACCAGGTCGTTGTTGCTTGCCACTGCACTTCCGGCAAATGCTCCGGCACAAGTGACAACGGCCCGTGCCCGATGGAAGGAAGAATCCCGTGTCAGTACGAACGTCAGATGCCGCTCGATGCAAGCGCAGGAACACATGGGCCGCGACGGTCACCACCGTCTTCCTCGCCGGGGCCTCGGTGCTCAGTTCTCAGGCCCCGGTCTTCGCGGACGACAAGCCCACAGTGCCCGACACCCTCTACGAGTCGGATGACCAGGTCCTGGCGGACCAAGCCAAGTGGACACCGGTCAACGACACCGAAAGCGTGATGGGCCTGCCCACCGGGCTCGACAACAAGCAGGTCAACCTGTCGGACGTCGAGGGCGGACAGGTCAACTACACAGCCGACCAGGCAATCAAGGACGCTCAGGACGCAGCGAAGAAGTTCGCGGAAGACCCCAACACCAAGGAGCCTGCCCGCGAAAGCGCCAAGCGGCTGTACGAGGAGATCCCCGGACTGACGCCGGCCCCCAGCTACACGGCTCCCCTCTTCACCACGAAGGAGGCGTACAAGGATCCCTGGACCGGCGAGAACCTCGACCAGATCTGCAACAGGCAAAACCATGACCCGGCGCGTCAGGGCCAGAAGCCGCCGTGCGCCTTTGTCGGAAAGGTCACCGAGAAATACCCAGTCAAGGGGGGCGGCGGCGACGGGCTGGCCGGCGGCGGGAAGCTGACCTACAAGATCTCCAGCTCTGTCACTGATGAAAAGAGCGAGACGGAGGGCTGGTCGGCCGGCGGCAAGATCGCCCCCAAGCTCAGTGACGGGAAGAACGAGTTCCCAGTGGAGGCCAGTTTCACCTACAGCTACGCGTCCACGTCCGTGAAAAGGCTGCAGAACACGCTGGAAACAGGCGTCGAGATCAATGTTCCCGACGGAAAGCAGAAGGGCTGGCTGGAGCCCCGGGCCAACGGCGCGTACTACACCGGCTACATCGTCTACCGGCAGAACAACGAAGCGCAGCAGCGGATGGTGGCCGTGCCCACACGCGTCTATATCCAGGCACGCGACACCACCAGCCCGCTCACCTGGTTCAAGCGCGTGAAGTAGAACCCTCTCCACCGACCGCCGTCGATGTGGGGGACGGGAAGGCACGCCAACGGCGGTCGGTGACACCCGATACACCCTCGCCAAGGAACACACCGCCTCCGGCGGCAGGGAGAAGCCTGGTCCCTGCCTCGGCCGGGACGAGCAACAACGCCACGAGCATCGCGAAAGCCGCGACGCCTGCAGGAGCCGCGATATCTGGGGGTGCCCGCACCGGTACCGGCACCGGCGTGCACGTCGGCAAGGTCAAAATCACCACGCTGCTGCGCAATGGCAGGTATCAGCTGACCGACCCCACCCGCGGCGGCCTGTCGGTCATCGACTTCGGCAACCGCGACGACCGGGAAGAATGGCCGGGCAAGCGGTTCACCGACAGCGACAACGTGTGGGGCGATGGCACCGTGCGCAGTCGCCAGTCGGCCGCCGTCGACGCCTACTTCGCTGCCGGAAAGGCCTGGGACTACTACAAGAGCACCTTTGGTCGCAAGGGCATGCGGGGCAACGGCAAGGGCCCCTCGGCCATCGTCCACTACGGCAAGGGACTCGCCGGCGCCGAACACGACAATGACCTCTGGTTCGGCGACGGAAAGGACGACAAGAACCCACTGACCGCGCTCGACATCGTGGCCCATGAGTTCACTCACGGCGTCACCTTCTCGACGGTCGGGTTTGCGGGCACGAGCGAATCCAACGGTCTGAACGAGGCCACCTGCGACATCTTCGGCACCATGGTGGAGTTCCACGCCAACCTCGCCGCCGACACCCCGGACTACCTCATCGGCGAGAAGGTCAACCTCCGCGGTGACGGAAATCCGATGCGCTACATGGGCAGGCCCTCCAAGGACGGTAAGTCCCCGGACTACTGGAAGCCCGGCATCGATCGTCTCGACGACGCCCACCATGCGGCAGGGGTGGCCAACCACTTCTTCTATCTTCTGGCCGAGGGCAGCGGTAAGAAGGTCATCAACGGCATGGCCTACGACAGCCCCACCTACGACGGCTCAAGGGTCACCGGTATCGGCCGCGAAAAGGCCGCAAGGATCTGGTACAAGGCACTGACCACCCAGTTCACCTCGACCACCCACTACAAGAACGCCCGGGCCGGCACGCTGAAGGCCGCCGCTGCCCTGTACGGCAAAACCAGTGCCGAGTACAAGACCGTTCAGGAAGCCTGGACCGCGGTCAACGTGAAGTGACCCGCTTCGGCTACCACGTCAAGCGGCCCAAGCCCAAGCCCCTCTTGCTGCATTGTCACCACGCTTCATCCGCAATGGAGGAACACGGTCATGCAGTACCGCACCTTGGGCCGCACCGGTGTGCAGGTCAGCTCCCTCGCGCTCGGCGCGATGAACTTCGGCAAGATCGGCCGCACCACCCAGGACGAGGCCACCGCCCTCGTCGACGGCGGGATCAACCTCATCGACACCGCCGATGTGTACAGCGACGGCGAGTCGGAAGAGCTGGTCGGCAAGGCCATCGCCGGCCGCCGCGACGACCTCGTGCTGGCCACGAAGGCGGGCCTGCCCATGGGCGACGAGCGCAACCACCAGGGCAGTTCGCGCCGGTGGCTGGTCACCGAGCTGGACAACAGCCTGCGCCGTCTCGGCGTCGACCACATCGATCTCTACCAGATCCACCGCTGGGACCCGCGCACCAGCGACGAAGAGACGCTGTCGGCCCTGACCGACCTGCAGCGCGTGGGAAAGATCCGCTACTTCGGTTCCTCGACCTTCCCGGCCTACCGCATCGTGCAAGCCCAGTGGGCCGCCCGCGAGCATCGCCTGAGCCGTTACGTCACCGAACAGCCCAGCTACTCCCTCCTGCAGCGCGGGATCGAGACCCACGTGCTGCCCGTGGCCGAGGAGTACGGACTCGGTGTGCTGGTGTGGAGCCCGCTGGCCTCGGGCTGGCTGTCGGGCGCGATCCGCGCGGGCCAGGAGATCACCACCAGCCGCTCCACGTTCATGCCGCAACGCTTCGACACCACCATCCCCTCCAACCGGGCCAGGCTCGACGCCGTCGAGCAGCTGGCCAAGGTCGCCGACGAAGCCGGCCTGACCATGATCCAGCTCGCCCTCGGATTCGTGACCGCACATCCCGCCGTGACCAGTGCGCTCATCGGCCCCCGCACGCTGGACCATCTGCACTCGCAACTCGCGGCCGCTGACACCGTGCTCTCCGCCGACGTACTCGACGCGATCGACGCCATCGTCGCCCCCGGCACCGACCTCGCCGCACACGAAAAGTTCGACGCTCCGCCCGCGCTGCTCGACCCGTCCCTGCGACGCCGCTGATCGTCCGGGGGACCGCCGCCACCTGCCCTCCCGCAGCTCCCGAGTCCGCGGGAAGCACGCAGGCGCCCGGCGAGAAGGTGCGCTTCCGCCGGCTCGCCGGCGCCACCGGCATCGGAAGGACTCGGAGGCCCGGAGGCCCGGGGGCCCGGAGACTCGGAGGTGAGACCGATCAGGCAGCCCCGTCACCAGCAGGACCGGCTCGTTCCTGTACAGGTGTAGCGACCGGTGCAGGAAGGCGACCCGCACCGGAAGGCGACCGGCACCGGTCGCGGAACCCGTTCAGAACTTCACGGTCGAGATCGTGTAGACCACCGGGTGCCCCGGCTCGTCGTAGCTGACCATGATCCGCTGGGACGGGTGTGGCGCCCGGTCCGTGGTCGTCGTACCGGCCCATGGCGCGTCGGTACCGAGGTTCCAGCCGACCTTGGCCGCCTCCCCGGGCGTGATGGTCTTCCGGCCCTTCTTGAGGGCGGCGGTGCTGGTGCCGACGGCCTTGAGGTAGTGCTCAAGGCCCCACTCGTTGGTCCGGAACTGCACGAACAGCGCGCTGGTCTGCCACGAATTGGTCTCGTAGTAGTAGACGGGGGTGGAGCCGACCGGGACCGGGACGTTGTAGATCCGCTGCTGGACCTTGGAGGGGAAGGCGTTGGTCAGGCCGGTGGCGGCGGCCTCCAGCTCCTTGCCCTCGCCGCTGTCCCGGCTCTGCTCGGCGGAGATGACGATATAGCCGGCCGGGATCGCGATCAGCAGGAAGACGATCAGCGCCATCAGCAGCGGACGGCGGCGCTTGGCGCGGGGCGGCGCGGAGGGGTGGTGGTCGTCGTGCACGGTGTGCAGGTCGGTGTCGGTCATCGGCGGCCGGTCCGTTCATAGCGCTCGTAGCGCTCGACGCGGCGCCGGTTGGCGCGCCGGAAGCGGCGGGCCACCAGGCGGGCCAGATCGGCGGCGCCGACCATACCGGCCTCGGGGCCCAGCTGGGCCTTGGCGATGGTGGCTTCGGGACGGTAGCCGCGGCCGGTGAGATGGCGCCGGAAGGCCTCCCTGGCCGGGCCGATCAGCAGGTCGTCGGCGGCGCTGACGCCCCCGCCGATGACGAAGCAGGACGGGTCGAGGGCGGCGGCGAGGTTGGCGATGCCGACGCCGAGCCACTGGCCGATCTCCTGGAGGAGCTCGACGCACATCGCGTCGCCCTCCCGGGCCAGCTCGGTGATCAGCGGCCCGGTGATGTCGCCGATACGGCCGCCGACCCGCTCAATGATGTTGTACGCGACCGGGGAGTCGGCGGCGGCCAGCTCACGGGCCTCGCGCACCAGCGCGTTGCCGGAGCTGTACTGCTCCCAGCAGCCGCGGTTGCCGCACGGGCAGCGGTGGCCGCCGGGGACGACCTGCATATGGCCGAATTCACCCGCGACGCCGTACTTGCCGCGCTTGACCGCGCCGTCCTCCAGGATCGCGCCGCCGATGCCCGTACCGAGCGTGATCATGACGAGGTGGTCCTGGCCGCGGCCGGCGCCGAAGCGCCACTCCGCCCAGGCGGCGGTGTTGGCGTCGTTGTCGACCATGACCGGCACCGCGAGACGGCCGGCGAGCCGGTCGCGCAGGGGTTCGTTGCGCCAGTTCAGATGCGGTGCGAAGAGCACCTTGCTGCGGTCCGCGTCGACCCAGCCGGCCGCGCCGATGCCGACCGCGTGGACGTCGTGCCGGTCGGAGAGGTCGAGCACCAGCTCGGTGATGGTGTCCTCGACGACCCGGGGGCTCTTGGACTTGTCCGGTGTCTCGGTGCGGACCTTCTCCAGGATGGCGCCGTCGGCGTCGACCACCCCCGCCATGACCTTGGTGCCGCCGATGTCGATGCCGACGGTGGGCACCCTGGGGGCGGTCAGAAGCGAGCGCCGCTCGCGGGTGCCGACCGTGCGCAGCACGGTGGCTCTGGCGGATCCTCGGTGCACCCGGTCCCGGTACATGCTCATCGACCCACCTCTTCGCCGGTACTCCCCCACTGCCCGAAGGGCGTGGGTGGTGCCCCCATGCGGCTGCTGCGTGCTCGCAAGAGTCGTCTCGTCCCTGCGGGTCTCGGGAGGCCGGGGCCTCGATGTGCTGGTTCGCTGCGATTGTGCATCACCTGCACCGTCCCGCGCACCGCGACGGAGAGTAACGGGCCCCGCGCGGCCCGGGGGCCTGCGCGGGGCGCGGTGGAGATCACTCGGGCCGGTGACCGCCGGGGAATTCGGGTGTCGCGGTGCGGGCCAGCTCGTGACTGAGCTGTTCCAGCTCGCTGCCGCCCGCCATTTGACGGGTCAGCTCTTCCAGAGCGATCTCCGACTTGGCGTGGCTGCCGGCCATCGTGCCCCGTTTGAGCAGCACGAAGCGGTCGCCGACGAGATAGGCGTGGTGCGGATTGTGGGTGATCAACACCACGCCGAGCCCGGCGTCCCGGGCGGCCGCGACGTACTTGAGGACGACGCCGGACTGCTTGACGCCGAGCGCCGCGGTCGGCTCGTCCAGGACGAGGACCTTGGCACCGAAGTAGACGGCGCGGGCGATGGCGACGCACTGCCGTTCGCCGCCCGAGAGGGTGCCGATGGGCTGGTCGACATCGCGCAGGTCGATGCCCATCCGCAGCAGCTCGCTGCGGGTGGTCTCGCGCATCGTCCGGACATCGAGCCGCTTGAAGGGGCCGGCGCCGGTGGTCGGCTCGGAACCGAGGAAGAAGTTCCGCCACACCGGCATGAGAGGGACGACGGCCAGGTCCTGGTAGACGGTGGCGATGCCGCGGTCCAGGGCCTCGCGCGGTGAGGAGAGGGTGGTCTCCTCACCGTCGATGGTGAAGGAACCGGCGTCGTGCCGGTGCAGCCCCGCGATGATCTTGATGAGGGTGGACTTGCCGGCGCCGTTGTCGCCGAGCACACAGGAGATCTCTCCCGCGTGCACCTCCAGCGAGACGCCTTCCAGGGCCCGGACGTTCCCGTAGTACTTGCTGACGTCGGTCAGCTCGACCAGCGCTGTCATGCCTTTTCCTCCGCCCGCTTGCGGACCCATGCGTTCAGGAGCGTGGCGAGCAGCAGCATCGCGCCGAGGAAGAACTTGTACCAGTCCGGATTCCACTGCGCGTAGACGATGCCCTTGCTGGCCATACCGAAGATGAAGGCGCCGACGGCGGCACCGATCGCCGAGCCGAAGCCGCCGGTCATCAGACAGCCGCCGACCGCCGCGGCGATGATGTACAGGAACTCGTTGCCCACGCCGTCGCCGGACTGGATCGCGTCGTACGAGAACAGCAGGTGCTGTCCGGAGACCCAGGCGGCGAAGGCGACGCCCATGTAGAGGCCGATCTTGGTCTTGGTGACCGGGACACCCACGGCCCGTGCGGCGTCGGCGTTGCCGCCCACCGCGAAGATCCAGTTGCCGACGCGGGTCCGCAGCAGGATCCAGGTGGCGACCGCGACCAGCGCCAGCCACCACAGGATGGTGACCTGGATGTCCACGCTGCCCAGGGTCAGATGCGAGGCGAAGAGCGTGCGGGCCGACTCGAAGCCCTCCATGTCGGCGATGGTCTTCGTCGAGACGGTGCCGCTGATCAGCTTGGTGAAGCCGAGGTTGAGGCCGGTCAGCATGAAGAAGGTGCCGAGCGTGATGATGAAACTGGGCAGTTTCGTACGGGTCAGCAGGAAGCCGTTGAACACCCCGATGGCGAGGGTGACCAGCAGCGACACCCCGACGCCCACCCAGGTGTTGGCCGTCATCTGGTAGCTGAACATCGACGAGATCAGCGCCGAGCTGACGACCATGACACCGGCCGACAGATCGAATTCCCCGCCGATCATCAGCAGCGCCACCGGCACGGCCATGATGCCGATCGTCGAGGACGCATAGAGCACGGTGGAGAGGCTGGAGGCCCGCAGGAACGGCTCGGCGACGATCGAGAAGAAGACGAAGACCGCGGCGGCACCGACGACGGAGCCCAGTTCGGGGCGGCCCATCAGCCGGCGGGCCAGGGAGCGGTGCAGCAGCCGTTCGTCGCCTCCGCTCTTCGCCGGACCGGCGGGCTGCAGCGGTGGTGCGTCCGGGCGGCTCATCGGGTCCCCCGCTTCGTGTACTCCTGCAGCGCGGCGGCGTCCTTCTTGGTGATCACCTGGGGCCCGGTGAGCACCGGCTTGCCGCCGCCGAGGACGTCGGAGTTGTATTTGTAGAGCCACAGCAGGTCGATGGCCTCGTAGCCCTGGAGGTAGGGCTGCTGGTCGACGGCGAAGCCCAGAGTGCCGTCCTTCAGGCCGGTCGCGACCTGGGCATTGAGGTCGAAGGTGTCGACCTCGGCCTTGCTGCCGGCCTGCTCCCTGGCCTTGACGGCGGTGGGGGCGAAGGGCGCGCCGAGCGTGACGACGGCGTCGATGGCGCTGTCCGACTGGAGCTTGGACTCGATGGAGGACTGCACATCGGGCATGTTGGTGCCCTCGACATAGAGCTTCTGCAGATCGCCCTTGAAGGTCTTCTCGGCGCCGTCGCAGCGCTGCTCATGGCCGACATTGCCCTGCTCGTGCAGGACGCACAGGGCCTTCTTGCGGCCGCGCTTGTTCAGCTCCTCGCCGACCGCCTCGCCGGCCACCGTCTCGTCCTGCCCGATGTGGCTGAGCGCTCCGAACGCCTTGGACTCCTCGGCGCCGGAGTTCACCGTGATCACCGGGATTCCGGCCTTCCGGGCTTTGGCGACGACGTCCTTCATGGCGTTGGGCTTGGCCAGCGAGACGATCAGCCCGTCGACCTTCTGGTCGATGTAGGACTGCACCAGCTGGCTCTGCCGCTGGGCCTCCTTGTCGTGCCCGTAGACGAACTTGATGTTGTCCTTGACGGCGGCCTGCTGGGCACCGTTCTGCACGATGTCCCAGAAGGTGTCGCCGTCTCCCGAGTGGGTGACCATCGCAAACGTCCACCTGGGGGTGTTCACCGCGGCCTTGCCGCCGGCCGCCTTGGCGGCGCGCTCCTGCTCGGCGCGCAGGCCTCCGGTGCTGCTGCACCCCGCCAGGGAGGCGCCCAGCGCCGCCGCCAGCACGGCGCCTACGACGCGTCCCCTTCTCCGAACCCGTGCCACGAGGACTCGCCCTTCCCGCTGATCTTGCCGTGTCGGCTGCGTTGGTTGTATTCGCTGTCCGGCCGGTCCGGCCGGCCGCTGTGTGGTGTCGTCCACCGGTACCGGCCGGCCGGGACCGACCGGCCAAGTATCCGTGACCGGTGATCTGTCCCGGTTCATGGGGTCCCGTCTTCCCTGGGGCTTCACCGGGTGCCTCGCCCGGTGTACTCGGTGAGCTTCGGCACGTCCTTCTCGGTGACCAGGGCGGGCCCGGTGAGCACCGGCTTGCCGCCACCGAGGACGTCGGCATTGGTCTTGTGGAGCCAGAGCAGGTCCACCGCCTCGTAGCCCTGGAGGTAGGGCTGCTGGTCGACGGCGAAGGTGAGGTCCTTGGCCTTGAGCAGCTTGACGACGGCGGAGTTCAGGTCGAAGGTCGCGATCTGCGCCCGGCTGCCCGCCTCCTCCTTGGCCTTGAGCGAGATCGCCGCCATCGGTGCACCGAGCGTGACGATCGTGTCGAGGGACTTGTCGGACTGGAGCTTGGCCTCGATCGAGGACTGCGAGTTCGGTGCGTTGGTGCCGTCCACGTCGATGTTCTCGACCGTCCCGTGGAAGGCCTTGCGGACGCCGGCGCAGCGGTCCTCCAGCGAGACATTGCCCTGCTCGTGGATGACGCAGATCACCTTCTTCGCCCGCCGGGCGTTCAGCTCGTCGCCGACCGCGCGGCCGGCCACCGACTCGTCCTGCCCGATGTGGGTGAGCGCCCCGTACGCCTCGGAGAACTCGCCACCGGAGTTGATGGTGAGGACGGGAATGCCCTGCGCCACGGCCTTGCGGACGGCCGCCTTGACGGCCTGCGGCTTGGCGAGGGTGACGATCAGCCCGTCCACCTTCTGGTCGATGTACGACTGGATCAGCGCGGCCTGCTGGCCGCCCTCCTTGTCGTGGGCGTACAGGAACTTCACCCTGTCCTTGGCGGCGGCCTGCTGGGCGCCGTTCTGCACGATGTCCCAGAAGGTGTCACCGTCGCCGGAGTGGCTGACCATGCCGATGGTCATGCGCGGGGTGCCGGCGTCCTTACCGGTGGCGTCCTGGCCGCCGGCGGCGCTGCACCCGGTGGCCAGTGCGACGGTCGTCAGTAAGGCGGCTGCGCTGCGCACAGCGACGCTGCGGACAGTGCAGGGGCCAGTCGTACGCACGCGGATCATCGTGGGACCGCCTTTTCTCCCGGCCGCCGGAATGCGGCTGGAGGAGTTTGTAACGGCGCGCGCGGAGCCACGTCAATGGTTTGTCAGAACATTCTGACGAATGAGGGTCGGACGGGGCCTGCATAGCGGGACATTCCGGGTAATAAGGCCCGGCCCCAGTCGTGCTCAGGGGTACGCGATGACTCTCCCGGCAACCCTCGGGGGCGATATGGCCCGCCCGCCCCGCTCCGCTCAGGGCCGTACCAGCAGCTGGAACTCGAAGGCGTAACGGGACGCGCGGTAGACATGCGAGCCGAATTCGACCGCACGCCCGGTGTCGTCGAAGGTCGTCCGCTGCATCGTGAGCAGCGGGGCGCCCTCGGGCTCGTCGAGCCGCTCGCCCTCCTCGACGGTCGCGGCACGGGCCCCGACGGCCTGACGGGCGCTGTGCAGGGTGATCCCGGCCGACCGCATCAGGCGGTACAGGCCGGTCTCCTCCAGCTCGGCGGTCTCCAGCCTGAGCAGCCCGGCGGGGAGGTGGTTGCGCAGATGCGCGACGGGCTCGCCATGGGCCAGCCGCAGCCGCTCGACCAGCGCGACCTCCGCCCCCTCGGCGATGCCCAGCGCGGCGGCGACCTCGGCGTCGGCCTCGGTGGTGGTGTTGAGCAGCACACGGGTGGCCGGCTTCTGCCCGGCCGCCTCCAGGTCGTCGTAGAGGCTGCTCAGCTCCAGCGGGCGCTTGACCTGGCTGTGGACGACCTGGGTGCCGATACCGCGGCGGCGCACCAGCAGGCCCTTGTCGACCAGCGACTGGATCGCCTGCCGCACCGTCGGCCGGGACAGGCCGAGCCGGCCGGCCAGCTCGATCTCGTTGCCGAGCAGACTGCCGGGAGCCAGCCGGCCGTGCTCGATCGCGGCCTCCAGCTGCTGGGACAGCTGGAAGTACAACGGGACCGGACTGCTCCGGTCCACGCTGAACTGGATGGGGCCGTCGGCGCCCAGGGCTTGTTCTGTATCGCGTTTCCCCACGCTCGCGAGCGTATCCGCCCCGGCAGATGACGGGAAGTCCGGAGGTCACATTGTCCGGACAAGGCGGGCGACGAGGGGGCTCCCCGTGGGCCCGCCCGGCCGGGGAACCGTGCGCGGGCTCGTGAGGTCTTGCCGTACGTCGGAGTACGTTGCCGATGACAGCCGTGACCGCACACCGGACCGGGCCGGCCCGCCCGTGCGCCGACCGCCCGCACGTCCCGAAGGAGCGCCCATGCCCGTACGCCGTGTCGTTCCCGACATCCACTCCGACGACCTGGACGGCAGCCGCATGTTCTACGGCCTGCTGGGATTCGAGGAGGTCATGAACCTGGGCTGGGTCATGACCCTCGCCTCCCCCGCCAACCCCACGGCCCAGCTCATCTTCATGACCCACGACAAGACCGCCCCCGTCACCCCCGACATGAGCATCGAGGTCGACGACGTGGACGCGGCCTACGCCGCCGTCCTGGCCGCCGGGGCACAGATCGTCCGGCCGCTCCAGAACGAGGAGTGGGGCGTCCGCCGTTTCTTCGTCAAGGACCCGAACGGCCGGGTCGTCAACGTCCTCGGCCACCAGACGTCAGCGCACGGCACCGGGAGCACCACGGCTGCCGCCCCCGACGCCGACGGCTGAGCCCGCCGCGCACCGGCTGCTCCGCACCACCGCCGCCGCCCACCGGCCCGTTGAGCGGCATCGCCGTCCCCTGCGCCACCGCGCAGCCTGCTGAACGGCTGTGCCGCCAGGGCCTGTTGCACCGCCGCGAGATCGAACCCCGCACTCGCCTGCTGTGAACCTGCCCTCTCGTCCTCCGTCTCTCGCCATCTACCCGCAAGCCCGACCGGGCAGGAGCCGATCCTCCCGAACGCCACGCAGCAACCGCCCCCGCTACTTCATCCACGCATCCTCGTACTTCTGGTACGTCCCGTCGTGGGTGGCCAGGTGTACCCACTGGTCCACATACGCCTTGAACTCGTCGTCGCCGCGGGGCAGGGCGTAGGCCTTCTCGGAGAAGGAGAAGGGCTTGTCCGGGTGGAGCGAGCAGAGTTCGGGGTGAATCTTGGCCTGGTAGCGGGTCTCGCTCGCGTCGGTCATCATCACATCGGCGCGGCCCGCGATGATCTCGTCGAAGATCGTGGTGTTGTCCGGATGGACCGTGAGGGCGGCCCGGTGGAGCTGGGCGCGGGCGAATTCCTCGTTGGTGCCGCCGGGGTTGACGATGACGCGCGTTCCTGGCCGGTCGATCTGCTGCAGGGTCCGGTACTTGTCCTTGTCCGTGCAGCGCACAAGGGGCGTCTTGCCGTCGGTGCGGGTGGGTGCGCTGAAGTACACGGAGCGGGCGCGCGGGAGGGTGACCGAGACACCGCCCATGGCGATGTCGCACCGGCCGGCCGACAGATCGCCGACGAGCCCGGCCCAGGTCGTGGCCACGTAACGCGGTGTGGCGCCCAGACTCCTGGCGAGATCCCCGGCCATCTTGATGTCCACACCGCTGTACTTGCCGGTCGCGGGGTCGAGGTGGCTGAAGGGGCGGTAGTCGCCGGTGGTGCAGACGCGCAGCACCCCACGCCGGGGGACGGTGTCGAGGGCCGAGGCCTTCCCGGCGGCCGAGGCGTTCCCGGCGGAGGCGGTGGGGGCGCCTCGTCCCGCGGCGGGGGTCTCCGAAGCCGCCGGGGCAGCGGCGGTGACGGCGAGCAGACAGGCGAGGGCGGAGAGGGTGACGGCGCGCTTCATGGGGGCTCCTGTGGACTCCGGTACGCGGCGGCGTGGTCGCATGATCGAAGCGCTCAGGGTGGCAGAGCCCGGGGTGCAGGTGAACCCCCTGACCGGGCAGTGGGATGCCCGACGGGGGCCGGGCGGCGGCGAACCGACCCACCGTCAGCCTTGCACCCGGGCCCGCCGTCCGCCTCGTCCCCGGACCCGGACCCGGACCCGGACCCGGACCCGCCGTCAGCCTCGCCCCCGGCCCCGCCGTCAGCCTCCGTACCGGGCCCGCCCTCAGCCTCCGTACCGGCCCCCTCAGTCCGCTCAGAAGTCCGCGGCGCCTCGGATCGTCGGGCGGTCCGGGGCGGCCTCCTCAAGCCGGATGAGGAGATCGGCGGCGCGCTTGGCGACGGTGTCACGGTCACCGTCGGAGAGAGCCGCGCCCATACCGACGGCAACGGCGCCCGCGGCAATCCACTCCGGCGCGCTGTCGACCGTCACCCCGCCCGTCGGCAGCAGCGGCACCTGCGGCAGCGCGGCACGGACCTCCGTCAGCCAGGACGGGTCGTGTGCCGAGGCGGGGAACAGCTTGAGCGCGTCCGCCCCGAGCTCCAGACCGCGGACTATCTCGGTCGGCGTCGACACCCCGGGGAAGACCGGGACGCCATAGCGGTGGCCGGTACGGATGACCTCGGCGTCAAGGCTCGGCGAGACCAGGAAACGGGCACCCGCGTCGACCGCCATCCGGGCCGATACCGCGTCAAGGACCGTGCCGGCGCCGATGACGGCGTCGTCGCCCAGCTCCCGGGTGAGCGTGGTGACCGCTTCCAGGGCGAAAGGGGTGGTGAGGGATATCTCC
Organism: Streptomyces sp. NPDC048637; assembly: GCF_040650675.1. Classification (NCBI taxonomy): domain Bacteria; kingdom Bacillati; phylum Actinomycetota; class Actinomycetes; order Kitasatosporales; family Streptomycetaceae; genus Streptomyces; species Streptomyces sp. NPDC048637. Next base: position 103,483 of record NZ_JBEZHQ010000005.1, read on the forward strand.
AGGCTGGTGATGCCCGCCGACAGCAGCGTGTCGGCGGTGGCGCTGGCCTCGTCATAGGTCCGGCTGCGGACGATGGCGAAAACACGCTGCGCCAGTGCGGCCCGGGTGATTTCCCAGCGATACACGGCAGTTCGCCGTCCTTCCTTGTCTGTGACGCTCCATGCCGCCTCGCCTGCCCTACGGCGGATACGGCACTTTCCGGGGCGTGCCGCAGCAGCTGACCGCACATGGTCTTTTTCCGCTGATGCCCGCCCGCTCCTCGTTTTCCCCGAAACGCTACCGGGAGCCACTGACAATCCTCCCTCGGGGGTGCGCCCCGTGCGCCCCTTCTGCCGAGAATGGGGAGAAGAGGGAGGTGGGAGGGGGCGCACAGCACGGGCCGATGGCACGGGTGCACAGCACGGCGGCGGCCGGGGTGCGTGTGCACCCCGGCCGCCGCGGGTTCCGGGTCACGGGCTCGGTCGGCCCGCCACCCCTGGTGTTCAGTTGTCCTGACGGCCGGCTGGCCACGGCCCGTCGACTGTCAGGCCTGTCGACCGCCATCAAGCCCGTCGGCCGCCGTCAAGCCCGTCGGCCCGTCGGCCTCAGCAGCCGCGGTCGACGAGATCGAACGTCTTGTAGTGGTCGGCGGTGTAGTAGTCCTCGTCCTTCTTGTCGCCGGTCACGATGCGCCGCGCACCGCGGTCGGGCGAGCCCGGAGTGACGACGGTGAACTCGTGGTAGTAGCCGGTGCTCTGGGACGGGAGGATGCCCTCCCGGTTGTCGAAGACCGTGCCGTCCTTCGGATACGGATAGGGCCCACCCTTCTCGATCAGATCGAGGGTGTCGTGGGCCTGCGAAGGCAGCTTGGAGTAGCAGACCTTGCCGACGTCCTGGACGTACGCGGACGCGACATGCGCCGTCGTGGCGTACGAGGTGGCCGCGTGCGTCGTGGCGACGGCAGGGGTGGCGGTGACCGCGGTACCGCCGATGAGAAGGGCCGAAGCGAGGGCGCCAACGGCGCCGAACCTGGTGATCCGTGGGGGGATTCTCATGCCTTCCAGAATGACGCGCGTAGACATGATCCTGTCAATCCCAACAGGCGGAAGTTTTCCTTGAGTTCACAAGGCCACCCCACCAACTGCCGCAAATTTCCGCATATCACGGCCACCCGAGCGCCACCCCCTTTTGCCTACACGTCCAGTGGGACCGCGTCGAGTACATCAACCAGCACTTCCGGCCCGGCTGAGCCGGCCCCAGGGCGCAGGTCGTCGGGCGCAGGCCGGCGGGCGCATTTCACCCCTGGGCCGTTTTGCCTCTGAGGCAAATCTTTTGCCTCAGAGGTGAAAGGTCGTTATACCGGGGTTATGACCGAGCTCCCCGACGAGCCCACCGGCGGTCCGCCGGATGAGCTGTCCACCGTCGCGCCGCGCCTGCGTGACCTGCGGCGACGTAGTGGTCTCACGCTGGAGACCGCGGCCCGGCTGGTGGGGCTCTCGCCTGCGCATCTGTCGCGGCTGGAGACCGGTCAGCGCCAGCCCTCGCTGCCGATGCTGCTGGCGCTGGCCCGCACCTATGGCACCACGGTATCCGAGCTGCTCGGCGAGACCGCTCCGGAGCGGGACCCGGTCGTGCGGGCCGGGCGGGCGGAGGCGTCGGAGGCCGGCGGCTGGACGTACTGGACCGTGGGCGGTGCCGGGCGGGCGATGCAGGCGCTACGGGTGCGGGTGCCGCAGCGGGCGCAGGGCGATCTGGTGCGGGTGCATCCGGGCGAGGAGTGGCTGTACGTCCTCAAGGGGCGGCTGCGGCTGACGCTCGGCGCGGCCGTGCAGGTACTGGAACCGGGGGACGCGGCGCACTTCGACTCGCTGACCCCGCACCGTATCGCCGCCGCCTCGCAGCGCGGGGTGGAGCTGCTGTTCGTCCACACGCTGCTGCAGAGCGGGGCCGCCGAGCTGTGTCTCGGCGACGACACGAGGCGCCGCGGGCTGTGAGCCCTCGGCACCGTTCTTGAGGGAAGGACCCCACGTCGTGCCCGATCAGACCATTCCTGCCACTCCCCCGTCGCCGGAACCGCTGTCCGAGGCGGTGCCCGCGCGCAAGTACGTCGAGAACAAGCCGCCGCGCGGGCTATATGTGCGGGTGTTCATCTATGTCATCGCGACACATGTGCTGTTGGCGATGATGAGTCTCGTGGTGATCGCCGCGAACTCCCGGTAGGGCGCATCCCGCGAGGTGGGGTGCGGCGCCGGTGTGGGCGGGGTGCTCCGCGGGGCGGCAACGTCCATCCCTTCGGCCCGAAAGTCCATTGCCCCGGTGCGGTGGCCAGGTGAAGCCTGCTGGCGCGAAGAGGTCCCACGACTCTCGCCCCAGAACCTCGCTGCACCGAGGAGGACCGAAGGATGCACCGTACGCGCACCGCGGCGGCCACCGCGTTGGCCATGGCCCTGGCCGTGCTCCCCCTGACGGGCATGGCGGGGCCGCCGGGCGTCGGAGGGAAGGCGGGGCGGGACGGCGCCCGGGACAGTCCCGCAGGCGCCGTCTCCCGTGCCATATCCCCCACGCCCCGGTCCGTATCCCCCACGCCCCGGTCCGTCCACAGCCGGTCCGACCGGGTCACCATCACCCCGTCCGTGACCGTCGTCGCCGGGCCGCGAGCCGATGCGCCGGCGCTGGCCGTCGTCGAGAAGTCGCTGAAGGACGCCGGTGCGCAGCGGGTCGTACGGGCCGAACGGGCACCGGGCGACACGCAGTTGACGGTGTTTGTGGACGGTGCGGGCGCGACGCGGGCACTGGCGGAGCTGGGCGCGCGGGGCGTCGGCGGGCTGCCCGCCGAGGGCTATGCGCTGGCCGTCGGCAAGGGGCGGATCGCATTGGCCGGGAACGACGCCACCGGCACGTACTACGCCGCGCAGTCGCTGCGGCAACTGCTGCCGCGCGGGGAGCGGCCGGGCGCCCAGGTGCGGGGCACCGTCGTACGGGACTGGCCGGGCACCCCGCTGCGCGGCGTCATCGAGGGGTTCTACGGCACCCCTTGGTCGCACCGGGCCCGGCTCGACCAGCTCGACTTCTACGGTGCGCACAAGATGAACATCTATGTGTACTCGCCGAAGGACGATGCCTATCTGCGGGAGAAGTGGCGGGACCCGTATCCCGCGGAGCAGCTGGCGCAGATCAAGGAACTGGTGGACCGGGCGCGGGCGCGGCATGTGGAGTTCACCTATGCGCTCTCGCCGGGGCTGTCCGTCTGCTACAGCTCCGACGCGGATCTCCGGGCGCTGACCGCCAAGTTCGAGACCTTGTGGGACATCGGTGTGCGGACCTTCGCGGTGCCGTTGGACGACATCAGTTACACGGACTGGAACTGCGCGGCGGACAAGGACCGGTTCGGGACCGGCGGCGGGGCGGCGGGGGCCGCGCAGGCGCATCTGCTCAACCGCGTCAACCAGGAGTTCATCGCCCGGCATCCGGGCGCCGAGCCGCTGCAGATGGTGCCGACCGAGTACTACGACGTGAAGCCGTCGCCGTACAAGAAGGCGCTGGCCACCCAGCTGGACAAGGATGTGCTGGTGGAGTGGACGGGGGTGGGGGTGATCGCGCCCACGATGACCGTCGCCCAGGCCCGGCAGGCCCGGGAGGTCTTCGGGCACCGGATCCTGACGTGGGACAACTACCCGGTCAATGACTATGTGACCAACCGGCTGCTGCTCGGGCCGTTCAACGGCCGGGAGAAGGGGCTGCCGGGGCAGCTGGCGGGGATCACCGCGAATCCGATGATCCAGCCTGCGGCGTCCAAGCTCGCGCTGTACACGGTCGCGGACTTCGCGTGGAACGACACGGCGTATGACGCCCGGACGTCCTGGGGCGGGGCCATCGAGGAGCTGGCGGGTGGCGACGCCCGTACGGCACGGGCGCTGCGGGCCTTCGCGGACGCCCATTACTCCTCGTCGCTCAACCCGCAGCAGGCGCCCGAACTGGCGGCCGCCATCGAGGCGTTCGGCAAGGACGGCGAGGCGCGGCGGCTCGATGCGGTGCTGCGGAACCTGCAGGACGCGCCGGCGGTGCTGCGCGACCGGCTCGCCGACCGGGGCTTTGTGCAGGACAGCGAGCCGTGGCTGGACGCGACCCGGGCCTGGGGAGTCACGGCGCGTACGGCGCTGCGGCTGATCGAGGCGACCAGGGCGGGCGACGGCCCGCGGGCCTGGCAACTGCGGCAGCGGATACCGGAGTTGGTGCGGACTGCCAAGTCGTTCGCCTATGTGGACATGGCCGGGAAGAGGATTCCGGTACTGGTGGCGGACGGGGTGCTGGACACCTTCGTCGAGGACGCGGTGGCCGCGCACGACAGGGCGCTGGGGGTCACCGGCCGCCCCAAGGCATCGACGGATCTCTCCGTCTACCAGGACAACGCGGTCTCCCGTATGACCGATGGTGCGGACGCCACGTACTTCTGGAGCGGCGCGGGGCCCAAGGCCGGTTCCTTCCTGGCGCTGGATCTGCAGGCCGAGCGCCCGCTGGGCACGGTCACCCTGGCGATGGGCAAGAGCGGCAGTCCGGAGGACTATCTGCGGCACGGCGTCCTGGAGTACTCGTCGGACCACAAGAACTGGCAGCGGCTGGCCGCGTTCGACGGGAAGGCCGAGGTGCGCGTCGAACCGCCGTCCGGTGCCCGGGCCCGGTACGTCCGCGCCCGGGCCACCCAGGCGCAGGACAACTGGCTGGTGGTACGGGAGTTCGCGGTGGCCGGGGCCGAAGCGGTGACGGTGGCCGGTGGCCCGCCCGCGGCGGAGGGCAGCGCGCTGCGGGCGGCGGCGGACGGTGATCCGGCGACCGTCTATCGCGCGGCGCGGGCGGCGCAGCCCGGTGAAGCACTGGAGTTCGCACCCGACACGCCCCGTACGGCGCATTCCGTGGTCGTCCTGCGGCCGCAGGACGCGCCGGCCGGGGCGGCGGAGGTCGAGGTCCGTACGGGCGGCGCCTGGCGCACGCTCGGCACGCTGTCCGGCGCCTATACGCGGCTCGCGGCGGGTGACGGCCCGGTCGAGGGCGTCCGGCTGACGTGGCGGGACGGGGCGGCGGCCCCTGTGGTCAATGAGGTGGTGGTGCACTGAGGGGTGCTTGTGCACCGGGGAGTGGGGCCGCCCGGTCTCACTGCCCGGTGCACGGATGACGCGGCACGGAATGGGGCCGCCCTTCCCCCTCTCCGGTGCATGGATGACGCGGCACGCCTGGCGGTGTGCCGCGTTTCCCGGTCGCGGCGCCCCGTGTTCCGCCCGGCGGCGTCGCGCCATCTGCCCCGCCGCCGCCCTGCGCCCTAATCTGAGGTGCTGGCCGCCGCCCTCGCCCCGGAGGAGACCGACCCATGGCCCGAACCGCTCCCGATGCCCCCCGCCCGACCGCGTCCGCCGTACTGGACGACGCGGTCCGTGCACTCGCCCCGGACTCCGCCGCCAACCAGCTGGTCGCGCAGATCGAGGCGGGTGCGGCACCGCGCTCCGTGTTCGCCACGTTCGCCCTCGAACAGCACCAGGTGATCGCCGCCGACCGCCTCAGCTTCCAGCATCTGGCGCGGCGGGCGGACGGTGACCCGCCCGTCGCCGACTTCTTCGATCTGCTCGCCCAGGGCGAGACGCTGGCGCTGAAGCAGCTGGCCGGGCTGGCGGATGCCTGCGAGCTGACCGGGCGGGAGATCGCGGAGTACCAGCCGCGGCCCGGCTGTCAGGCGTACCCGTCCTACGCGGCGCGGCTCGCGCTGGGCGGCGAGCCGGCCGATGTGGCGATCGCACTGACCGCCAACTTCGCCGCCTGGGGCGGCTATTGCGCGATCGTCGCGGCGGCGATGCGGGACCACTACGGCTTTCCCGAAGCGGCCCGTGACTTCTTCGGGTTCTTCGCCGAGCCGGCGCCGGCCGTGGACGAGAAGGCGCGCAAGGCGGTACAGCACGGCCTCGACACCGGCCAGGCGCAGCCGGCCACGGCGCATCGCTACGGCCGTCTCCTCCAGGCGTACGAGCTCATGTTCTGGAACTCCGTCGCGGAGTGAGCCGGTCGTGGGCGCGGATGCCTCGGCCGGTGCCGCGGCTGCCCTCCGGCTGAGGTGACCGCCCGGCGCGATTCCGGCGCAGTTCCGGCGCGATTTCGGCGCAGTCCCGGCGCAGTCCCGGCGCAGTCCCGGCGCAGTCCCGGCGCAGTTCTGACAGGTCACCAGAATCGCGCCGGGCTCGTCGCGGTCGGCCGCTCAGCCCGTCGCGGTCGGCCGCACAGCCCATCGCGGTCGGCCGCACAACTCGTGGTGGTCAGCCGCTCAGCTCGTCGTGCCGCGCGCCCAGGCGGCGCATGCCGTCCGCGGTGAGTGAGCCGTGCAGGCGCAGCCGGGCGATGCCGCCGTCGGGGAAGATGTCGATCCGGACGTGGGTGACGGGTGGTGCGTCGGCCAGGAGGAAGCGGTGCACGGTGTCGGGCTGCAGACGGGTGCGGGGCAGCAGTTCGGTCCAGTCGCCGCGCTCGCCGTCGCGGCCGAACAGGGCCGCCCAGCCCGCCGAGTTGCCCTTGAGGCAGCCGGTGTCGATCTCCACCGCGCGGATCACGGACCGCTCGGTGAGGCGGTAGCGGACCCAGTCGTTGCCGGTGCCGCGGCGGCGCCGGGTCTCCCAGCCGTCGTCCATCTTGCGGGAGCGGCCCGGCTGGATGGTGTGGGTGGGCGAGGAGTAGAAACGGTCCGAGGCGTCCTCGACCCGGCCGCCGTTCTCCAGCGCGGCGACATCGAAGGTGCCCAGCGCGGCAAGCCAGTCCGGTGCCGGGACGACCTCTCCGTGGACCCGGAGGCGCGCGACTCCGCCGTCGGGATGCTGGTTGAGGCGCAGATGGGTGAAGCGGCGGCCGGTATCGACGAGGAAGCCGTTGGCGGCGTGGCCGCCGATGGCGGTCCGCGGGACGAGGGGCGTCCAGGTCACCTCGCCGGCGAGGAGTTCGGCCGGCGACGGGGAGCCCTCGACGCAGGCGGCCTCGACACTGACCGACTGCGGGTAGTTGCCACGGAAGTGGGCGGTGTCGACGACGATGCCGTGGATCACGCCGGGGGCGCCGAGCCGGATCAGCGCCCAGTCGTGGTCCCCGTCCGCCGGGAACGGGTGGTCACCGTCGGTGCCGCGCCGTCTGCGGGTCTCCCAGCCGTCCATGATCTTGCCCTTGTGGCCGAAGGCCTCGGGGTCGAAGTGGGCGGGCGCGGGCGTGAGGAGGTTCTCCCGCTCGGCGAAGAACTCGTCGTTCGCCGCGATGACGCCCGCACCCAGCCGCCGGTCGGCCAGGTCGGGGAGGTGGGTGAAGGGGAAGCCGGCGGGGCCGGGGGTGCGGTAGTCCGCGTACGGGTCGCCGCCCGGGTACGGGGCGGCGTCGCCGGTGTAGCGGGGAAGGTCGGCCGTGTAGCGGGGAAGGTCGGCGGTGGTCATGCGCGGTGCGGCCTTTCGAGCAGCTCGCCGGTGGGCCCGGTGAGGGTGGTGCCGTCGTTGATCCGGTGGCCGCGCAGCCAGGTGGACCGTACGACGCCGTACAGGGTCATCCCGGCGTATGCGGTGATCTTGTTGCGGTGCTGGAGGGCCTGCGGGTCGACGGTGAAGGTCTCGTCGGGGGCGAGGACCGCGAAGTCCGCGTCCCGGCCGGGCTCGATGGCGCCCTTCCGGTCGAGGCCGGCCAGCGCCGCCGGCGCGGTGGCCATCCAGCGCACCACGTCGTCGAGGGTGTGGCCGCGCTCGCGGGCCTCGGTCCAGATGACGGGCAGGCCGAGCTGGAGGGAGGAGATACCGCCCCAGGCCGCGCCGAAGTCCGCGGTCTTGAGGTCGGCGGTGGACGGCGAGTGGTCGGAGACGATGCAGTCGATGGTGCCGTCGGCCAGGCCCTCCCACAGGGCGTCCTGGTTGGCGGCCTCGCGGATCGGCGGGCAGCACTTGAACTCCGTTGCGCCGTCCGGGATTTCCTCGGCGGTCAGGGTCAGGAAGTGCGGGCACGACTCGACGGTGATCCGGACGCCCGCGCGCTTGGCGGCGGCGATCAGCGGCAGCGCGTCGCTGGAGGACAGATGCAGGACGTGGACCCGCGCATCGAGCCGCTGGGCGAGCGCGATCAGCCCGGCGATGGCGTCGTTCTCGGAGATGCGCGGGCGGGAGGCGAGGAAGTCGGCGTACTTGGGGCCGTGCGGCTCGGGTGCCGCGTCCAGGTGGCCCGGGTCCTCGGCGTGCACGATCAGCAGACCGCCGAAGCCCGCGATCTCACCGAGGGCGGCGGCCAGTTGCTCCTGGTCGAGCTCGGGGAACTCGTCCACACCGGAGGGCGACAGAAAGCATTTGAAGCCGAAGACCCCGGCGTCGTGCAGTGGGCGCAGGTCCTTGACGTTGCCGGGGACGGCGCCGCCCCAGAAGCCGACGTCGATATGTGCCTTGCTGCGGGCGACCGCGCGCTTGGTGTCGAGGTGGGCGGGCGTGGTGGTGGGCGGGAGGCTGTTGAGCGGCATGTCCACGAGGGTGGTGATACCGCCGGCCGCGGCCGCGCGGGTGGCGGTCCAGAAGCCCTCCCACTCGGTGCGGCCGGGGTCGTTGACGTGGACGTGGGTGTCGACGAGGCCGGGCAGCAGGACGTCGTCACCGAAGTCCTCGACCCGCGCCCCGGCCGGAGCCGGGTCGTCGTACGGCAGCACCGCGGCGATCCTGCCGTCCTTGACGGCCACGGACGCGGCGCGCGTCCCCTGTGGGGTGACGACACGCCTGGAGCGCAGCACCAGCTCTGTTTCGGACACCCGGTCCCCTCCTCGTAGCTGTTTTCATCGTGGCGTGAGGGCGTGTGGGGTGCACGGCCGCCGAAGGGGCCGTGCACCGGGACCGCGTCCTTCGCGCCGGGGCGATATGCGGTTTCAACAGTCTGTTGAATGAGTCTTCACTCCGGACCCCGGCCCGTCAAGACCCCTCGGCCGGCATCGGCACGACGACCGCCCCGGCCCCTTCGGAGCTCGCAGGCTCCGGGCTCACAGCGGCGCTGACCTGCGACGGGATGATCTCGTCCGGGACCGGGGCGGCGCTCACGGCGGACCGGTCCCGGCCCGAGACCAGGAGGTAGAGCACGCCGGCGAGCCCCATCCCGAAGATCCAGGAGAACGGCGCCACCACGTCGAAGGCCGGGACCAGAGCGAGCGCGGCGGAGACCGCGGCGGCCGGCAGGAAGGCGACCACGGCCTTCGGGTTGTAGCCGTGGCGGTAGAAGTACGCGCCGCGGGCATCGGCCGAGAACAGCGCATCGACATCGATCCGGCCCCGGCGCACCAGGTAGTAGTCGACGAGCAGAATCGCCACCAGCGGCCCGAGGAAGGCACCGAGGGCCCCCAGGAAGTACTGGATCACCAGCGCCGAGGAGTACAGCTTCCAGGGCATGACGACGATGGCCAGCACCGCGGTGATCATGCCGCCGCGCTTGAAGTTCAGATACTTCGGCGCGAGATTGGCGAAGTCGTAGGCGGGCGAGACGAAGTTGGCGACGACATTGATGCCGATGGTGGCGACGATGAAGGACAGCGCGCCGACGACGGTGACCACCGGGTTGTCGATCTTCTGGATCACCTTCACCGGGTCGTAGATCGCCTCACCGAAGACGGCGATCGTGCCCGCAGTGACCAGCACGGCGACCATCGCGAAGGCGGTGAAGTTCACCGGCAGTCCGATCAGATTGCCGCGCCGGTAGGAGCGGTGGTCGGGCGTGAAGCGGGCGAAGTCCGCGTAGTTGAGAACCAGGGTCAGAAAGGTGGCCACGGTCAGACTGACCGCAATGAGGCTCTGTTCGAGCTGCGCGGAGCCGCTGAGGCCGGTGAGACTGCGGGTCAGCGAGATGTCACCGCCGGCCTTGACGACCAGGTACACCGCGAGCGCGAGCACCACGAGCCAGACCACCGGGCCGGTCGCGAAATCCTGGACCTTGCGGATGAACTCCATCCCGCGGGTCAGCAGGACGGCCTGCAGCCCCCACATCACCAGGAACGCGATCCAGCCCAGGGTGGACAGCCCCAGCACCGAGTTGTGGTGATAGACCTCCAGGCCCGGCGCGAGCTGCAGGGTCAGCAGGACCACGGCCGTCGAGGCCAGCCAGGTCTGGATGCCGTACCAGGCCACGGCCATGACCGCGCGCAGCAGCGCGGGGATGTTGGCGCCGTAGACGCCCCAGCTCGCCCGGGCGAGCACCGGATAGGGCACCCCGGTCCGGTGCCCGGCGTGCCCCATGCGGTTCATCAGCCAGTAGACGATCGAGATGCCGGCCAGCAGCGCGACGAACACCTCCCAGGCCGGCAGGCCCAGCACGAACAGGCTGGAGGCGAAGGCGTAATTGCTGATCGCGTGGGTGTCGGACATCCACAGCGCAAAGATGCTGTACGTGCCCCATTTGCGCTCGGGGGCGGGCGCGAGGTCCTCGTTGAAGAGGCGCGGATCCGGCTGCGGGGCCTTCGGGGATGTGGTCACGAGTCCTCCCAGGCAGTTGGGTGGAGCATACGGGGGTCAGTTGTCAGATGCCTGATGTCTGTGCGGAAAATTCAGTGTGCCGCGGGGAGCCCTGAACGCCTCCCGGGGACAGATGGGCGCTCAACGGCCAGGAGCCGATGACCTTCGGGCGGGGCGGCGCGAAACTGCGCCCCGTACTGGTGGTCAGCCCGAGGCCGACGACCGCCTCCGCGAACTTCACCGCCGCGGCGACGCCGTCCACCACCGGCACTCCGAGTGCTGCGGCGACCTTCTCCTGGAGCCCGGCCATCCCGCCGCAGCCCAGGCAGATCACCTCGGCGCCGGCCCGGACGGCATCACGAGCGGTCTCGATGATCAACTCGACGGTGCGCTCCGCGTCCTCCTCCAGCTCCAGGACGCCGAGTCCGGTGCCCCGGACCGCGGCGCAGCGCTGCAGCAGTCCGGCGGTCAGCAGCCGGTCCCGGATCTGCGGTACGGCACGGTCGAGGGTGGTGACGATGCCGTAGGCGTGGCCGAGCATCATCGCCATCTGGGCGGCGCTCTCGGTGATGTCCAGTACGGGTACATCCAGCAGCTCCTGGGCGCCCTCCCGGCCCGGTTCGCCGAATCCGGCCATGACCAGCGCGTCAAAGGCCAGGTCGAGGGTGGCGAGCCGGTCCAGGACGGCCGCGGCGCTGAGATAGCCCTCGAAGTGGCCCTCGATCGACTCCGGCCCCCACAGGGGTTCGGTGGCGACGATCTCGGTGCCCGGGGCGGCGGCTGCGGCGGCGGTGGCGCGGATCGAAGCGGTCATGGAAGCCGTGGTGTTCGGGTTCATGACGAGAAGGCGCATGACGCTCCAGCGATTTGGAGGATTCCACAGAATGGACAGTATGTTTCGCGCAGCAGAACGTAGCTATGGCCACTGGCACCGTCAAGAGATCGCGGCTAGGTGTGTGCCCGGCGGGTCCAGTCCGTGGGACAAAGCAGGCCTGACCGGCGGGAACGAGTGTGCGAGAGTCCGTGTGCCAACGTAGGGGGACCGGTAGGCTTCTCCGGTCGGGCCCGGCGCCCGCACGTGCCAGCCGAGACCGATCTGCCCCGCCCCGAAAGGAACGCTCCGTGCCGCCGTCCAGCGCCAGCACCTCCGCCGCCGAAGCCAAGCCAGGCGCCAGCGGCGGCGTCCAGTCCCTCGAGCGCGCCTTCGACCTGCTGGAGCGGATGGCCGACGCCGGTGGCGAGGTCGGCCTGAGCGAGCTCTCCACCAGCAGCGGGCTGCCGCTCCCCACCATCCACCGCCTGATGCGCACGCTCGTCGCCTGCGGCTACGTCCGCCAGCAGCCCAACCGCCGCTATGCGCTGGGCCCCCGGCTGATCCGGCTCGGCGAGAGCTCCTCACGGCTGCTGGGCACCTGGGCCCGCCCGTTCCTGGCCCGTCTGGTCGAGGAGACCGGCGAGACCGCCAACATGGCGCTGCTCGACGGCGACGAGATCGTCTATGTCGCCCAGGTCCCGTCCCGGCATGCGGTACGGATGTTCACCGAGGTCGGGCGCCGGGTGCTGCCGCACTCCACCGGCGTCGGCAAGGCCCTGCTGTCCAACCACCCCCCGGAGGAGGTCCGCGCGCTGCTCGGCCGTACGGGCATGCCCGCCGCGACCGAGAAGACGATCACCGACCCGGACCGTTTCCTGGAAGCGCTCGCCGACGTCCGCCGCCTCGGCTACGCGGTCGACGACAACGAGCAGGAGATCGGCGTCCGCTGCCTGGCGGTGCCGGTACCCAACTCCCCCACCTCGGCGGCCATCTCCATCTCCGGCCCGACCGGCCGGGTGACCGAGGCCTCGACGGACAAGATCGTGCCGGTGCTGCAGGACGTCGCGGCGCAGCTGTCGGTGGCGCTCGCGAACCAGGCGCCGGCGTAGCGGGGCCCGGCAGGCCCGGTGCGGGCCCCGGCAGGGGGCGTGGGGCGCGCCGGTCCGCGCACGGCTGCCGCGGCGCACACCACCGGTCCGCGAGCCGGCGCAGCACACCGGCGCACCGGACTCGGGTCCGGACTCCGGTCCGGGCTGCGCGGGGGCGATCAGCGGGCGCGCGGCAGCTCGCCGAAACGGTCGATGCCCTCGCGCACCTCTGCCAGCGCGGGTGACAGGGCACTCACCGATCCGACCGCCCCGGCAATCAGCAGGAGCGAACGGCGCAGCCGGGGCACCTCGGGCATCCCGTGGCTCACCATCGCGTCCAGTGCGGCCAGCTCGTCGTCGGCGGCCACCCGATCCGGTAATTCCCCTGGAAGTACGGCCAGTTGGCGGCGCAGCCGGGACACTGCCCCGCGCAATTCCTGGACCCGTGGGTCACCCTCGACCCCGGTCACTCGTCTGTCCCTCTGCAGCTGTTCCACAACGACGGCGTCCTCCAAAGCCGTTGCCCGTTCCACAATGCGGGCCAGTTAACGCCACTCTGCGCTGATCGCGCCATACGGAGAGCGAAAAAACCGGATCACTGAGTGAATCCGGGTGGCCTGGCCAGGGCTGACGCCTCTGTATTTTTCCCCGCCGCCCACCCCCCGGCCCCGAGGGCCGGGCAGGGCGCCCCCTGCCCGGCCAGGTGCGGCAAGCCGCAAGCCCGCCTCAGGAATTCTGCTCGGGCTCCACCGCGTTGCGCCACACCCGGACGTCAACGGTCATGTAGCTGCTGGGGTCCGACTTCGGCGCGTAGCCCTTGAAGGTGATCAGCGCGACATGGCCGTACTTGGTGGTGAGGCACATCTGCGCGCCCTTGGAGAGCTGCTTGGTCAGGATGGTGTCGGTGAACCGGGTCTCGCTGCGGCAGGTGGCGAGCGTGCCCTCCTGGCCGGGCTTGAGCAGCACCAGCTTGCCGGTCTCGGTGTCGACCTCGTCGTCCGTGTAGGTGTTGTCCGTGTACGAGAAGTCGACGTCCGTGTCGCTGTCGGAGTTGGTCGGATGGACCGGCTCGTCGGACAGCGAAATGTGGTAGTCGTCGGGCAGGTTGACGGTCTTGTAGTCGACCGGGTCCGGGTCCTGCGCGGGGGTGGCCGGGGCGTCGCTCCCGCCGTCGCCGGGGCTCGCGGTCGGGTCGGCGGCGGGCGTCGGCGAGGAGTCGCTGTTCGCCGTCTTGCTGTCGTCGCCGGCCTGGTCCGACTTCTTCTGGCCGTCGCCCTTCATGACGGTGTAGACGAGGGCACCGCCGGCGCCCGCGAAGGCCAGCAGACAGACCAGCACCAGGGCCGCGATCAGCCCCTTGCGCTTCTTCTTCGGCGGCTGCGGGGCAGGCACGGCGGCGGTCGGGCCGGTCGCCGCCGGGCCGGTGGCCGTCGGTATGGCGGCGGTCGGCACGGCGGCGGTCGGCCCCGTGGTCACCGGGGCGCCGGTCCCGGCGGCGGTCGGCGCATAGGCCGCCGGACCGAACCCGGGCGGCGGGGTCTGCGGGTGGTTCAGCTCGGTCGGCACCGGCGCGACCGGCGCCGTGGGCGGGACCGGCGGCTGCGCCGGCTGGACCGGCTGGACCGGCGACGGGGCAGGCGGATTCGGCGGCTGGGCCGGAGCGCCCGCGGTGGGCGCCTCCAGCGGGGGCGGCGGCGTCTGGGCGGGCGCGGGCGCGGCAGCGCGCGTGGTGATGTCGGCGGCGACGGCGGTGGGCAGCCATTCCTCGGGGCGGCGCAGCTGCGTCTGTCCGGAAGCCGCACCGCACAGTGCGATCACCTCGGCGACGGACGGCCGGTCCGTCGCCTCCTTGGACAGGCAGCGGGTGACCAATTCCCGTAGTTCGTCGGGGAGTCCGGTCAGATCCGGCTCTTCGTGGACGATGCGGTAGAGCACTCCGTGCGAGGTGCCCTCACCGAACGCCGGGGTGCCGATGGCCGCGTAGGCGGCGACCTGGCCGAGCGCGAAGACATCGGTGGCGGGGCTGATGGTGCTGCCCGCGGCCTGTTCGGGCGCCATGAAGGTGGGGGTGCCGACGGTGACGCCGCTGCTGGTCAGGGACGTGGCGTCGGCGGCGCGGGCGATACCGAAGTCGATGACGCGCGGGCCGTCGGCGGCCAGCAGCACATTGGACGGCTTCAGATCGCGGTGCACGATGCCCGCGCCATGGATGACCTGCAGGGCCTCGGCGATCCCGGCGACCAGCAGCAGCACGGTCGGCACGGGCAGCTTGCCGTGTCCGGCGACCGCCGCCGCGAGCGAGGGGCCGGGAACGTACGCGGTGGCGAGCCAGGGGCTGGGGCCTTCGGCGTCGCTGTCGATGACCGGCGCGGTGAACAGGCCCTGTACGCGCTGCGCGGACTGCACCTCCTGCTTGAAGCGGCGGCGGAACTCCGCGTCCTCACTGAACTCGGGGCGGATCACCTTGATGGCCACCGGCCGCCCGCCGGGCGTGTAGGAGAGATAGACCTTGCCCATGCCACCGGACCCGAGCCGCGCCGTAAGGCGATAGCCCGCGATCACCCGCGGATCGTCACCTTCCAGTGGCTGGAATATTCCGGACCCGCCCGCACTGTTCACCACTACTACGTCCCCCGACTCAAAAAGGCCCGCCACTTCGGCATGACAGCCATGATGTCCGCAACGGGGCAGAACCATATCCGGCCAGGCGTCACACCCTCACATCGCCGGTGGACGAACGGGGCGCCTTGTCCGAAGGGCCGGTTTCGCGACGGGTTTTGGCGGCCGGGACCACCCGGAAACGGCCCTGCCGCGCGGTGCCCATAAATGGCCTGATGAGGCGTCGGCACATACGTTCCCCCGGGCACCCTTTGGTGTGGGCACACGTGATCCGATGCGTAGGGCGCGACACGTTGGAGCATTCTCCCTTTCAAGGAAATATCCGGCATATCACTGGATCGGAGAATGCCATGGACCCCAACTCCGGCCCCGACACCGGCTCGAACCCTCACCGCGTCAGCGTCGTACAACTCATCTGCCGCGCGTACGGCCTGTCCGACGCATCGGAAATCACGATGGAGCACATAGACCGCTACGTCGCCGAGCGCCGGCGGGCGGAGGAACGCACGCACCATCTGCGCGACCGGTTCCGACCGCACATCCCCCGGCCACGGGCCGCCGGTGACGCGGCCTGACCCGGCCGGCCCCGCCCCAACAAGCCACGGGGCACGGCGCCATGAGGTAAGCAGTCCCCATGGGACCGACAGCACCGAGAGACCCGAGAGACCCACGAGAACAGTCGCGCCGGGCCCGGCCGGACACCCCTGAGGGGGTGCGGAACGCCGGGCGGCCCGAGGGGAGGGTGGCCGGTCTGCTGCTCGCCGCGGGCGGTGGGCGGCGACTGGGGGGACGACCCAAGGCGCTGCTCGACCACCGGGGACGGCCGCTGGTCGAGCACGCCGCACGGGCCCTGCGGGACGGCGGCTGCGACCCCGTACACATCGTGCTGGGCGCGGCCGCCGCTGCCGTGCGCGAACGGGCCGGGCTCGCGGCGTACGGCATCTCGGAGAACCCGGACTGGGCCCAGGGCATGGGCTCTTCGCTGCGGATGGGGCTGGCCGCACTGGCGGAGTCCGGGGCGGATGCCGTGGTGGTGTCCCTGGTGGACCAGCCGGGCATCGGTGCCGCGGCGGTGAGCCGGGTGGTGACGGCGTACGGCGGCCGCACCTCGCTGGTCTCCGCGGCGTACGACGGCCGGCGCGGCCACCCGGTGCTCTTCGGCGCCGACCGCTGGGCGGACATCGCGGCGACCGCGGCGGGCGACCGCGGCGCACGCGACTACCTGCGGCGGCATGCGGACGCCGTCACTCTCGTCGACTGCTCCGACATCGCCGAGCCGTACGACATCGACACGCCGGAGGATCTTCACCGTCTGGAGTGAGAGCGGGCGCCGGCCGGCGGCCTCCGGGCCCGGGGTGGAAGTAATGCAGAGTGACCGGCGTGGCACCGAGAGCCATTCGATCACCGCTTCTGTCGACCCTGAGAATCTCGACATCAACAAACCATTGAAGTTCCGCGATAAGGAAACTAGTCTCCACTGGTCAGAAGCGCCCTGAACCCCAGTCGGCGCCCGCGACCGTATCCGGGAGCCCGCGGCACCCCGTGCCGCCCGGTGTCCCGGCGGCCGCCGGGCACCGCCGCTGAATGGAGTGACAGCTCATGTCCGCACCAGCGCCGTCCCCGCTGGCCATCGCCGAAGTCGATCCCGCGCACACCCCCGAACGGCAGGGCGAGGTCCTCACCGACGCCGCGCTCACCTTCGTCGCCGAGCTGCACCGCCGGTTCACCCCGCGCCGCGACGAGCTGCTCGCCCGCCGCACCGAGCGCCGCGCCGAGATCGCCCGGACCAGCTCGCTGGACTTCCTGCCCGAGACCGCGGCCGTCCGCGCGGACGACAGCTGGAAGGTGGCCGAGGCGCCCGCGGCCCTCAATGACCGCCGGGTGGAGATCACCGGCCCCACCGACCGCAAGATGACCATCAACGCGCTCAACTCGGGTGCCAGGGTCTGGCTCGCCGACTTCGAGGACGCCTCCGCCCCGACCTGGGAGAACGTCGTCTGCGGTCAGCTCAATCTGATCGACGCCTATGAGCGCCGGATCGACTTCACCGACGCCGCGTCCGGCAAGTCGTACGCCCTCAAGCCCGCCGAGGAGCTCGCCACCGTCGTGATGCGGCCGCGCGGCTGGCACCTCGAAGAGCGTCATCTGCAGTTCGAGGGGCGGCCGGTGCCCGGTGCGCTGGTGGACTTCGGGCTGTACTTCTTCCACAACGCCAAGCGCCTCCTGGCCCTCGGCAAGGGCCCGTACTTCTACCTGCCGAAGACCGAGTCGTACCTGGAGGCCCGCCTCTGGAACGAGATCTTCGTCTTCGCCCAGGACTACGTCGGCATTCCCCAGGGCACGGTGCGCGCCACCGTCCTCATCGAGACCATCACCGCCGCGTACGAGATGGAGGAGATCCTCTACGAGCTGCGCGACCACGCCTCGGGCCTGAACGCCGGCCGCTGGGACTACCTCTTCTCCATCGTCAAGAACTTCCGTGACGGCGGCGCCAAGTTCGTCCTCCCGGACCGCAACGCGGTCACGATGACAGCCCCGTTCATGCGCGCCTACACCGAACTCCTCGTCCGTACCTGCCACAAGCGCGGTGCGCACGCCATCGGCGGTATGGCGGCCTTCATCCCCAACCGCAGGGACCCGGAGGCCAACGAGACGGCGCTCGCCAAGGTCAAGAACGACAAGGACCGGGAGGCCAGCGACGGCTTCGACGGCTCCTGGGTCGCCCACCCCGACCTGGTCCCGGTCGCCCGTGCGTCCTTCGACGCGGTCCTCGGCGACCGGCCGAACCAGAAGGACCGCCTGCGCGAGGACGTCTCGGTGTCGGCCGCCGATCTCATCGCCATCGACTCCCTCGACGCCAAGCCCACCTACCAGGGCCTGATCGACGCGGTCCAGGTCGGCACCCGCTATATCGAGGCCTGGCTGCGCGGACTGGGTGCCGTCGCCATCTTCGGCCTCATGGAGGACGCCGCGACCGCCGAGATCTCCCGCTCCCAGATCTGGCAGTGGGTCGACGCCGGTGTCGTCTTCGAGAACGGCGAGAAGGCCACCGCGGACCTGGTGCGCTCGGTCGCCGCGGAGCAACTGGCCGCCATCCGCGCCGAGGCCGGCGAGGACGCCTTCACCTCGGGTAAGTGGCAGCAGGCCCATGACCTGCTGCTCAAGGTCGCGCTGGACGCGGACTACGCGGAGTTCCTGACGCTGCCCGCGTACGAGCTGCTGGTCTGAGCGGGCCCGGCGCGCGTCCCCGTGGTGCCGCGGTTCCGTTCCGGAGCCGCGGCGCCACGGCGTTTCTGCCGCCGCCGTGCGACGGTGCGGGTGTCCCGGCACGGTGTGGTGTCATGTGGTCACCCAGTGGAGAGGCAGTCGGATGGATGGTCGGCCAGGAGATCACGGTGAGCCGTCGGCCGCGGGCGGGGACGACCCGGACGCGGGCCAGGAGTTGGGGATGACGGTGGCCGAGCGGCTGCGCCGGGTCCAGGGCTCCCTGTCGCCCGCGGAGCTCAAGATCGCCCGCGCGCTGATGGCGCACTACCCCGCGGCGGGCCTGGAGTCGACATCCGGACTGGCCGGCCGGGCAGGGGTGAGCCCGCCGACCGTGGTCCGCTTCGTCGCCCGGCTCGGCTTCGAGGGCTACCGGCAGTTCCAGCAGTCACTGCGCGACGAGGTGCAGGCGCGCCGGGCCTCGCCGCTGACCCTGCGGCCGGTGGTCAGCGAGAGCTCGCCGACCTCGGACCTGGTCGAGGCGGCGGCGGAGGTCGGCCGGGGGGCCTTGAGCCACACCTTCGCCGCGCTGCCGGAGCAGGAGTTCGACCGGGCCGTCGAGCTGATCTGTGACCCGGCGCGGCGGATCGTGAGCTTCGGCGGGCGGTTCTCCCGTCTTCTGGCCGAGTACCTGGATCTGCATCTGCGGCTGCTGCGGCCGGGCACCCAGGTGCACATACCGGCCCCCGGCGGGGACGGCGGCTTCCGGGTGGATCTCGGCCGGCGGGAGGTGTGTGTGGTCTTCGACTTCCGGCGCTATCAGCGCGACACGGTGGAGCTCGCCCGCTATGCGCATGAGCGCGGGGCGCGGGTCGTGCTGTTCACCGATCCATGGCTGTCCCCCGTGGCCGAGTTCGCCGATGTCGTGCTGCCCGTGCGGGTCGAGGCCCCCAGCCCGTTCGACAGCATCGTGGCGCCCGTGGCGGTGGTGGAGACGCTGGTGGCCGCGGTGCACGTACGCCTGGGAACGGCGGCGGAGGAGCGGATGAGGGCCGCGGAGGAGGCGTCGGGCGACCGCACCATGGAATGACGCCCATGAAATGAATATTTCATGCACACCCATTGACGCACCTCCTGGAACGTATGTTTCATGACGGGACTCGGGCTGCTGTGGACGCAGCCCCGTCTCCTCCTCGGAGCGCCCTGTGTCGAATCCCCCTCGAACACGCAAGCTGCGCTTGTGGGAAGCGCTTACTCTCTCCGTCGGCCTCATGGGGCCGACGCTCGCCATGAGCCTCAACGGGGCCGGCGTGGCCGCCACGGTCGGCAAGGCCGTCCCCCTCGTCTTCCTGCTCGGGCTGCTCGGTGTCGGCCTGGTCGCGTACGGCTTCTGGCGGCTGACCCAGCACTTCCACCAGGCCGGTTCCGTCTACGCCCTGGCCGGCGCCACGATCGGCCCCCGCGCTGGATTCTTCGGCGGCTTCGCCCTGCTGGGCACCTATCTCGCCTTTCTCGTCTGCACCCTCGCCGCGACCGGTGTCTTCGCCCAGGCGTTCCTGCACGCGACGGGCGTCCGGTCCACCGGGCCCTGGGTGGCCGTCGCGCTCCTCGCGGCCGTCGGCGTCACCGCGCTCAACTCCCGGGACGGCCGCACCACCGCCCGCACCCTGCTGATCGTGGAGGGCATCGGCATCCTCGCCATGCTGGTGCTCGCCGCCGTCATCATGGGGCGGGCCAGCACGGGATCGGCACCCCGGCACCAGAGTCTCGACCTCTCGGTGTTCACCGCCGGCGGCACCACCTACAGCGCGGTCATGACGGCCACCGTCTTCGCTTTCCTCTCCTGGGCCGGGTTCGAGGCCTGCGCGTCGCTGGGTGAGGAGACCGACGACCCCCGGCGCAACATCCCTCGCGCGCTGGCCGGCAGCGTGCTGCTGACCGGCTGCCTCTACGTCCTGATGATGTTCGCCCAGACCATCGGCTTCGGCACCGACGCCCAGGGGGTGAGCGAGTTCGGCGCGGCGGAGTCGGCCCTCTCGACGCTCTCCGGGCAGTACATCGGCACCTGGTTCGCGCTCGTCATCGCCTTCACCGCGGTCGCCTCCGCCTTCGCCGCCGCGCTGTCCTCCTCGGCGGCGGCCGCCCGTATGGTCCAGGCGCTGGCCCGGGACGGCTTCGGGCCGCGCGCCCTCGCCCGCACCCACCCCGTCACCGGTGCCCCGACCACGGCACTGCGGCTGTGCGGCGCCGTTGCTGCGGCACTGACCGCCGTGATGTACGGCACCGGCGCCGCCGCCTTCGACACGTACTACTGGTACGCCACCCTCGGCGTGCTGTGCCTCTTGGTCGCGTATGCGGTCGCCGGGGTCGGGGTGATCGTCTTCACGGTCTCCGGCCGGGGCCGCATCCCCCGCTACGAGCTGGTGGTGCCGGTCGCCGGGCTGGGCTATCTGGGCTTCGTCTTCCTCCAGCAGTCGACCGGCCAGAGTGCGCCGTACACCTACTTCCCCTGGATCGCCGCAGCCTGGTGCCTGGCCGGAGGCGCGGTCGTCCTCTTCGCGCCCGCCCTCACCCGGCGCATCGGCGCCCGGCTGACCGGCGAGCTGGTCACCGACGCGCCCCCGACCGACCCGAACCGAAAGGTGCCCGCATGACCCTGGTGCACGCGACGGGGACGGAGCCGGGACTCCTCGGTCCCGCCACCGTTCCCGGCCCCTCCCCCGCCCTCCGCGCCGCACCCGAGGAACCCCCGATGACCGACGCCGCCACCGTCTTCGTCGCCACCTGTGATCTGGCCGGGCAGGTACGGGGGCGGGCCGTGCCCTCCTCGGACCAGGGCTCCGCGCTGCGCTCCGGCACCGGATGGGTCCCGGCCGATCTCGCGATCTCCGCGTTCGGCCCGATCGCGCCCGACAACGTCTTCGGTTCGCGGGGCGACCTGCGGCTGGTCCCCGATCCGGCCACCGGGGTCGACATCCCGGCAGACGGGGACGCGCCCGCCCTCCGGCTCTACCTCGCCGACCAGACCCTGCCCGACGGGGAACCCTGGCCCTGCTGTCCGCGTACCTTCCTCCGCAACGCGGTCGAGGAGCTGCGGGAGCGCACCGGGGTTGAGGTGGTCGCCGCGATCGAGCACGAATTCGTGCTCGGCGGACTGCCGGCGAGCCCGCCGTTCTCGCTGCAGCGCTTCCGGCAGGCGGAGCCCTTCGGCTCGGACCTCGTACGGCTCCTGGAGCGGGCCGGGCTGCAGCCGGAGAACTGGCTCCCGGAATACGGGGACGGCCAGTTCGAGATCACCCTGCGCCCCGGTACCGCGAGGTCCGCCGCCGACCGCGCCGTACTGCTCAAGGAGCTGGTGCGCGACCTGGCCCGCCGTCGTGGTCTGCCGGTCAGCTTCGCGCCCCTCCTCGCACCCGACGGGGTGGGCAACGGGGTCCACGTCCATCTGAGCCTGCAGGACGCCGAGGGCCGTCCGCTCCTCTTCGACCCCGCACGGCCGGGCCGTCTCTCGGCGCTTGGCGCCCGGTTCTCCGCCGGCATCCTGCGCCATACCCCGGCCCTGACCGCCTGGACGGCACCGAGCCCGGTCTCCTTCCTCCGGCTCACCCCCCATCGCTGGAGCGCCGGAGGGATCTTCCTGGCCGAGCGCAACCGCGAGTCGCTGCTGCGGATCTGCCCCACGACGCAGCTCGCCGGGGGCGACGCCGCCGGGCAGTTCCACCTGGAGTACCGCGCGGCGGACGCCACCGCCAACCCCTGGCTCGCCCTGGGCGTCCTCCTCCGCGCCGGGCTGGAAGGACTGGTACGCGACTACGACGAGCCCACGGTGTGGCCGGAGGACACCGACGCCTCGGTGCTCGACGGTGTCCCCGCTCTCCCCTCCTCCCTCGAAGAGGCCCTGCACGCGCTCGAATCGGACGAGGTCGTGCGGTCGTGGTTCGACCCGCGGCTGCTCGCCACCCAGCTGTCCGTCAAGCGGTCCGAGCTCGCGCAGCTGGCCGGGCTGGACGACACCGCACGCATCCGGAAGGTCGCCGATGTCTACTGATGCCCTGGCCGCGGCGATCGCGGAACTGCCGCTCGTGGACCACCATGTCCACGGCGCGCTCCGCGATGACGTCGACCGCGCCGGACTGGAGCTGATGCTCACCGAGTCCGACCGCCCGGTCCCGCCGTGGATGACCCAGTTCGACTCGCAGCTCGGCTTCGCGGTGCGGCGCTGGTGCGCCCCGGTCCTCGGCCTCGCCGCGCACACCGCACCGGACGCCTATCTCACCAGGCGCCGGGAACTGGGAGCGGCGGAGGTCACCCGCAGACTGCTCGCGGCGTCCGGCATCGCCCACTACCTGCTGGAGACCGGCTACGGGGGCGCGGAGATCCTCGGCACCGACGGCATGGCCGGCGCCTCCGGACGCCCCGTCGACGAGATCGTGCGGCTGGAGTCCGTGCTGGAGGACGTGGCCCGCAGCGGTGTGGCCGCGGCGGATCTGCCCGAGCGGTTCCGCGAGACCCTCGCCGCGCGGACCGTCGACGCGGTCGGCCTCAAGAGCATCGTCGCCTACCGGTTCGGCTTCGACTTCGACCCCGGGCGGCCGGGCGACGGCGAGGTGGCCGCCGCGGCCGGGCGATGGCTGGCCGAGTGTGAGCGCACCGGGACCGTACGGGTCACCGACCCGGTGCTGCTCCGCTTCGTCCTGTGGTCCGGAGTCGACCGGGGACTGCCCCTCCAGCTGCACGCCGGGTACGGCGATCCGGACGTGGAACTGCACCGCTGCGACCCGCTGTTGCTCACCCGGTTCCTCAGGAGCGTGCAGCCGCACGGGGTCGACCTGCTGCTGTTGCACTGCTACCCCTTCCACCGCAACGCCGGCTATCTGGCGCAGGTCTTCCCGCATGTCTTCTTCGATGTCGGGCTCGGTGTGAACTACACCGGAGTGCGCTCCGACGCCGTGGTGGCCGAATCGCTGGAGCTGGCCCCGTTCGCCAAGATCCTCTTCTCCAGCGACGCCTGGGGACCGCCCGAACTGCACCATCTAGGCGCGCTGTTGTGGCGCCGCGGCATGCTGCGGGCGATGGCGCCGTGGGTCGACAGCGGCGAATGGGACCTCGATGAGGCGATCCGGGTGGCCCGCATGATCGGACACGACAACGCCCGCCGGGTCTACGGTCTGGAGGGCGGTGCATGAGCCTCGACGACACCCTCACCGCCCTCGCGGCGCAGCTCGAACGGGAGCTGGACGACGCCGTCGAGCTGCGCCGTCAGCTCCATGCCCGGCCCTGTCTGTCCGGCGACGAGGCCGCGGCCCGTGAGCTGGTGCTCGCCGCGCTGCCCGGCCGGCACGCCGCTGCCGAGGTCGCCGGCACCGGAGCCGTGGTCCGCGTGGGCGGCAGCGGTCCGGCCATCGCCGTCCGCGGTGAACTCGACGCCCTGGCGGTGCACGAGGAGACCGGTGTGCCCTGGGCGTCGCAGCACCCCGGTGTGATGCACGCCTGCGGTCATGATGTGCACCTGGCGGCACTGGTCGCCCTCGCACGGGCCGTGGACCGGCTCGGCGGCCCGGCCCCGCTGCTCGCCGTGCTGCAGCCCCGCGAGGAGACCTACCCCTCCGGCGCACAGGACGTCACCGAGGACGGGATCCTCGAACGGGAGCAGTGCCGGGCGGCTATCGGGGCGCATGTCCAGCCGCTGCTCGTGGCGGGCACCGTCGCCTGTACCCCCGGTGGCGTCAACGCCTCGGCGGACGAGTTCACCGTGACCGTCCGGGGCCGCGGCGGCCACGCGGCCTACCCGCACCTCACCCGCGACCCCGTCGTCACCCTCGCCCATGTCGTGGTCGCCCTCCAGAGCCTGGTGAGCCGCGGGATCGACCCGATGTCCTCCGTCGTGCTGAGCGTCACCACGCTCACCGCCGGGACCGCGGCGAACGTGGTCCCCGGCTCCGCCGAGGCCCGCGGCACCCTTCGCGCGATGCGTACGGCCGACCGCGAGGCCCTCCATGAACGGCTGGTGGAGACCGCCGAGTCGGTGGCCCGGGCCTACGGCTGCACCGCGGACGTCCGGATCACCCGCGGGGAGCCGGTACTCGACAACGACGCGACGCTGACCGCCGCGACCCGGCCGCTGCTCGCCTCACTCGGCCTGAAGGTCGCCGCCGACCTGCGGTCCGCGGGCGCGGACGACTTCTCGTACTTCTCCGAGCGGATGCCCGCGCTGATGCTGTTCGTGGGGACGCACGGCGGCACCGAGCAACTGCACTCCCCGACCTTCCTGCCGCCCGACGAACGGGTACGGGACGTCGCCCACGCCCTGCTCGCCGGCTATCTGGCCGCCGCGGAGCAGTTCCTCCCACGGCCCTGAGCGGACCCGCCCTGATACGCCACACCCTCGGCGCCCAGGCCTCCCCAGCCGCCGGCACTCCCACAATCCCCGCACTCCTCGCACCCCCGCACCCCCGCACCCCCGCACCCCCGCACCCCCGCACCCAGGAACAGAGGACCCGCACGTGACCACCACCGACACCGCCGACACCACCGGCGGCCGCCCGGCCGGCTCCGGGACCGCGCTGCACATCGACCTCGCCGAGACCGCGACCGCCCGCAACTACAGCCCGCTGCCGGTGGTCCTCACCTCCGGCCGGGGCGCCTGGGTGACCGACGTCGACGGACGCCGCTATCTGGACTGCCTGGCCGGCTACTCGGCACTCAACTTCGGCCACGGCCACCCCCGGCTGCTGGCCGCGGCCCGGGAACAGCTCGAACGCCTCACCCTGACCAGCCGCGCCTTCCACAACGACCGGCTCGGCCCGTTCTGCCGGGATCTCGCCGAGCTCGCCGGGATGGACTCCGGCCCGGCAACCACGGCTCGACCTTCGGCGGCAACCCGCTGGCCGCCGCCGTCGGCCACACCGTCGTCGAGCTGCTGCGGACCGGCGAATACCAGGAACGGGCCGCCCGGCTCGGCGAGCAGCACCGCACGCGGCTCGAAGCCCTCATGGGCCACGGCGTCCGTGCCGTCCGCAGCCGTGGGCTGTGGAGCGGTATCGATATCGACCCCGGGCTCATGTCGGGGCGCGAGGCCTGCGAACGGCTCCTGGCCCGCGGCATCCTCGCCAAGGACACCCACGGCTCCACGGTCCGTCTCGCCCCTCCCCTGGTCATCGAGGCCGACGAGCTCGACTGGATGACCGACCAGCTCGCCGAGGTACTCACCGCACCCCGCCCCTGATGTGCGGCCGCCATGACGGGCACAGGGCGGCACACTTCGAGGAGAGGGCGGTGGCGAGCCCGCCGATACCGCCGCCGACGACGGTCGCCGTGCGCTGTTTCCGGGTCATGCCGGGACGGTACTATGCCTGTAGTGGATCGGCACTACAAACATAGTAAAAGTCATGGCGAAGGGCGCTCAGGGTGGCACGACGGCGGGAGCAGGTACTGGACGCGGGGATTCAGGTACTGGGGAGCGAGGGGGCGCGGCGGCTGACCTACCAGGCCGTCGACACCGCCGCCGGAGTCCCGTCGGGCACCACCTCCAACTACTTCCGCAACCGGGCGGCGCTGATCGACGGCATCCTCGACCACCTCCAGGTCCTGGAGCGCCGCGACTGGGAGCACTTCGCCGCGGCCGCCACCCCGGCCGACGCCGGTGAACTCGCCGGCACCGTCACCCGGTTCCTGCAGTACGCGACCGGACCCGAGCGGGCCAGGACCGCCGCCCGCTTCGCGCTCTACCTGGAGGCCACCGCCCGGCCCGAACTCCGCCCGACGCTCACCCGCGGCCGCGAGACCGTCGCCGGCTGGGGGGCGGAGTGGCTGCAGCGCTTCGGTTCACCGACCCCGCGGCGGCACTGCGAGCTCCTCTTCGACTACATGGACGGTGTCGCCTTCCATCAACTCGCCTTCCCCGCCGAGGACTTCGACCCGGGACCGGGCATCCGCGAGCTGCTGCGCGGCCTGCTGGGCTGAATCCCGCAGGCCGGCCTTCCGCACCGCCGCCGCATATCGACCGACGGCCCGTAGGGGGCTCCCGCTGCCGCTCCCCTACGGGCCGTCGGTCCGCCCGGCGTCAGGGGGCGGGCGCCGCCGCGGGCTCGCCGATGTCGTCCGTGGTGCCGGGGGCGGGGCGCGGTGGGGTATCCGGGTCGCCGTGGGCCGCGGCCGTATCGTCCGCAGCGTCCCCGTCCGCCGCCTTCCGGCCGAAGTGGTTGAAGGCGAGGTTGAGGACGATGGCGACCAGACAGCCGGTGCTGATGCCGGAGTCCAGGACGACCAGCAGGTCCTTGGGGAGGTGGTGGTAGAAGTCCGGGGCGGCGATCGGGATCAGGCCGATACCGACGGACGCCGCGACGATCAGGGCGTTGTCGCCCTTCTCCATCGCGGCGGAGGCCAGCGTCTGGATGCCGCTGGCGGCCACCGAGCCGAAGAGCACGATACCGGCGCCGCCGAGGACCGGCAGCGGGACCAGCGAGATGACCGAGGCGGCCACCGGGCACAGACCCAGCACGATCAGGATCAGACCGCCGGTGGCCACGACGAAGCGGCTGCGCACCTTGGTCATCGCGACCAGGCCGATGTTCTGGGCGAAGGCGCTGTTGGCGAAGCCGTTGAACAGCGGGCTGATCGCGGTGCCGAGGGTGTCGGCGCGCAGTCCGCCCTCGATGGTGCGCTCGTCCGCCGGGCGGTCGACGATCCTGCCGAGGGCGAGCATGTCGGCCGTCGACTCGGTCATACAGACCAGCATCACGATGCACATGCTGACGATCGCGGCGATGTCGAACTGCGGGGCGCCGAAGTGGAACGGCGTCGGGAAGCCGAGCAGGGAGGCCTCGGAGAGCGCCGAGAAGTTGGTGATGCCGACGGGTATCGCGATCAGCGTGCCGGCGATCAGACCGAGCAGGATCGCGATCTGCTGGAGGAAGCCGCGCAGCACCCGGCGCAGCACCAGCACGATCAGGAACGTCAGCGCGGCCATCCCGATGTTCGTCAGCGAACCGTAGTCCGGTGCCCGGTCGTTGCCGCCCTGGGACCAGTTGAACGCCACCGGCAGCAGCGAGACGCCGATCAGGGTGATGACGGTGCCGGTGACCACCGGCGGGAAGAACCGTACGAGTCTGGAGAAGTACGGCGCGAGGAGGAATCCCAGCACACCGGCGACGATCACCGCGCCGAAGATGATCGGGAGGGCGTTGCCGGGGCTCTGGGCCTTGCCGATGGCGACCATCGGCGTGACACCGGCGAACGAGACGCCGTTGACGAAGGGCAGCTTGGCGCCGATCTTCCAGAAGCCGAGGGTCTGGAGGAGGGTGGCGATGCCCGCGGTGAAGAGGCTGGCGCCCATCAGGAAGGCGGTCTCGGTGGCGCTCAGCCCGCAGGCCGGACCCACGATCATCGGCGGGGCCACCACACCCGCGTACATCGCGGCCACATGCTGGAGGCCGCTGGTGAACATCTTGAAGGGCGGGAGGGTCTCGTCGACCGGATGCTTCCGGTCGCCCTCCGACTTCTGCCCGGTCATTGCGGCCACTGCGGGCCTCCTTCGTTTTCTGCGTCGCCGGGGGCCGGCGAGGCGAGGCTGTCACGGAGGGCTTGCCATGTGGTGCGTACTGCGGGAGTCGCCTGGTGAGCGTGGTGCGGCACGGCGCGCTGGTGGCGCGTGGACGGCGGTGTGCCGGGCCTACCGGCCCCGGGGGTACGGGAGTTCCCGCAGCCCCGGGGTCCGGCGCTTGTGGATCCCGCTCGGATCCACAAGCCCGGCCGGGAGCCGTCCCTCCCGGCCGAGTCAGGGGTGTGCGTCGGTCCGGTGACCGCGCCGTGGGGGTCAGCCCTCGGCGGCGATCCGGGCCAGACGCTGTGCCTCCGCCCGCGCGGTGCGGGCGATGGTGTCCTCGTCGACGTTGCTGAGGTGGTTGTCCTCGACGACCGGCCGGCCGCCCACGAGGGAGAGAGTGACCGGCGCGGCGGCGCCGAAGACCAGCGCGGTGACCGGGTCGGCGATGGAGGAGTGGCCGAGGCCGTCCAGCTTCCACAGCACCAGGTCGGCGAGCTTGCCGGCCTCCAGCGAGCCGATCTCGGACGTCCGGCCGAGGACCTGCGCGCCGCCGTAGGTGCCCAGCCGCAGCGCCTTGCGGGCGTTGAGGGCGGCCTCCCGGTGGGCGCCGAGGCGGTTGATGAGCAGGGCGTTGCGCAGCTCGGTGTGGAGTTCGCCGGACTCGTTGGAGGCGGTGCCGTCGACGCCGAGGCCGACCGGGACGCCGGCCGCCAGCATGTCGGGGACCCGGGCGATACCGGCCGCGAGGCGGGCGTTGGAGGACGGGCAGTGCGCGACGCCGGTACCGGTGCGGGCGAAGGCGGCGATGTCGGAGTCGTTCATGTGGACGCAGTGCGCCATCCACACGTCGTCACCGAGCCAGCCGGTCGACTCGAAGTAGTCGGTCGGCCCCATGCCGAACAGCTCGTGGCAGAACTTCTCCTCCTCCACGGTCTCCGAGCCGTGGGTGTGCATCCGTACCCCCTTACGGCGGGCCAACTCGGCGCCCTGCCGCATGAGTTCGGTGGAGACGGAGAACGGCGAGCAGGGCGCGGCGGCGAGGTGCACCATCGAGCCGAAGGAGGCGTCGTGGTGGGTGTCGATGGCCTCCTCGGTCGCCAGCAGGGCGCCCTCGGTGGTCTCGACGGCGAAGTCCGGGGGCAGCCCGCCGTCCTTCTCGCTGCGGTCCATGGAGCCGCGGGCCAGGGTGATCCGGGCACCGATCTCCGCGGCCGCCGCAAGCTCCGCGCCGACGAGGTCGCCGGAGCCCCGGGGGAAGACGTAGTGGTGGTCGGAGGCGGTGGTGACACCGCCCTTGACCATCATGCCGAGCGAGCCCTGGGTGGCTGCGGCGAGCATCGGGGCGTCGATCCGGGCCCAGGTCGGGTACAGCGCGACCAGCCAGTTGAAGAGGTTGTGGTCGGTGGCCAGGCCCCGGGTGATCCACTGGTAGAAGTGGTGGTGGGTGTTGATCAGGCCGGGGGTGACCAGGTGTCCGGTGCCGTCGATCCGGCGGACCACGTTCGCCAGGCCCTCGGGGGCCGGGCCGGCGCCCACCGACTCGATGATGCGGTCGGCGACGACCACATGGCCGGTGGCGTACTCGGTGTCGTGGGCGTCGACGGTCGCGATGGCACAGTTCTCGATGACGAGGCGCTGCTTCACCGCGCTGTCAGGGGATGCCGGTGCAGCCATGGTGCGGTTCCTTCTTTCGGTACTGGCGGTGGGCACGGCATGGCCCTAGGGGATTTGAGTGCCGGTGCCGGACGAGGCGGCTGACAGTACCGCTGCCCGTGGGGTGCTCCGGGTGCCGAGAGGGTGGAAGAACGGGTTGAGCGCGACCGCGGTCTGGGCTCCGGCGCTGGCCGCCGGCTTCTCGTCCACCGGATGGACCGGGGACGCGGAGTGGTGCGGGTCGTGCGAGTGCTGTGCCATAGGTCGTTCCCCTCAGGATGTGCGTTCCCCTCCCCGCTGCGGGGGTGGGGAGGGGAACGCACGGCACGGCGTTGCGTCGGAGCCGCTCAGAGGTTCGTCAGATCCACCGGGATCTTGGGCTCGACACCGTCGCGCAGAACAGTGGCTTCGATCAGGCCGTACGGGCGGTCGGCCGCGTAGTACACCTCGTTGTCGTTCTTGAGCCCGAACGGTTCGAGATCCACGAGGAAGTGGTGCTTGTTCGGGAGCGAGAAGCGGATCTCGTCGATCTCGGACCGGTTGTTGATCACGCGCGCCCCCATTTGGTACAGGGTCTGCTGGAGCGAGAGGCTGTAGGTCTCCGCGAAGGCCTGCAGCATGTGCTTCTTGACCTGCTCGTACGAACGCTCCCACTGGGGCATCCGCTGCTCGTCGTCGGTCCAGTTGAACCGCCAGCGGCCGGACACCTCGGTGGCGAGGATGCGGTCGTAGGCCTCCTTCAAGGTCGTGTACTTGTCCTTGATGTAGCCCCAGAACTCCGAGTTGGTGGAGTTCATCACCACGAGGTCCTTCAGCCCGGAGATGACCTGCCACCGCTCACCGTCGTAGGTGATCTCGGTCAGCCGGGTCTCCTGGCCCTGGCGGACGAACGAGTGCTGGACCTCGTCGGCGCCGATGAAGCGGGAGTTGGCGTCGGAGGTGGCGATCCGCTCCCAGGCGTACTCCTCGATCCGGATACGGGCCCGGTGGATGGGCTCCTGGCTGCTGACGAAGTGCCGGGCCAGGTGGATGCCGAACTGCTCGGCCGACTCGATCCCGTATTCCTTGGCGAAGGCGTACACGGTGTTCTTGGTCGTGTCCGTCGGCAGGCAGTGGGCGTTGGAGCCGGAGAGGTGGACCTCTTCCAGGTCGCCGGAGAGCGACACCGAGACGTTCAGGTCCTTGATGTGGTGGGTGTCGCCGTCCCGGGTGATCTTGACGACGCGGTTCTCCGCTTTGCCGTACTGGTTCTGGCCGAGCATCACAGGGCGGGCCGGGCGGGAATCGGCAGCGCGGGCCGGGCGGGAATCGGCAGCGCGGGCCGGGCGGGAATGGGCAGTCATGTCGGTGCTAGCTCCCTCGGTATACGGAGTAGCCGAACGGGTTGAGCAGCAGCGGTACGTGATAGTGCTCGCCCGGCTGGACGGCAAAGGTGATTGCCACCTCCGGGAAGAAAGCTCCGCTGTCCCTTACGCGGGGGGCGTCCTGCTGTTCCTCGGCTTGCTGGTGTGCCTTGCGGTCTGCGCGGTGCTGGTGCGAAACGAAGTACTCCTCGACGGCGAAGTCGAGGCGCACATGGGTGGTGCCGGCCGGCAGGGCCGGCAGGTCCTTGCAGCGTCCGTCCGCATCGGTCGTGGACGCGCCGTGGGCGGTCCAGGCGCCGTCGCTGCCGGAGCGCACCGAGAGCGTGAGGGCGACGCCCTCCGCGGGGCGGCCCACGCTGGTGTCCAGGATGTGGGTGGACACCGACGTCGGTGCAGCCGTCTCGCTGCTCATGCTGCGTCTCCTTCTGCGTGCTCCGCGATACGGGTCAGACGAATGCGGTTGATCTTGCCGAGTTCCGCACGAACGATCTCTCGTTCCTGTTCCGGCGTGTTGTCGATCCGGTTACGGATCGCGTCACGCATCTGCTCTCCGGTGCGGCCGGAGGCGCAGATCAGGAAGACATGCCCGAACTTCTCCTGGTAGGCCAGGTTGAGTTCGAGCATCTCCGCCTTGAGCGCGTCGGAGGCGCCCGCCATACCGCTCTGCTCGCGGCGCGAGGTCGGGTCACCGGGCTTCGGCCGGCCGATGGGCGGGTGTCCGGCCATCGCCTCGGCCAGATCCGCCGCGGTCAGCCCGGCCATGGCGGCGTCGCTTGCGGCGAACAGGGCGTCGGTGGTGGCGTAGGGGCGCCGGGCGAGCATCCGCTCGCCCCATGCCCTGCTGGCGCACACCTCGTGCAGTGCGGCGCGTGCCGTACCGTCGTCGGCGCTGTTGAACCGGGTGAGCCCCGTCGGGGGCACGGGGGTGTCCCCCGTCGAGCGTGGTGAACTCGAAGACACGGGAAGCCTCCGTGGCCTGGTGGTGCTGGACAGCTCTGCTTGGCTGGAAACAGCTAAGACCCCCGGCAACAACACGTCAACACTTTGTTGAAAACTCGGCGACACAAAAGCCGCTGTCCGCAGTTGCTGGTCCCGCCCCCGAAGCCGCTGTCCACTCCCTGTTGCTCAGCGGAACGCCGGCCCGCTCACTGCGCGGCCGACAGGGGACGCGGCCAGTCTCCGGCGCCCCGGCACGCCCCGCACCCCCGACCCAGCCAATCGGGAAACGCATCGGGAAACGGCATCGGGAAACGGCATCGGGAAACGGCGCGGCAGCCGGCCCCGGAAGGGACTCGGCCGCCACGGCCGGCGAACCGCCCGGCTGTGGGAATGGCCGCTACGAGCCCTCCACCTGCGGCTTCGCGTCCCGCGACGCGTTCTCCCGGTTCAGGTAGTTGTACACGGTGAAGCGACTCACCCCGAGCGCACCGGCGACCGTCTCCACGCCGTGCCGGACCGAGAAGGCGCCGCGGGACTCCAGAATCCGGACCACCGACTGCTTGGTCTTACGGTCCAGATCCGCCAAGGGCACCCCGTGCCGGCGCTGGAGCTCGGCGAGGATGTGGTCGAGCGAGTCCGACAGGTGCGGGAGCCGTACGGCCACCCGGTCCTGCCCCTCCCAGGCCAGGACGACATCGTCGCCCTCGGCCAGGTCCGGTGCGACCATCTGGCCACCCATCGCGTCGACCAGCGGTTTGACCGCCTGGACGAAGGGGTGGTCGGCGGGATCCGTCACGTCGCGTCCCCCTCGCCCTGACCGGCCTCACCGATGACATTGACCTGCACGGAGACCCTGGTGGCACCCGCCTGCAGGGATTCACGCAGCAGGGCGGTCACCGCATCGAGCACCCGATCGGCGTCGCCCTCGGCCGTATTGCCGAACGGACCGACGTCAACGGCGTCCAGCTCGGCGCCCGTGACGACGTCCCGCGCCACCACCGCATGCGCCGGCGCCTCGTCCAGGTCGAACGGCTCCGTCGTGAACTCCACTCTCAATCGCACGCCGCTCAACCTACGCGCGGTTCGGCCCGGCCACCAGAAATTGCCCCGGGGCCCCCTTGACAGCCTCCGAGCCTGCCAGGCAGTGTTCCATTAAGCAGAAAAACAGTTCCACTATCCGGAAGGGCGCCGCCGTTATGGGTTTCCCGGACACGCGCTTCAACGTCAATCTGTCGATCCTGTTCACCGAGCTTCCGTTGCTGGAGCGGCCGGCGGCCGCACGGGCGGCGGGCTTCACGGCGGTGGAGCTGTGGTGGCCGTGGGTGGATGCCCCGGTGCCGGATCGGGCGGAGCTGGACGCACTGCGCGAGGCGCTCCACGACGCGGGGACGCGGCTGGTGGGGCTGAACTTCTATGCCGGGCAGCTGCCGGGGCCGGACCGTGGTGCGCTGTCGGTTCCGGGCCAGGAGTCGGAGAAGTTCCGCGCGAACGTCCCGGTGGCGGTGGAGTTCGCCCGCTCACTGGGGTGCACGAGCTTCAACGCCCTGTACGGCAACCGGGTCGAGGGCGTCGATCCGGCCGAGCAGGACCGACTGGCACTGGAGAACCTCGCGCTCGCCGCGCGGGCGGTGGCAGCGGTGGACGGCACGCTGCTGATCGAGGCGCTCAATGCGCCCGAGTCGCCGCACTGCCCGATCGTCTCGGCGCCGAAGGCGATCGAGGTCGTGGACGCGGTGAATGCGGCGACGGGCCTGGACAACGCCCGCTTCCTGATGGACCTCTACCACCTGTCGATGAACGGTGAGGACCTGGACGAGGTCATCGACCGCTACACCGCCAAGACCGCGCATGTGCAGATTGCCGACAACCCCGGCCGCGGCGCTCCCGGCACCGGCGAGCTCGACTTCACCGGACTGCTCGACCGCCTCGCCAAGGCCGGTTACGACGGCTGGACCGGCCTGGAGTACAAGCCCGGCGACGCCCCCAGCGCCGAGGCCTTCAACTGGCTCCCGGCCGACCATCGTGCAGCCCACTCCTGACACGTCGCACGCTCTTCGAAAGAGACACTCATGAGCAATCTTCCCAGGATCGCGTGGATCGGTCTGGGCATCATGGGCTCGCCCATGGCCGAGAACCTGATCAAGGCCGGCTACTCGGTGACCGGCTACACCCTGGAGGCCGACAAGCTGGCGCGGCTGGCCAGGAACGGCGGGCGCACGGCCGGCTCGATCGCCGAGGCGGTCACCGACGCCGACGTCATCATCACCATGGTCCCCGCCTCCCCGCAGGTCGAGGCCATCGCCTACGGCCCCGACGGCATCCTGGCCCATGCCCGGCGCGGGGCGCTGCTGATCGACATGTCCTCGATCACCCCGCAGACCTCGGTCGACCTGGCCCACGCCGCAGGCGAGAAGGGCCTCCGGGTCCTGGACGCCCCGGTCTCCGGCGGCGAGGCCGGCGCCATCGAGGCCGTCCTGTCGATCATGGTGGGTGGCGAGCAGGCCGACTTCGACGCCGCCCGCCCCCTCCTGGAGGCGCTGGGCAAGACCATCGTGCGGTGCGGGCCACACGGCTCGGGCCAGACCGTGAAGGCCGCCAACCAGCTGATCGTCGCCGTCAACATCCAGGCCTGCGCCGAAGCCGTCGTCTTCCTGGAGAAGTCCGGCGTCGACCTGCCCGCCGCCCTCGACGTCCTGGGCGGCGGACTGGCCGGCTCCACCGTCCTGGCCCGCAAGAAGGACAACTTCACCACCCGCGACTTCCGGCCCGGCTTCCGCATCGACCTCCACCACAAGGACATGGGCATCGTCACCGACGCCGCCCGCACAGTCGGCGCCGCCCTGCCCGTCGGCAGCGTCGTCGCCCAACTCGTCGCCGCCCTCCGCGCACAGGGCGACGGCGGCCTCGACCACTCCGCCCTCCTGCGCGGCGTCGAACGCCTCTCCGGACACACCACCGAAAGCTGAGTCCGTGGCGGCGCAGCGGATCCCGCTCCGCAGGCGGCCGCCCCCCTTCGTCTGCCTCGACCGGCCCTCCTGGAGGTCCGGGGCGTCCAGACGCTTCCCACCCGCTTCCGGGCGGCGGCCGCGCCGACACTTGTCCTGTCGCGCCCAGGCGTGGCCGCCGTCCGGAACACTCCCGGACACCCCAGGTTTGCTTCAACAAACCGTTGACGTTTGGTCGGGGCGCTTCTTACGCTCCCGACATGCGGAAGCCAACTTCCGCGCTCTCGTACGGAAGGTCACCATGTCGAAGCCCACGCTGCCGGCGCGCTTTCTCACTACGGAGGCTGGCGCCCCCGTCGCCGACAACCAGAACTCCGCCACCGCCGGCGTCGGCGGCCCGATCGTCCTCCAGGACCAGCACCTGCTGGAGAAGCTCGCCCGCTTCAACCGCGAGCGCATCCCGGAGCGTGTCGTGCACGCCCGTGGCTCCGGGGCGTACGGCTACTTCGAGGTGACCGATGACGTCACCGGCTTCACCCACGCCGACTTCCTCGACACCGTCGGCAAGCGGACCGAGACGTTCATCCGCTTCTCGACCGTCGCCGACAACCTCGGTGGCCCGGACGCGGCCCGTGACCCGCGGGGCTTCGCCCTGAAGTTCTACACCGAGGAGGGTAATTACGACCTCGTCGGCAACAACACCCCGGTGTTCTTCATCAAGGACCCGATCAAGTTCCCCGACTTCATCCACTCGCAGAAGCGTGACCCCTTCACGGGCAAGCAGGAGCCGGACAACGTCTGGGACTTCTGGGCGCACGCCCCCGAGGCCACCCACCAGATCACCTGGCTCATGGGCGACCGCGGCATCCCGGCCTCCTACCGCCACATGAACGGCTACGGCTCGCACACCTACCAGTGGACGAACGCCGAGGGCGAGGCCTTCTTCGTCAAGTACCACTTCAAGACCAACCAGGGCATCCGCTGCCTGGACGCCGAGCAGGGCGCCGAGCTGTCCGGCAAGGACCCGAACAGCCACCAGACCGACCTGCTGCAGTCCATCGAGCGGGGCGTGTACCCCTCCTGGACCCTGTATGTGCAGATCATGCCGGCGGCCGAGGCGGCCCAGTACCGCTTCAACCCGTTCGACCTCACGAAGGTGTGGCCGCACAGCGACTACCCGCTGCAGCGGGTGGGCCGCCTGGTCCTGGACCGCAACCCCGACAACGTCTTCGCCGAGGTCGAGCAGTCCGCGTTCTCCCCGAACAACTTCGTGCCGGGCATCGGCCCGTCCCCGGACAAGATGCTCCAGGGCCGGCTGTTCGCCTACGCCGACGCGCACCGCTACCGCCTGGGCGTCAACCACACCCAGCTGCCGGTGAACGCCCCCAAGGCGACCACCGCCGCCAACTACGGCCGGGACGGCCTCATGGCGGCCAACGGCTACGACCGGTACGCCAAGAACTACGAGCCCAATTCCTACAGCGGCCCGGCGGAGACCGGCCGGCCGCTCTCCGCCCCGCTCGCCGTCTCCGGCCACGTCGGCACCCATGAGGCCCCGGCGCACACCAAGGACGACGACTTCTTCCAGGCCGGTGAGCTCTACCGGCTGATGTCGGAGGACGAGAAGAAGCGTCTGGTGAACAACATCGCCGGCGGCCTCTCCCAGGTCGGCCGCGACGATGTGATCGAGAAAAACCTCGCCCACTTCCACGCCGCCGACCCCGACTACGGCAACCGCGTCGAGGCCAGGGTCCGCGAACTGCGCGAGGACTGACGGGAGGTCAGTTCCTTGTGCGTCCGTACCGGCCGGCCCGCTGAGGGGTGGCCGGCCGGTACGGAGAGGGAGCGCGGGCTCCCCGGCACACGGGGAGCATGCAGTGCGGTGGCAGCGCTCGCCCGACAGGAAGGGTGAGCCGCTCCCCCGCCGCGGAGCCCGCCTCCACCACTCCACCCCCGCAGACTCCGTCCGGCGGTGCGATGCCCTGTCGCGCCCGATCACTCGCGCTGTCGGACGGGAACCACAACAGGGCCCGGTATCCGTACGGTCACGGGTGCCGGGCCCTGTGTATGGGGGGGGAGTCGCAGGTACCCGAACTCTGTGGGGCGTCGCCGCTACCCAGCCCTATGGGGCGTCGCCGGCACCCGAGCCCTGTAGGGCGTCCCAGATACCCAAGCCCTGTGAGGCCTCGCCGCTACGACGAGGGCCTTGTGCGCCGCGGTGCGCTCCCTCCGTGCGCCGTGGCTCCCCGGCGTTCTCCCCCACCCGGGGCTCTCCGCGGCAATTCGGCCCCCTGCAACCGGGTTTGGAGAGACCATGGGGGCAGCAGCAGATCCGACCTGTCTGCCGCCCGATCTGCCAGGAGCCGACCATGGCCGACAGCGTGCCGGTGCGGTGCCCCAC
Source organism: Streptomyces sp. NPDC048637 (assembly GCF_040650675.1). Lineage (NCBI taxonomy): Bacteria > Bacillati > Actinomycetota > Actinomycetes > Kitasatosporales > Streptomycetaceae > Streptomyces > Streptomyces sp. NPDC048637. The sequence goes on from NZ_JBEZHQ010000005.1 coordinate 140,505, forward strand.
GTGCCGCCGCGAGAACGCCTTCACCCCGCCCACCTTCCCGTGCGCATGCGGTGCCCCGCTCACCCTGCCCGTGCTGCGCGGCGGAGTGCCCGTCGAGATACTGCACCGCACCTGGCAGGCCTCCTGGGTGGAGGTGCGCTGCGAGGTCTGCGGACGGCAGGACGAGTGGCCGGCACCGGAGTCCGGCTGCGCCTGCGGCACGGTCGTCCGGGTGCCCGTCGCCCCGGCGCCCACCCCGCCGCCGCCGAACTTCCCGTCGCCCGGACCGCCCGCGCGAAGGTCCGCGCCACCACCCGCCGCCGACCCTCCGCGCGCCGTCCTGCGGCCCGCGTTCCGCCCGGTCACGATCCGTACGGCCCGCGACTGTGTCACCGCCGCCGAGCAGTATCTGAAGTGGCTGGGCTACGCCGATACCGCACGGACCCAGGAGCGCACCGCCTCCGGGGTGGACCTGCGCGGGACGGGTGTGGTCGCCCAGGTCGACCCGACCACCCGCGCCACCAAGCTGCGCGAGATCGAATGCCTCTGGCTCAACGGCCTCAACGACTCGGCCATCGCCGTCTTCTTCTCCCTCGCCGGCTATGCCCGCGACGCCCGTGCCCGCGCCGACGAGCTGCACCTCCCGCTGTTCGTCATGGACCTCACGGGCACCCCGCAGCCGGTCAACGACCCGGCCGACGAGCTGATCAAGTACGGCGCGGCGGGGCGGTGAGCGGGGCGGTGAGCGGGGCGGTGAGCGGGCCGTCCGCGGCCGCCGTCGTCAGCAGCCGCAGCGCGTCGGCCGACGGCGACCCGGACTCGGCGTGATAGATCACCACCCGCTGCCCCGGGTCGTCCGGCAGCGTCAGCAGCTCGTCGGTCAGCGTGAGCGGCCCGACGACCGGGTGCCGGTAGGTGCGGGTGTGGGTCGCGCAGGTCCGCACCGGATGGGCCGCCCACAGCTCCCTGAACTCACCGCTCTCCCGCTGCAGTTCGGCGATCAGACCGGCCAGCCGCGGGGCGTCCGGCCACCGCCCGGCGATCAGCCGCAGGTCGCCCACCGTGTCACGGCACTTGGCCGGCCGGTCCGGGTACAGCGCCCGGGTGTGCGGATCGAGGAACATCATCCGGGCGATGTTCGGCCGCTCGGGCGGGCCGCCGGAGCCGTCGCCGCCGCTGTGCTCCGGCGCGTCGAACGGCAGATGTCCGGCGAGCAGCGCATGCCCCGCGCGGTTCCAGGCCAGTACGTCCACGAAGCGGCCGAGCACCAGCGCCGGAACGTCCCCCAGCGTCCCGATCATGTTCCTTACGGACGGCCGCAGTTGCTCGGCCGGGCACTCGGGACGTTCAGCGGCGCGGGCGGCCCGCCGTTCCGGCCGGGCCAGCCCGTACAGATGCCCCCGTTCCGTCGCGTCCAGACGCAGCACCCGGGCGAGCGCGTCCAGGACGGCGTCGGAGGCTCGGGAGCCGACGGTGCCCTGCTCCAGGCGGGTGTAGTAGCCGACGCTGATGCCCGCCAGCCGGGCCAGCTCCTCACGCCGCAGGCCCGCCACGCGCCGCCGGCCGCCGTAGTCGGTCAGCCCGGCATCCCGCGGTGACAGTCGCGCCCGCCGGGTGCGCAGAAACTCTCCCAGCTCCGGTGTCCGGTCCATGGCGCAAGTGTGCCGGGCGGGCGCCGGCTGCACCTGACAGGGGTAGGACCGGCGTTCCTCCCCTCAGCAGAGGGCTGGGTGGGCGGCCGGAGAACCGGCAGCATCGGCCCTATGAAGATCATTGTGATCGGAGCGACCGGCACCCTCGGCAGCGCCGTCGCCCGGCAACTGGAACACCGCGGCCATGAGGTCGTCCGCGCCGCGCGCCGCGGCCCCGTCCGGGTCGACCTGACGGACAGGGCCTCCGTCGACGCCCTCTTCGCCTCCGTGGGGGACGTGGACGCGGTCATCTGCTGCGCGGCGAGCGGCCGTCTGACGCCGCTGGACTCCCCCTCGGACGAGGAGTTCACGACCGGCCTGCAGGGCAAGCTCCTCGGCCAGGTCCATCTGGTCCGCCATGCGCTGCCCCATCTGCGGGACGGCGGCGTCATCGTCCTCACCAGCGGAGTGTTCGAGCAGCCCACACCGGGCGGGGCGTTCGGTGCCCTCGTCAATGCCGGCCTCGATGCCTTCGTACGGGCCGCGGCCATCGAGATGCCGCGTGGCCTGCGCCTGGCCGTGGTCAGCCCCGGCTGGGTCGCCGAAACCCTCACCGGTATGGGGCTCGATCCGTCCGACGGCACCCCCGCCGCCGAGGTGGCCCGCGCGTACGTCGCGCACCTCAACGCCCGCGCGCCGGACGGCCGGCGGCGGTGAGCCTCCGGGCGTCACCGCCCGCGAGCGGTCCACCGGCCGCCCACGGAAATCACTCGCCCCCGCCGCCGGAACCGGCGACACTGACCTCGTGATCATCCAGGTACCCGCCCTCGACGAACTGCCCGCGCTGCGCGCCATCGAGCGAGCGGCCGGGGAGCCCTTCCGCGGACTCGGTATGGCCTCGGTCGCCGACGACGAGCCGCCGTCGCCGGCGCAGTTGACGGCGTTCCAGCGGGCGGGGCGGGTGCTGGCCGCGTACGAGGAACCAGGGCCGGGCGGCGCGGGCCGCCGCCCGGTCGGCTATCTGCTCTGGGAGCCGGTCGACGGCTGTACGCACATCGAGCAGGTGTCGGTGCACCCGGACCGGGCCCACCGCGGCATCGGCCGGACACTCATCGACCGGGCGGAGCGGGACGGTGGCCCGGTCGCGCTGACCCTGACCACCTTCACCGAGGTGCCGTGGAACGCGCCGTATTACGCCCGGATCGGGTTCCGGATCCTCCCCGAGGCCGAACTCACCCCGGGACTACGGGCGATCCGCGCCCATGAGGCGTCCCTGGGGCTCGACCGCTGGCCACGGGCCGCGATGCGCCGCGAGCCCGGCCCACTCGGGTGCCACGAGCCGACCGTCGGCGCACCCCCGCCGCGGTGAAACCTGCGGCCGCGCGAGCCCACCACGGCCGCGGCCGGCTCCCGGCCGCGAGAATGTCAGGATGATCGACGCGAATGCCCTGCGGGCCGTCTGCCTGGACTTCAATGGTGCGAGCGAGGAGTTCCCCTTCCCGCGGCACCCGGATGTGTCGACCTTCAAGGTCGGCGGCAAGATCTTCGCACTGACCACACTGACGGATGCGCCGCTCACCGTGAGCCTCAAGTGCGAGCCCGAGCTGGCGGAGCGGCTGCGGGCGGCGCACCCCGAGGTGGTGCCGGGCTATCACCTCAACAAGCGGCACTGGAACACCGTTTCACTGGACGGAGACCTTCCCGACCGGCTCGTGCTGGACATGATCGAGGACTCGTACGACCTCGTCGTCGCCTCGCTGCCCAAGGCTCAGCGCCTGTTGCTGGACTGGCCCGGTGAGCGGCGGGCGTGAACCACCGCCCCCGGCCGGGAACCCGGCCACCGCTCTGGCCGCCCCGCCTCTCCGGTCCCGCTCGCACCGTGGCGTGGCCCGTCCGGCCACGCCACGGCACCCGGGCACCCGGGCCGGTCGATCTGGGGTACGTCCCGCAGGAGGCGGCGCGGCCCCGCTGAGCGCCCGCGCCCGGCACCCCGGGCGCGCGGTCACTGCGGCACCCGCCCCAGCTCCTTCGCCAGCCGCTCGCGCAGTTCGATCTTGCGGACCTTGCCGCTGACGGTCATCGGGAAGGCGTCGAGCACCACCAGGTGGCGCGGCACCTTGTAGTGCGCGAGCCGGGACCGGCAGTAGCGGGCCAACTCGTCCTGGGTGAGCGGGTCTTCGGGGTCGCGGAGGATGACACAGGCGGCGATCTCCTCGCCGTACTTCTCGTCGGGGACACCGACGACCTGGACATCGGCGACCTTGGGGTGGGAGTAGAGGAACTCCTCGATCTCGCGCGGGTAGACGTTCTCACCGGCCCTGATGATCATGTCCTTGATGCGGCCGACGATCCGGACATAGCCGTCGTCGTTCATCACCGCGAGATCGCCGGTGTGCATCCACCGGGCCGCGTCGATGGCCTCGGCGGTGTGCTCGGGGTCCGCCCAGTAGCCGAGCATCACGCTGTAGCCGCGGGTGCACAGCTCCCCGGGGGTGCCGCGGGGCACGGTCACCCCGCTCGTCGGATCGGCGACCTTCACCTCGATGTGCGGCAGCACCCGGCCGACGGTCGCGGTGCGGTGTGCGAGGTCGTCGTCGCGGCGGGTCTGGGTGGAGACCGGTGAGGTCTCGGTCATGCCGTAGCAGATGGAGACCTCGGTCATATGCATCTCGGCGACCACCCGCTTCATCACCTCCTCGGGGCACGGCGAGCCCGCCATGATGCCGGTGCGGAGGGAGGAGAGGTCGTAGGAGGCGAAGTCGGGGTGGTTGAGCTCGGCGATGAACATGGTGGGGACGCCGTAGAGGGAAGTGCAGCGTTCGTCCTGGACGGCGCGCAGGGTGGTGGCGGCGTCGAAGGCGGGGGCCGGGATGATGATGCAGGCGCCGTGCGAGGTGCTGCCGAGGTTGCCCATGACCATGCCGAAGCAGTGGTAGAAGGGCACCGGCAGACACACCCGGTCCTGTTCGGTGTAGGCGAGGGTCTCGCCGACCCAGTAGCCGTTGTTGAGGATGTTGTGGTGGGAGAGGGTGGCGCCCTTGGGGAAGCCGGTGGTGCCCGAGGTGTACTGGATATTGACCGGGTCGTCGGCGGTCAGGGCCTTTTCGCAGTCGGTGAGCCGGTGCTGCGGGAGGGTGGCGCCGGCGGCCAGCAGCTCGCCCCAGGTCCGGTCGCCGATGTAGACCACCTCGCGCAGCTCCGGGCTCTCGGTGCGTACCTGCTCGATCATCCCGCGGTAGTCGCTGGTCCTGTGGTGGGTCACGGAGACCAGGAGGGTGATACCGGCCTGCCGCAGGACGTAGGCCAACTCGTGGACGCGGTAGGCGGGGTTGACATTGACGAGGATCGCCCCGATCCGGGCGGTGGCGTACTGGACGAGGACCCATTCGGCGCAGTTGGGTGCCCAGATGCCGACCCGGTCGCCCTTGGCGACGCCCTTGGCCAGCAGACCGAGCGCCACCTCGTCGACCGCGCGGCCCAGTTCGGTGTAGGTCCAGCGGCGGCCGCTCGCCACCTCGACGAGCGCCTCGCGGTCGCCGAACCGGGCGATGGTGCGGGCCAGATCGGTGCCGATGGTATGGCCGAGCAGCGGCTGCTCGGCGGTCCCGCAGGCGTATGACAGCTCCGGGTGCTGCTGGCTCATCGGTGGTTCTCCTCCCAGTACTCGGCGCCGCCGTCGCCCTGCGCGGTGCGCTCGCGCAGCTCGATACGGCGGATCTTGCCGGAGACGGTCTTCGGCAGGTCGGCGAACTCCGGCCGCCGGATGCGCTTGCAGGGGGCCAGGACGTCGCGGGAGTGCTCGAAGATCAGCCTTGCGGTCTCCGGGCCGGGCGACCACCCTGCCGCCGGCACCGCATACGCCTTGGGCACGGACCGCCGCAGCGGGTCCGGGGCCGGCACCACAGCGGCCTCGGCGACCGCCTCGTGCTCCAGCAGGGCGCTCTCCAGCTCGAACGGGGAGATCGTGCAGTCGGACGCCTTGAACAGACCGCCCGTTTCAGGCAACAGATCTCCACCAAACCTCATCCGGAGATCACCCCGTCCCCGGACCTCAAGGGGCGCAAGCATCACTCCGCCCTCCGGGGGCGCCTCCCCCGGCACATCCACCCATGCGTCCATCAGCCGCTCCCAGAAGCCCGACGTCAGCCATCGCTGCCATACACCCGCAAGGTTGCCCACCGGAGCGTCCAAGCCACTCCAAGGACACCCGGTACGCACCTTGTACAGCGTGGCGTCCAGGGTGCCCCGAGGATCTCGCAGCCGCCTACCCTTTCGATCTACGAAGACAGGCTCGACCTTCGCCCATGCCTCGTCCGTCAACAGAGGAACGCGACGAGCACGCTCACGGAACCACGCACTGACGCCGTCATCGCTCCGCACCTTCCTCGGGGGTCCCACCCAGGAGGGTGACCTGGATCTCCAACAGGTCGAGAACCATGGCCTGTTGCTCCGGCCCCATGTCGCGCAAGCGGTGCCGGGCCAGTTCGACCAGCTTCTGAAGGTCACGCCCTCGCTGCGCGGCATCCTCAGCTTCCTGCCGCCACAACTTGGTGTCCTCCAGAAGCTGTACGGTGTGCTGCCGCTCCTTGGCCAACGTGAGAACTGCTTGCTCGATGGCGACCTTGGCATCCGGCTGCTTGGCAGCCGCGACCACAGCCGCCGAAATGGCAGCGTCGTTTGCCGCCACCTGCTTTTCCAGGTCGGCAATCCGGCGGGCGTAATCCACCTGACCCACCTGACCGAAATCGATCCAGTCCTCTGCCATGGCCACCAGACGGTCCGGGTCCTCAAGCGACGCGCAGGCTTCGTTCCACACCCTCCTCTCCAGCACACCGGCATTGATCTGTGCACAGTCGCATCGCTGTGCACCGGCATATTGCTGGTTCTTACCAGTGCAGCGATATGCCCGTCCGTCATCTCTGCCGATACGGCTGGTGCCGGTGTAGTGCTTGCCGCATGCCCCCACGATGCGTCGACTGAGGGGATGAATGGTGGCTTCCGGTACAGACCCGCGAACCGTGCGGGCCAGAGCGACGTTGAGGCGCTTCAGCTCCTCCTTCGTGAAAAGCGGCGGCAGCTGGATGACAACCGTTTCGCCGTACAGCGGCTTTCCTTCGTTGTTCAGTCACGTGCCCCGCCTACCGCTGTTGCTGGAAGGATCCCTGTGGACGCGAATTGCTTCTTGAACCGCGCGGCCGGTCAGGATATGACGCAGCGATCCGCGCGGTCAGTAGCCCTTCGTCGGGCGAGGAATCCCCTTCCTGTTGAACTCGTCCTCTACAGCGTGCGGAGCCACTCCTTCTTCGACGATGCGCTTCCACGCCTGATGCAGCAGAGGCGCCGTGTGTTCGTCATCCAGGATGATTCGGCTCTTACCGCGCTTCCCTTTGTTCTCGATGCGCCAGCCGTACGGAGCGACGCCGCCGGGATGCCCTCCCTCCTCGGCTCCTGATTGATTCGTGCGACAACCGCCTGCAACTCGCCGGCGACGCGCTGACTACGTCACGTGCTGCCGCCAACTACTCCGAACTGCGCCAGGCGTTGTTCTTCGGCTCCGCCCAACACGGCACCGAACCGCAGACCCGCCTCAAGCCCACTGCGCGAGTCCCTCCATCGCTCTCCTGGATGCCATTGCCGACGCTGAGCACTGACTGGCATCCACAGGGCGTTCGTCGGCGGTTCCGTAACCGCCAGCCGAAACGCAATCCGACGAGGCCATTCTGGACGGAGTTGAGAAAGCGCCGTGCGCTCCGGACCTGGAGCGACAAAGATGCCGCAGAGGAACTGTTGGTCTGTCCGGCCCCGCCCGCCGCCAAGAAAGTGAACCATCTTGAGGAACAAGCCCGACACCGCCGAGTTCGTCTCCGGCGGTACCCGCCACATCATCACCCGCGCCCAGGTCGAAGCCGCCGCCTCACGCCTTACCGCAGCACACAGTGCGACTTTCAGCCAGAACCGCGAGTGGTACGCCCTCGTCGGCACCGGCCTCCACTACGTCCTTGATCTGATCGCCGAGGCCACCGGCATCAACCCATCCGACGTGAGGACCGCCCGCCTCGCCCTCGACGCCCTGGGCTTCCCGATTGTGTGCTGGGCCTGGGGTGATCTCCTCAAGGCCGGCCATTCCAGTCACACCGCATCCGCATGAGGCGTCGAAGTGAGCGTGCTGTACCCGGAACCGGGCCACGTCGGCGATATGGAAATCCGGCCGAAATCCGAGAAGGCGCTGAAGGTGATGTCCACGGTCCACCGAGCCGCTTGGGTGGAAGCGATGGAGGAGGCGAAAGAAGACATCCTTAGTTAAGGCGTTGCGCTGTCCTGAAATTCCACACAACCGGCAGGACGTCACGTAAGGCTAAGGACAATCTGGCGATTATAGACGTTGACTCGGAGAACCGTTACGAGGAAGTCGTCGCCTACCTGGAGCCTCCGCTGCGGATCGTCGGGATCGGTTTCCGGCAGTCGGGGGAAGATCAAGCCTGAGAGGCCGTCGGCAACCTCTGCGAACACGCCAATCGGCCCGATGCGTGAGACGCGGACCGGGATGGTTTCACCGAGCTTATCCTGAGCAAACTCCAGCATCGGGTCCGGGATCAGAGCCTTGAGCGACAGTCGGATCGCACCGTGCTTTACCTCGGTGTCCAGCACCTGCACCGTGACGTCTTGGCCCGCGCGAAGGATTTTCGACACATCCTCCTGACGTTTCCATGAGATCTCCAGACGGTCGATCAGGCCCTCAGCGTCACCGAGGTCCACATATACCCCAAAATCCATGATTCCCGTGACGATTCCCTTACAGATATCGCCTGGCTGGATTTGATCAGGTTTGTTCCGAAATTCCATAATCCTCTTCCTCTGTTTGGCTCTGGCAAGCTCCACTTCCCGCTTCGACGTCACTGAGTCCTGTTGGAATACCCATCGATAGAGTCCCACCAGACGGGTTCACCGTCGATCAGTTCGTTGAAGCGAGGGATCTTATCCGTGGGCATGGCCCACTCATACTCATCCCTACCTCGCGAATTTATATGCGACTGCCGATACTTATCAGACGGGAATTCATCGCGAAATTCTGACTTCATGGTGTACTCCTAGAAACCCGGCTCGAATCCCCCTTCTCCCGCATACCGTGCAGCGACGACTTCGTCGTCACCAAGATAGGCCGTTCCTTGGTGAAGCTTGCCGTCAGCGCTACAAGTGGCTGGGTGCTCCGCCGGGTCCAGTCCCTCCCTGGCCGACTCGCGTCGGCCCAGCTGCCAAGCCGAGATGATCCGTCTGAGCGTGCGGGTTGCGAACATAGGTTCGCGGGTTGGGTCCTGCGGTCAGTCCCAGGAGGTCGGGCGAGAGTGAACGGGGCCGCGACCTGCGCGGCAATCACCTCTGCGGCCAGGATGCCGAGTTGGACCAGCGCGCCGATCTTCGCGCCCTCGATGAGGACCGCGACGCCGTCCATGGCGGTGGCCGCCATGCGGCCGCAATCGGCAAGACCCTTCAGATGCTGGCCGTTGATCTTGCCCCAGTGCGCGTTCAGCGCCTCGACTGCCAGTGAGCCGCCCGCCGAGCCCACCAACCCCTGGATAGCGGTGCGCGCTTCGTTCGCGCCTTCATCGATGTCGTCGGCGAACTCCCGCATGGCCGTCGCCGTCTCGCGGTAGTCGTCCTCATCCACATTCGGCCACGACACGCCGATGATGTCGAGAACCTCATCAGCCCACCCAGGCAGCACAACACCCACGACCGACCGCCCCCCGTAAAACACTTCTCAGATGATCAGATACCTGCAGGCGGGCAAACGGTTCCTCAAGTGCTCCATGAGTCGCATAGGGCACCGCACCCAGCCAAGGCCGCCGTGAGAGGGGCAGCATGCTGCTGATCACCAGCGCGAACCTGACCGCCTCCGGAGCCACCAAGAACATCGAAACCGGCGTCCTCATCCGCGGTGGTACCACTTCCGCCCGAGCGGTCGAGCACATTCGTCAGCTTCAATCGGCTGGCGTTCTATACCGCTTGTAGTGAGGCGGCTTGATAGAGCACCTGCCAGGATCCACGCTTTGTCACCAAGTCGCGCAGAGATCCTGCACGGTTTCATAGAGCTGGCCGACGTCAGCGGATCTCCTCATGCCCTCCAATTGCCCGCAGGGTTACTTCTACGAGGTCGACTCCGAGCTGAAGACCGAGGACATCACCGGCCACACCACCAACCGCGCGGTAGCCGCGGCGTTCGAGAGCAACTACCTCTCCGGCACCGCCATCGCCGTCCGCCCCGACGCCTACCCCCTCGGGGCCGACGGCTGCCTCTACCCACCGGACATCGCCGTCATCCGCGACATCCTCGCCGGCTGTGAGGGCACCGTGCGGTGGGGCGGTGACGCCAGCCGCCCTCGTCCCGGGAGGCCGGGGCCGAATCCGCATCCGCGGCCTGCGCACCTCCCAGTGAATCGTCCGCTTCGGGGCGGGTCGGCAGGATGTACTCCTGGCTGAGGCCCCGCCAGATGCAGGGGCACAGGGAGAGCCAGTGCCTCGTGCGGGACTTCCCCTGCCCTACCCGGGGGATACGCCCGGCGGGTGGCGACATTGGGTCTCGCGTAGGAGGCCGACCTTCAGTTGATTCCCCGGTCGAGCCCGGACCAGTACGGCTGGCGGAGCTTGAACTTCTGGATCTTGCCAGTGGCTGTGCGGGGGATGCTGTCGCGGAACTCGACCGACGTGGGTGCCTTGTAGCCGGCCATGTGCTGCTTGCAGTGGGCGATGATGTCGGACTCCTGAGCCGTCGCGCCCTCGGCGAGGACCACGAGGGCCTTGATGGTCTCGCCCCACTTCTCGTGTGGCACGCCGATGACGGCGACCTCGGCGACCGCCGGGTGACTGAAGATCGTGTCCTCCACCTCGATCGACGACACATTCTCACCGCCGGTGATGATCACGTCCTTCTTCCGGTCCGAGATCGTCAGATAGCCGTCGGCGGCGTCGATCGTGCCGCCGTCGCCGGTGCGGAACCAGCCGTCCTCAAGAGCAGCCGACGTCTCCTCCGGCTTGTCCCAGTACCCGTCGAGCACCGTATTCGAGCGGGCCAGGACCTCGCCGGAGTCGGAGATCTTCAGCTTGACACCGAGGGCGGGCAGCCCCGCCCGGGACAGCTTGCGCGCCCGCTCCTCCGCGGAAAGCTCTGCGTCGCCGGGCTGGGGCCGGTTGAAGGTGAGCAGCGGCGATGTCTCGGTGAGGCCGTAGATCTGCATGAACTCCCAGCCCAGCTCCTCCCCCATCCGCTGGATCACCTTGCTTGGGGGCGGGGCCCCAGCGCAGATGATGCGTACGCGGTCGCGGCCCGGGATCTCGCCCTCCCACATCGCCGCGGCATCCAGCACCATGTTCCACACAGCCGGCGCACCGCACATGAGCGTGACGCCGTGCTCATCCACCCGCCGCAGGATCTCCGCGCCGTCGACCTTGCGCAACACCACCTGCTTGACGCCCAGGCCCGCCATCACATACGGCATTCCCCAGCCGTTGCAGTGGAACATCGGCAACGTGTGCATATACACATCGCGCTCCCACACCCGGGTGTGCAGGGCGAAGGTCAGGCCGTTGACCCAGATGTTGCGGTGGGTCAGCTGCACGCCCTTGGGACGGGCGGTGGTGCCCGAGGTGTAGTTGATCGTCGCGGAGGCGTCCTCGTCCGGGTTCGGCCACGGGCGCGGCTCGATCCCGAACCGCATCAGCTCGGTCTCGGTCTGCTCGCCGAGCACGAAGCGGTGGCGTGTCTTGACGCCGGACAGTGCGGCGTCGAGTTCCGGGTCGACGAGGAGGACCGAGGATCCGCTCTGCTGGACCACGTATGCGACCTCTTCCGGCTTGAGGCGGAAGTTCACCGGGACGCAGATGCGGCCGCTCATCGGCACCGCGAACAGCAACTCCAGCATCCGCGCGGAGTTGTGGCTGACCACCGCCACCCGCTCCCCCTCGCCGACCCCGAGGGCGTCCAGCCCCGCCTGCCACGCACGGACTCGTTCGCCGAACCGCCCATACGTCGACACGGGCACCGGTGGGGCGGGCTGATGCGGCTCGTCGACCACCCCCGGGCTGTCGCGGAAACCCAGCTCGGCCCGGTCGAGGAAATCCGCGATCGTCATCGGTGTCCGCATGCTCTCTCCTGTGCTCGGATGGACCCGGAACAAACACGTCTGCAAGCTGAAAGGGAGTCCGGCAGTTGCCGCGGCAACAGCAGTTGAAGCAACAAATTCCGCGACGCCAACGGTCAAGCAGTCAGCCGCATTGGGAAGGGAATGCCCCCTGACTCGGACGCCTTGAAGACATCGTCAGCGCGTCCGACATAGGTGATCCAGCCGTCGCGGTCACGGATGCCGATGTCGCCGGTGCGGTAGTAGCCGTCGGCCATCGCCTCCGCGGTGCGTACCGGGTCGCCGTGGTAGCCGGTCATCAGGCCGACCGGCCGGGCGGAGAGGTCGAGGGCGATCTCCCCCTCGTCGGCCGGTGCGCCGCTGACCGGGTCGAGAAGGACGACGTCGAAGCCGGGGGTGGGACGGCCCATGGAGCCCGGCTTGACGGTCAGGCCGGGGGTGTTGGCCACCTGGACGGCGGTCTCGGTCTGTCCGAAGCCGTCCCGGATGGTGACGCCCCAGGACTGCCGCACCTGCTCGATGATCTCCGGGTTGAGCGGTTCGCCGGCCGCGACGATCTCCCGCGGCGGATGGCGGAGCGCGGACAGATCGGCCTGGATGAGCATCCGCCAGACGGTCGGCGGGGCACAGAAGCTGGTGACGTGGGCCCGGTCCATCTCCGCCATCAGCCGGGCCGCGTCGAAGCGGGTGTAGTTGTGGATGAAGACGGTGGCCTCGGCGTTCCAGGGCGCGAAGAGATTGGACCAGGCGTGCTTGGCCCATCCGGGCGAGGAGATGTTCAGATGCACATCGCCGGGCCGCAGACCGATCCAGTACATCGTCGCGAGATGGCCGATGGGGTACGAGGCGTGGGTGTGCTCGACGAGCATGGGGCGGGCGGTGGTGCCGGAGGTGAAGTAGAGCATCAGGGGGTCGTCGGCCCGGGTGGGCCCGCCCGGCTCGAAGGTCTCGGGGCTGTCGTAGGCGTCCTCGTACGCCAGCCAGCCGTCCGGCGCGCCGCCCACCGCGATCCGGGTGTAGTCGCCCGCCACATCGGCGAACTTGGCGGTGTCCGCGGCGCGCACGAGGACATGCCGGGCCCGGCCGCGGTCGATCCGGTCGGCGAGATCGGCGGCGCCGAGCAGCGGCGTGGCCGGGATGACGACAGCCCGCAGCTTCATCGCGGCAAGTGCCGACTCCCACAGCTCTGCCTGGCTGCCGAGCATCATGACGATGCGGTCACCGGCCCGTACCCCGTTGGCGGACAGCCAGTTGGCGGCCTGGTCGGAGCGGCGGCGCATCGCGTCGAAGCTCAGCTCGGTCTCGCTGCCGTCCTCCTCGACGAGGTGCAGCGCGGTGCGGTCGTTGCCGTGCGCGAGGGTGTCGAACCAGTCCAGTGCCCAGTTGAAGTGCTCCGGGCGGGGCCAGCGGAACGCCGCGCGGGCCGCGTCATAGTCCTCCCGGTGCCGCAGCAGGAGATCCCGCACCGCCCGGAACGCCTCGGTGGCGGCCGGTGCGCGGCCCGTCGCACCGGATTCCGTGTCCGTCATATGTCCTCCTCATTGCCGCACCGCTACCTGCCATCGTGTAGTCAGTGGCGCAGGTCTCACTACCCCCGAACGGGGGGAAGCGGAGGTTTCGGCGTGCGGCACGAGCCGGGTGCGAACGAGGCGGTGGACGTACGGGCGGCGCTGGCGCGGCTGCGGCGGGCCAGCGGCTGCCGGTGGCGTTCGGCGGTCTGCTGGCCGGTGCGGGGCTCTATCGCATCAATGAGCTCGCCGGTACGGAGACCACGGTGCTGCGCGGCCTGGACATCGTGCAGGGCAACGGGCTCGGCGGGAAGGCCGTGGCACTGTCCCGGCCGCTCGCGGTGACCGACTACAGCGCCTCATCGGTGATCAGCCATGAGTACGACGCAGCGGTGGCCGCGGAGGGGCTGCGATCGGTGCTCGGGGTGCCGGTGATCGTCCGGCGCCGGGTGCGCAGGCTGGCGCAGCGGGTCGGTGATCCGCTGCTGCGGCAGCAGCTGCTGGCGGCCTGTGGACGACTCGCGGCGGCCTCGTCACCGCGGCGCGCCGGTCGGGGGCGCTGCCGTAGGCCGCCGGGTGCGGCGGTGGGCCATGAGGGCCGGGCGGCCGCCGGCCCTTCCCAGACCGGTGACGGTCCCGGCCGGCCGCTGAAGGACAGCTCATTGACCACGCGCTTCATGCCGTAGGACTTGGACGGCCCGGCGACTTCCCCCGTGCGCTGTGCGGCATCACGCCACCATCAGTCGGTAGACGACCGCACAACTGGCCACCAGCAGAACGAAAATGACCCAGGCGGCGCTGGTCCACGCAACACCTTTTCTGACGGCGCCTACGCACTCGGCCAGAGCGATCACGGAGGCCAGCAGGCCGATACCACCGACCACCGCGGCGGTCACATACGCCCACGTCTGGTCGCCCAGGGTGTGTAACAGCAGCAGGGCGACAGCGAGCGGGACCACTGGCCAGGCATCACCTCGAACGGAGGCTTTGGTCTCAGACCGTGCGAGATGCGAAGTGTCGCTCATGTCTTCCTTGGGGTTTTGGAGGTGCAATGTTATGAAGCAGTTTCATACAGGAGCGCGGCCGGTGGAACAGTGAATCCCGCCAGCCGCTCATCACCTGCGGTGGCGCACTGCCCCGGGTGACTCACAGGCCCAGCTGTGGGTGGGTACTTACTTCCTGGACCATTACCGTCACTCTCTCGGCGGGGATCCGGTACGCGTCCACGAACGCATCAGTGGGGTCAGGCCCGCTCCCCCTGAGCCCGGCGGCGCTCCCCGGCGGGGCAATTCCCTTGCCGCCGTGCCGCCGCCCGGACATCATCCCCCCATGATCGATGCCACCGCACTCTCCGAGAAGCCGGTGCTCACCGGCGCCCGGGTCCGTCTCGCCCCGCTGTCCATACGGCATGCGGCCGCCTTTCACGCCGCCTGTCAGGACCCGGAGATGCGCCGGCTGACCGGTACCCACCATGACTTCACGCTGGAGGAGCTGCAGACGTGGTGCGCCGGCAGCGCCGACCGCGCGGACCGTCTGGACCTCGCCGTCGAGGACCGGGAAAGCGGCGACTTCCTGGGCGAACTCGCCCTGAGCCAGATCGATCCGCCGAACGCCCACGGGAGCTTCCGGATCGCCCTCGTCCCGGACGCCACCGGCCGCGGGATCGGCAGCGAGGCGATCCTCCTTCTCCTCGACTACGCCTTCGACCGGGTGGGCCTGCACCGGGTGCAGTTGGAGGTCTTCGACTACAACCCGCGCGCCCGGCGGGCGTACGAGAAGTGCGGCTTCGAGGTGGAGGGCCGGATGCGCGAGGCCCTCTTCTGGGACGGCGCGTGGCATGACGTGCTGGTGATGGCGGCACTGCGGTCGCGGCAGGCTGGGGGCGCGGGCTGAGGACCGGGACCGACCCCTCGGCCGGCCCGCGCCCACCGCTCAGCCGCCAGCCGCCCCTCAGCCGCTCCCCCCGCTCAGCCCCCCACCCCCTCAGCCGCCGCCCCGCTCAGTCGCTCTCCGCGATGAAAGGCAGCCACTCGGTCGCCAGCGCGGCGTCCAGGCGGCGGACCGCGCCCGGGGTGTGCTCGGTCGCCAGTCCGGCGTGGACGAAGTGCCGCAGGGGGGTGCCGCCGAGGTAGCAGGACGCCAACTCCCGTACGTCCAGGGAGAGATCGGGTGCCTCGTCGGTGGGATGCCAGGTGGCGCCCTCGGGGCCGGCGGTCAGCCGGAAGCGGCCCGCGTTGACCGGCAGGGCGGTATCGCGCAGATCGACGACGAGGTCGACGGGGGCCGCCCAGGAGCGGGCGGTCAGCGCGGCGTGGACGTCCACGAGCCGGATCCACAGGGAGGGTTCCTGGGCGGTGACGCGTACCTGGTCGCGGTCGGCGACGAGATACAGGAGCGGGTCGTCGGCGGGGCGGGCCGGGACCCGTACCGTCGAGGTGAGGTCGATCGCGGCGAGGTAGGACCACAGGGCGGCAGCGGCCGGTGCGGAATCCGCCTCCAGCTCCTCGACGGAGACGGTTCCGGCACGGACGTCGCCCGATCCACGGGTGCGGTAGACCGCGTAGCCCGCGGGCACCTCGCCGGGCGCACCCAGCACCACCACCCGCACCGCGCCGAAACCGTCCCGGTCGTCGCCGCCGCGCGCCCCGTCGAGGTCCAGCACCCCGTTGCGCCACCAGAACTCGTCGCGGACGAACCGGCCGGCGCGCTGCGGCAGAGTGGCGTCGTAGCGCGGTGCGAGCACGGCGGGCGCGTCGGCCGGGTCGATCAGCCGCAGCGGGCGGCTGTCGGGGGTGATGCGCAGCGCGAGCGGGCGCGAGGAGTCGATCTCGATGCGGAGGGACTCGGTGGCGGCACCGTAGCCGAAGCGGCCGTAGATGCCGCTCTCGGACGCCCAGAGGCAGGACACCGGCCGCCCCTCGTCGGCGCAGCGGCGCCAGAGCTCGTCCATCATCGAGGCAAGGACTCCGCGCCGCCGGTGCGTGGGGGCGACGGAGACGAAGTCCAGCACTGCGCAGGGAAGTTGACCACCGGGAACGGAGAAGTCGAGGCGGTGGGCACCGGCCACCCCGACCAGCCGCCCGCCGTCGTAGGCGCCGATGCGGGCGCAGTCCTGCAGCAGGTCCCGGTGGTATGTGCGGGTCTTGTCGGCGAGCTTGAGGTGGAAGGCGAGACAGACCAGGTCCATGGCCTGGTCGAGTTCCGACTCGGGGATGTCCCGGATATCCGTGGTCGTGCGTGCGTCGTCGTCAGTGGTCACCCGGGGACGCTAACCCGGCACCGGGTCAGCTTCACCCGGATTTTTGCCACCGCGGCCGACCCGGGTCGACGCCCACGACCCACGGCTCGTCAGGGTGTGCCGGGCTCCGCGCCGCGCTCGTCGTAGGCGGCGCGGGCTGCCGCGATTTCCGTCTGGTGTTCCTCGGTCCACGCCACCAGGGCCTGAATGGTGTCGTGCAAGGTGACGCCCAGCGGCGTCAACTCGTAGTCCACCCGCGGCGGCACGACGGGGTGGACGGTGCGGCGCACGAGGCCGTCACGCTCCAGCTGGCGAAGGGTGACGGTCAGCATGCGCTGGCTGATGCCGTCGATCTCGCGACGGAGTTCGGTGAAGCGCAGCACCCGCCGGTCGAGCAGGGCGATGGCGAGCAGCGACCACTTGTCCGCGACCCGGTCGAGGATCTGGCGGACCTCGCAGCCCTCGCGGACGTCCCACTGGCGCGCGTCGTTGTCGTGGTCGGCGGGGGCGGCCGCCTTGGTTCCCCCGGGGTGCGTCGGTGACTTCGAAGTGCCTTCTTCCATAGCTCTCCACGGTGCCGCACGATGCGGTCAGTAACAAGAGGTAACCGCCGGCGTGTTCAGCACCGGGCCGGCCATTGACGCAAGGAGCACTGTGATGTCCCGATCCGCCGCACCGTCCTGGGCGTTGCTTCTCGTCCTGTGCGGGGCGATCTTCCTGGAGGGGATCGACATCGGCATGCTGAATGTCGCCCTCCCGCCGATCCGCGCCGAACTCGGCCTGACCACGGGCGAGTTGCAGTGGGTGATGAGCGGATACGTACTGGGCTACGGCGGGTTCATGCTGCTGGGCGGGAGGGCCGCCGACCTGTTCGGCCGGCGTCGGATGTTCCTGGTGCCGCTGGCCGTCTTCCTGGTCTTCTCCGGGTTGGGCGGGCTGGCGACCGAGGGCTGGATGCTGATCGCCGCCCGCTGCGTGACCGGCGTGTGCGCCGCGTTCATGGCGCCGGCCGGGCTGTCGATCATCACCACGACCTTCCCGGCCGGGCCGCGCCGCGAACGTGCCCTGCTGGTCTACTCGGGCACCGCGGGCGGTGGCTTCTCGATCGGGCTGGTGGCCGGCGGACTGCTGACCGCCGCCGACTGGCGCTGGGTGTTCTTCGCCCCGATCGTGCCCGCCCTGCTGGTGCTGCTCGCCGCGCTCCCGCTCGTCCCGAAGGACTCCGCACCGCGGCAGCCCCGTCCGAGGGTGGATGTGGCCGGTGCGATCACCGTCAGCGTGGCGGTGCTGCTTCTGGTCATGACCGTGGAACGGGCCGCGCACGCAACGGCGTTACGGACCACGGGGACCCTCGTCACCGCCCTCGCCCTGCTCGCCGTCTTCGTCACGATCGAACGGCGGACTGCCACGCCCCTCGTCCGCCTGGGCATCCTCCGCTCCCGGCCGCTGGTGCGCGCCGGCGCCATGGGGCTGCTGTTCACCGCCGCCTTCTTCGGCTTCCAGTTCCTCGCGGTGCTCTACCTCCAGGAGTTCCGCGGCTGGTCGGCCGCAGAGACCAGCTTCGCGCTGCTGGCGATGGGCGCCGATGCGGTACTGGCGCCGACGCTCACCCCACGGCTCGTACGGCGCTTCGGGCACGCCCGGGTGATCGTCGCCGGTCTGCTGCTCGCCGCGCTCGGCTATGCGTTGTTCCTGCCGGTCGGCGCGGACTGGACCTATGCCGCGATGTTTCCGAGCCTGCTGCTGGTCGGCATCGCCTTCGCGCTGGTCTACGGGCCGCTGGCGATCGTCGCCACGGACCGGGTCGCGGCCGGTGAACAGGGCCTGGCAGGTGGTCTGTTGTACACCTCGTTCCAGTTCGGCGCGGCCTTCGGGCTGTCGGCGGTCACTGCCGTGATCACCGCCGCGGGCAGCGGCGCCCCCGCCACGCCGCTCGGCAGCTATCGTGCGGGCCTGATCGTCCCCACCGCGGCGGTCGTCATCGCCCTGCTCATCGGGGTGCTGGGGATGCGTGAGCGGCGGCCCGGGCGTGCGGTACGGAGCGGTCAGCGGGCGATCGGTTCCACCGAGCCCGTGGGCACCGGCGCCGGCGCCGGCTCCGGCACCGGCACCGGCTCCGTCACCCGGCCGGAGTAGGCGAATAAAGGCGATGGCCCCGGCCGGGTCGCAAACCGGACAGCGCCGGGCCCCGGGCCCGCTTGACGACGCTCCCCGATGCCCCGGCAGTCCTAGGGCCTGTCCGAGGGGTCGGGTGACGGGTTCACCGTCGGGTCGTTCTGTCTGGTGTGGGGCGGGGCGATCTGTGTGACACGGAGTGGGCTCGGTTGGAGCCGCACCTTCCGAATGTGGGACGAGGCGGGCGTTGGAAGAACCATCGCACCGTCATCAACGGGATCCTCTGCCGCCAGCGGACCGGCATTCCCTGGCGGGATCTGCCCACGCGGTTCGGGAAATGGAAGACGGTTCATGACCGTCACCGGCGATGGCCGGCGGACGGCACATGGGACAGGATCCTGCAGGGCGTCCAGGCCGATGCCGACGCTGAGGGTCGCATCGACTGGAGTGTGGTGAGCGTGGACTCCAGTGTGTGCCGTGCCCACCAGCATGCTGCCGGAGCCCGTCACCGGCCGGCACGGATACCGGGACGACGCAGTCGGCCCGTTCAGCATCGGCCCGACGAGGCGGTAGGCCGCTCACGCGGCGGGTTCACCACCAAGATTCACCTGGTGAGTGAAGGTGGCAGTCGCCCGCTGGCCATCCTGATAACGCCTGGGCAATGAGGTGACGCGCCGCAGTTGATCCCGGTCCTGGACCGTATCCGTGTCCCACGCCCGGTCGGTGGGCGCCCGCGGACCCGCCCCGACCACCTGTGTGGCGACAAGACACCCCATGCAGCTATCGGGTCAAGCAGCTGCTGCGAGCGGGGGCAGTGCCGGCGGGGCGAAGGCGATCGCTTCGTCGAACTTCTGGCGGGTCGTCAAGCAGTGGTGGAGCTGGCCGAGCATGCGGTTGAAGAGGCGGCGGAGGGCAGTGTGGTAGCGATAGCCGGTGTCTCGTCGGCGGTTGTAGTGAGCATGGGCTCCGGGTGAGGCGGTGAGCGCGGCGAACGCCCAGTGCCGGCCGGTGTCGGCCAGGCGGCTGTTCTTGATCCGGCGATGGCTGACACGGCGGCTCTTGCCGGATTCACGGGTCACCGGGGCGCTTCCGGCATAGGCCTTCAGGTCCCGGGCCGTGTCGAACCTGGTGCGGTCGTCACCGATCTCGGCGAGTATCCGAGCGCCGGCGAGCACGGCAAGACCGGGAAAGCTCGTAATGATCTCCGCGTCGGGATGCTGAAGAAAGAGCTCCTCGGTGTCACGCGCCAGGTCCTCACAGGCCCGGCAGGCCGCGTCGAGCTGGGCGAGCAGTGCGAGTGTCTGACGCCCCATCGCCGTCTCCACCAAGGCCGGTTGGCGCAGCGAGGGCCGGCGGAACACCTCAAGGAGCCGATCGGTCTCGGCCTCGATCCGGCGTTGGCGGCCGACGCGCGTGACAGCGGCCCTCAGCCGGCTGCGGGTGAGGCGGACGGCCTCGGCCGGGGTGGGAGCGATTGCCAGGATCGCGCGGGCCTCACGCGCCAGCAGCCGCTCCCGCTTGTCTGCGAACGCCTCGAGGATCGCGAGGTAGTACTCGCGCAGGTGCGACCGGAGCCGGTTGTGGGCTCGGGTGCGGTCCCAGACCGCATCCTGCTGGGCTCTGGCCAGGACGGCGATCGCCCTGGCCAGGTCGGAGTCATCCGGCAGCGGTCAGTGCTGCTGGGCGTCGGTCCGCAGGATGTTCGCCAGGACAAGTGCGTCCTGGTGGTCGGACTTCTTGCGGGAGACGACATGACGGTCGCGGTAGCGGGCGACAGCCATCGGATTGATGGCGTAGATCCGGCGGCCGGAGGCCCGCAGGCAGGCCACGAGGAGTCCGCGGGAGGTCTCGATCGCGATCGGGATCGGATCGTCCGGGCTGTCGCCGTTCTCGGCGAGCAGTCGCAGCAGGTCCTGGAAGCCCGCCGCGTCGTCGCTGATCCTGAGCTTTCCGAGCATTCGGGCATCGGAGTCGACCACTGCCACGTCGTGGTGGTCCTCCGCCCAGTCGATTCCGCAGGTCACGTGCATCACGTGCGCCCTTCGAGCCTTCGCTGTCCCTCGGCATCGAGCCGAGGCGGGACCACCCGGCGACCTAATAGAAGCGCTCGCTGGCGCACCACCCCATCAGCCGTCCGTGGCCCCAGCTGAGCCCAGGGTCCTCGCTCTCGTGAAGAGCTCCACGGCTCCGGCTGTTCGGGAGGTGGCCCTGGGGACGGCTCGAACTACGGCACGGTATGCCGACCGAATTCGACACGGCAGGGGCCGCGTATGCGTCCCTCTTGTCGAAGCGCTCCCAGGCGCTGCGTACAGACCAGACGTCTCACCCGACCCCTGCCAAGACTGGCCTAACGGCCAACCCACGGCGCCTATTAGGCGTACAGCTCCCGTAGCAATCGCCGATACCTGCGACGGAGACAGATCCGGCACACCATTCCCGAGCGCAGGGACCAGCGGGCCAACCGCCAACGACGTGGCAGCCATGGCGGTCGGCCCACCGGTTTCGACCGGGTGCGGTATACGCGCAGAAATGAGGTCGAACGAACGATCAATCAACTGAAGGGATTCCGCGCCGCTGCGACCCGTTTCGATAAGCGGGCCTATGTTTTTCACGGCACCGTAACTGTGGCCGCGGTCCGGCTCTGGCTCCGCTCATGACCCGCCGGGCAGTCCCTAGGGCGAGGGCAGCGGTTTCGCTACACGGTGTTCCGTGTGTAGTCGCTGTCGCGGAAAATGTAGATGGCGGTGCTGCTTCCAGGGATGGAGCAGGCGGCTTGGGGGACAATGAAGGGCGTGTTGGCCAGCGCCGGCCAGCCGTCCGAGGTCATCGCGGGTCCTTCGACGAGCTTGTTGTCGCGCATGTTGTAGCGCACATACCGGTCGTACCTGAACAGCAGGACGTCCGTAGCGCTCCCGGGAACCGGGCAGGCGGCTTCGATCCCAAGGGCGAAGACGGTCAGGACCAGCGCCGGCCAGCCCCTGACCACCAGGCCGGACTTGACGACCTGTTTGCTGACGGTGTTGTAGCGCATGTAGTCGGCCTTGCTGAACAGGAAGATGTCGCTGATGCTGCCCGGCACGGAACAGGCAGCGTCGACCTTGGAGGCGAAGTTGGTGCCGGCCAGGCCAGGCCAGCCGGCGCCGATACTCGTGGGCCCGGAGACGATGCGGTGGTTTGCGGCGTCGTACTTGACGTACTGGCTGCCCCTGAACATCCAGACCAGCTCGGGACTGCCGGGGTCGTTGCAGGCGGCGTCGATCCCGAATCGGAGGTCGGTGCCGGACAGGCCATGCCAGCCCGAGGAGATGTTGATGCGCATGCCGGAGGGGACCGGGGGTTCGTCACCCGTGTAACCGACGTAGAGGGTGAAGTTCCCCATACCGTCGTCGCTGGCGTCGAACTTCCAACGGAATTCACGGGTCGTGTAGTACATGGCGGCCAGGTCCTCGGGGCCGAAGGCGATGCCGCGCGAGAGCACCAGGTCGTCCTTGTTGCGCATCGCCTCCCAGAGTTGGGAGATGAAGCCCAAGGCGTCGACCATGTGGCCGTAGAGGTCCAAACCGGGGACCATCCCGGCGTAGACGCCGGTCAACGCCAGTGACGAGGCGGCATCGTTCAGGGCCTTGCCCAGCGCGGCGTACCACTCGCTGGTGGACTGGTCGGCTTCCCACAGCGTGATGAGGACCGACCCGCATCCGTCGAGGCGGGTGTCGAAGAACGACAGGCTGCCGGTGCGGTGGTCGCCGGAGATGGGGTACGACTTGCCCTCGGTGACCGCGCCGGTCTCTCCGGTACGGGTGGTGTGCTGGTAGCCCGTGGCGTTGGAAGCCGCGGTCCAGTAAATCTCGTCCCTCCCTCCCCCCTGGTCGCCGACCGCCTCGTCGCAGAAAAACCTGCGCCACTCCAGACGGGCCCTGAACGGCCCATTCATCTGCGCCCCGGCTTCCTCGTCATCCTTGCCGGTGAAGGCGGTGACGCCGTAGCCGTACTCGGCCAGCGCCGCAGTGAATTCTGGGGTGTCGACGTCTTCCCCCGCGGCGAGCTTGGCGCGGTCCACGACGGCTACGTTCGGCAACTCGGCGATCTGCGGCAACCGCTCAGCCAGCGCCGCCTTGTACTCCTCCGGGCCGAACCCCTCCTGAAGGCTCCGGGACACGACCGCCTGCGACAGAGCGGCCACGGACCCGCCCTCGGCCCGCTGTTCAAGGTAGAGCTGCCCGATGGCGAGCACTTCCTCCTCTCCCAGCACCCCGCACAAGGGCGCCAGGATGGACCGCTCCAGCTCAGTCAGCTCCAACCCCTGCCCCGCCCGGGCCGCCGCGTGCAGCCACACCCCGAACAGCACACTCTCCGCCCCGCCCCTGCGCAGCCGCGCCCCTTCCGCTTCCTTGGCGCCCACCCCGGACAACAAGGCCCGCCACTGCTCCAACCGCTGCGCCCGCGCCTGCTCTGTGCTCGATGCTTCGCTCATTGCCGCCCCCTATCGGGCCGACCGTACGGCCGAGGCATACGGTCCGACCGTGCAGGAGCCTAGGGCTGCATTGTTCGCATGTAATGCGTTTGCTCATAAAAGGCTGAAATCACCCCATACTGGTGAAAGGGTTACGGAAAGTCACCGCTTCAAACGAATCTCAACGAGGTGGCGCCCCTGCTTGATGCTCGCTCACCCCAGGGCAGCCGCAACAATTTTGGAGCGTCGGACGGATGGCGGTGACGGCGTGTGGATCCGCCGGACACGCCCTAGTGACCTCGGTGACCTATGTGGCCTCGGTGACCTCTACGGCCTCGGCGGCCTCGCCCCAGCCCCTCAGGCCACCGACCCGATCCGCCCCAGTGACCGGCCCGTGTCGTGGTGGATAGGGGTGTGCGCACCGGTCAGCGGGACGCCGGTGCCGCCGCGGCGGTTGGCGACGATCTCGGCGGCGATGGACAGTGCGGTCTCCTCGGGGGTGCGCGCGCCCAGGTCGAGTCCGATGGGCGAGCGCAGCCGGTTCAGTTCGAGCTCGGTCAGTCCGACGTCCCGCAGCCGCTGCTGGCGGTCCAGGTGCGTGCGGCGCGAGCCCATCGCGCCGACGTAGGCGACCGGGAGCCTGAGCGCCCGCTCCAGCAGCGGTACATCGAACTTGGCGTCGTGGGTCAGGACGCACAGCACCGTGCGGGAGTCGAGCTGCTGGGAGTCCAGGTAGCGGTGCGGCCAGTCGACGACGATCTCGTCGGCGTCCGGGAAGCGGGTCCTGGTGGCGAAGACGGGGCGGGCGTCGCAGACCGTGACGTGGTAGTTGAGGAACTTGCCGACCCTGACCAGCGCGGCGGCGAAGTCGATGGCACCGAAGACGATCATGCGGGGCGCGGGGACGGCGGATTCGACGAGGAGGACCACGGGTTGGCCGCATCGCGACCCGCTCCGCTGTGCCTCGTCGTCGCTCTCCGCGCCCTCCCCGGGTGCGAAGCCGGTGCCGATCTCCAGGCTGGTGGTGCGCCCGGCGTCCAGCAGGGCGCGGGTCTCCTCGATCGCGGTGCGGTCGAGGGCCGGGTGGCCGCCGAGGGTGCCGGTGTGGCTGCCGTCGGCGCGCACCAGCAGGGCACGGCCGAGGAGTCCGGCGGGCCCCTGGACGACCCGGGCGACCGCCGCCGCCTCTCCGGACGCGGCGGCGGCCAGCCCGGCGGCGAGCGTGGCGGCGGTGCGGTCCACCCGCGCTCCCGCGAAGCCGCCGTCGCCGGCGGTCGCGGGGGCGCTCGTCCGGATCGGCTGGACGAGGATGTCGATGATGCCGCCGCAGGTCAGGCCCACGGCGAAGGCGTCCTCGTCGCTGTAGCCGAAGCGCTCCAGGACCGGTTCACCGGTCTGCAGCGCCTGTTGGCACAGTTCGTACACCGCTCCCTCCACACATCCGCCGGAGACCGACCCGATCGCCGTGCCGTCACTGTCGACGGCCAGCGCGGCCCCGGGCTGGCGGGGCGCGCTGCCGTTGGTGGCCACCACGGTGGCCACCGCGAACTCGCGGCCCTGCTCGACCCACCGGTGCAGCTCTTCGGCGATGTCCAGCATGTCGGTCTCCTCACGGACGGGGGGAAGCAGACGGGCGGTTACTTGACGCCCAGCCACTGCTCGATCGGATGGAGCGAGAAGTAGACGGCGAAGACGGCGGTCAGCACCCACATGAAGCCGCCGACCTCGCGCCACTTGCCCTGCGCCGCCTTGATGGCGGCGTAGGCGATGACACCGGCGCCGACGCCCGCGGTGATGCTGTAGGTGAACGGCATCAGGGCCACGGTCAGGAAGACCGGGATGGACACCGAGCGGTCGCGCCAGTCCACATGGCCGGCGGCGCTCATCATCATCGAGCCGATGACGACAAGGGCGGCCGAGGCCACCTGGGCCGGGACGAGCTGGGTGAGCGGGGTGAAGAACAGGCAGGCCGCGAAGAACAGGCCGGTGATGACGGACGAGAGGCCGGTTCGCGCGCCCTCGCCGACGCCGCTCGCCGACTCGATGAACACGGTCTGACCGGACGAGCCGGTGATACCGCCGATGGCACCGCCCGCGCCGTCCACGAACAGCGCCTTGGACAGGCCCGGCATCCGGCCCTTGTCGTCGGCCAGCTTGGCCTCGGTACCGACGCCGATGATGGTGGCCATGGCGTCGAAGAAACCGGCCAGCACCAGGGTGAAGACGATCATGCCGACGCTGAGCGCGCCGATGGAGCCCCAGCCGCCGAACTCGACATGACCGAAGAGGCCGAAGTCGGGCATCGCGACCGCGCCACCGTCCAGCTCCGGGGGCGTGCCGCCCCAGTCCTTGGCCGTCAGCCCGCCGATCCTGGTGGCGGCGATGGACACGACGCTGCCGACGACGATGCCGATGAGGATGGCGCCGGGCACCTTGCGGGCCTGCAGCATGAAGATCAAGAGCAGCGTGACACAGAAGAACAGGACCGGCCAGCCGGACAGCTGCCCGTTGAGGCCGAGGGTGACCGGGCCGCCCTCACCCTTGCCCACGAAACCGGCCTTCACCAGCCCCAGCAGCGCGACGAACATCCCGATGCCCATGGTGATCGCGTGCTTGAGCGCGAGCGGGATGGCGTTCATGATCATCTCGCGCAGGCCGGTGACCACCAGCAGACAGATGACCACGCCGTACACCACACACATCCCCATGGCCTGCGGCCAGGTCATGTTCGGGACGACCTGGGCGGTCAGCGCGGCGGAGACGTTCAGGCCGGCCGCGAGCGCCAGCGGCACCTTGCCGATGAAGCCCATCAGCAGCGTCGAGACCGCCGCGGCGAGTGCCGTCGCGGTGACCACGCCCGCCCGCGCGAGAGTGTGCTTCTCCACGTCCGGTGTCGAGAGGATCAGCGGGTTGAGCAGCAGGATGTAGCACATCGCCATGAAGGTGGTGATGCCGCCGCGCACCTCTTGCGCGACCGTCGATCCTCTGTCGGATATGTGGAAGTACCGGTCGAGCCAGGAGCGGCCGGCGGGCTGACGCGAGCCGGCGCCCGCGTCTTCCGCCGTCGTCCTCGGCTCGGTGGACTGCTGGGTCATGGTGCCTTACTCCCAAGGTTCACAGGGGCACTCGCACCGGGTGCGAGATTTGGGATGAAACTCCGGCTGCACGACCCGGGGAACGGCCCGAGACGAACTGGGGGTACTGGCTCCGGCGGACCGGAGCAGCGACTGCGTACGGCGGGTTTTCGGTCTCCGGGCGGTACGCGGAGGAGGACGGACAGGGACACCCCTGACACGCACCGCCCGGAGGCCGGTGTCCGGGGTCGCCCCCGGACGGCTCTCTATGTGCCGGTGAGGTGTTCGGGCCGCACCGGCGTCTTGTTGAGCTCCAGCCCGGTCGCGTTCCGGATCGCCGCGAGGACGGCCGGGGTCGACGACAGGGTGGGGGCCTCACCGATACCGCGCAGCCCGTACGGGGCGTGCTCGTCGGCGAGTTCGAGCACATCGACCGGGATGGTCGGCGTGTCGAGAATCGTGGGGATGAGGTAGTCCGTGAAGGAGGGGTTGCGCACCTTCGCGGTCTTGGGGTCGACGATGATCTCCTCCATGACCGCCACGCCCAGGCCCTGGGTGGTACCCCCCTGGATCTGGCCGACGACGGACAGCGGGTTGAGCGCCTTGCCGACGTCCTGGGCGCAGGCCAGCTCGATGACCTTGACCAGGCCGAGCTCGGTGTCCACCTCGACGACCGCGCGGTGGGCGGCGAAGGAGTACTGGACATGGCCGTTGCCCTGGCCGGTGACCAGGTCGAAGGCCTCGGTCGGCCGGTGCCGCCACTCGGCCTCGATCTCGACAGCCTCGCCCTCCAGGACGTCCACCAGGTCGGCGAGGACCTCGCCGCCGTCGGTGACGATCTTGCCGCCCTCCAGAAGGAGTTCGGCGGTGGCCCACGCCGGGTGGTACGTGCCCATCTTGCGGCGGCCGATCTCCAGGACCTTCTCGCGGACCAGCTCACAGGAGTGCTTGACGGCGCCGCCGGTGACGTACGTCTGACGGGAGGCCGACGTCGAACCGGCGCTGCCCACCTGGGTGTCGGCGGGGTGGATCGTCACCTGGGTGACACCGAGCTCGGTGCGGGCGATCTGCGCGTGGACGGTGACACCGCCCTGGCCGACCTCCGCCATCGCCGTGTGCACCGTGGCGACCGGCTCGGCGTTGATGACCTCCATGCGCACCTTGGCGGTGGAGTAGTCGTCGAAGCCCTCGGAGAAGCCGACGTTCTTGATGCCGACGGCGTAGCCGACACCGCGGACGACACCCTCGCCATGGGTGGTGTTCGACAGGCCGCCGGGCAGCTGACGGACGTCGGCGCCCTCGCTGGACTCCCACTGGCGCTCCGGCGGCAGCGGGCGGGACTTGACGCGGCGCAGGATCTCGGCGACCGGGGCCGGCGAGTCGACCGGCTGCCCGGTCGGCATGAGCGTGCCCTGCTCCATGGCGTTGAGCTGGCGCAGCTCGACCGGGTCCATGCCCAGCTTGGCCGCCAGCTTGTCCATCTGTGCCTCGTACGCGAAGCACGCCTGGACCGCGCCGAAGCCGCGCATGGCGCCGCAGGGCGGGTTGTTCGTGTAGAGCGCGACGGCCTCGATGTCGACGTCGTCGATCACGTACGGACCCACCGCCAGCGAGGCGGCGTTGCCGACCACGGCCGGGGACGCGGAGGCATAGGCACCGCCGTCCAGCACGATCCGGCACTTCATGTGCGTGATCTTGCCGTCCCTGGTGGCGCCGTGCTCGTACCAGAGCTTCGCCGGGTGCCGGTGGACGTGGCCGAAGAAGGACTCGAAGCGGTTGTAGACGATCTTGACCGGCTTGTTGGTGCGCAGTGCCAGCAGGCAGGCGTGGATCTGCATCGACAGGTCCTCGCGGCCGCCGAAGGCGCCGCCGACGCCGGAGAGCGTCATCCGGACCTTCTCCTCGGGCAGACCGAGGACCGGGGCGATCTGGCGGAGGTCGGAGTGCAGCCACTGGGTGGCGATGTAGAGGTCCACCCCGCCGTCCTCGGCGGGCACCGCGAGGCCGGACTCCGGGCCGAGGAAGGCCTGGTCCTGCATGCCGAAGACGTACTCGCCGGAGACGATGACATCGGCCTTCGTGGCGGCCGCGCCGGCATCGCCGCGGACGATCGGCTGCCGGTGGACGATGTTGGGGTGTGCGACGTGCCCGGCGTGGTGGTCGTCGCGGCCCTCGTGGAGCAGCGGCGCGCCGTCGGCGGTCGCGGAGGCCTCGTCGGTGACGACGGGCAGCTCCTGGTACTCGATCTTGATCTTGGCGGCCGCGCGCCGCGCCGTCTCCGGGTGGTCGGCGGCGACCAGGGCCACCGGCTCGCCGTGGTGGCGGACCTTGCCGTGCGCGAGAACCGGGGTGTCCTGGATCTCCAGGCCGTAGTTCTTGATCGAGGTGGGCAGGTCGTCGTAGGTCAGCACGGCGTAGACGCCGGACTGGGCGAGCGCCTCGGAGGTGTCGATGGAGACGATCTCGGCGTGCGCGACGGTGGAGCGGAGCGTGAAGCCCCACAGCATGTCCTCGTGCCACATGTCCGAGGAGTACGCGAACTCGCCGGTGACCTTCAGCGTGCCGTCGGGGCGCAGGGTGGACTCGCCGATACCGCCCTTGGTCTGCGAACCCTGGGTGATCTTGGTGGGGGTGCCGGTGGTTCCCATGGTCAGACCACCTCTTCCTGACCCTGACGGGCGGCCGCGAGCCGTACCGCGTCCAGGATCTTCTCGTAGCCGGTGCAGCGGCAGAGGTTGCCGGAGAGCGCCTCGCGGATGTCCGCGTCGGTCGGCTGCGGGTTGTGCTCCAGCATCTCGTCGGCGGCGACCAGCAGGCCGGGCGTGCAGAAACCGCACTGGACGGCGCCCGCGTCGATGAACGCCTGCTGGATCGGGGAGAGTTCACCGCCCTCACCGGTCTGCGAGTCGGTGCCCTTGGCCTGCCACTGCTGCGCGGCCTGGAGGGAGGTGCCACAGGCGCCGGACGGACAGCCCGCGCCGGGGTGGGCGTCCTCGCGGTGCTTGGCGTAATCGGCGAGGCCCTCGACCGTGACGACCTCGCGGCCCTCGACCTGGCCCGCGGCGACCAGACAGGAGCACACCGGCACACCGTCCAGCCGGACCGTGCAGGAACCGCACTCGCCCTGCTCACAGGCGTTCTTGGAGCCCGGCAGGCCCATCCGCTCCCGGAGGACGTACAGCAGGCTCTCGCCTTCCCAGACGTCGTCGGCCTCCTGGCGGCGGCCGTTGACGGTGAATGTCACGCGCACTGTGCGCTCCTCTCGTTTCCGCGGTAGGACTCCCAGGTCCAGCCGAGGGTGCGGCGCGCCATGATGCCGACCGCGTGCCGGCGGTACTTCGCGCTGCCGCGCACATCGTCGATCGGGTTGCAGGCGCCGGAGGCGAGCTGCGCGAACTGCTTGGCGACGGACGGCGGGATGGGGTTGCCGGACTCCCAGAAGCCGCCCTCGTCCAGCGCCGCGGCGAGGAACTCCTCGGCCGCGCGGGCCCGTACGGGGGTGGGCGCGGCGGAGCCGATGCCGGTACGCACCGTGCGGGTCCCGGGGTGCAGCGCGATGCCGAAGGCGCACACCGCGATCACCATGGCGTTACGGGTGCCGACCTTGGAGAACTGCTGCGGTCCGTCAGCCTTCGGCAGATGCACCGACCGGATCAGCTCGTCGGGCTCCATGGCGTTGCGCTTGACGCCCACGTAGAAGTCGTCGACCGGGATCATCCGGCGGCCGCGCACGGACTCGACCTCGACCTCGCCGCCCGAGGCGAGCAGCGCGGGGTGCGCGTCGCCGGCCGGGGAGGCGGTGCCGAGGTTGCCGCCGACACCACCGCGGTTGCGGATCTGCGGGGAGGCGACCGTGTGCGAGGCCAGGGCCAGGCCCGGGAGTTCGGCCCGCAGCTGCTCCATGATCTGGGTGTAGGGAACGGAGGCTCCCAGGCGCACGGTCTTCTCGCCGACCTCCCACTCGCTCAGGTCACCGATGCGGTTCAGGTCGAGCAGGTACTCGGGGCGCCGGTGGTCGAAGTTGATCTCGACCATCACATCCGTGCCGCCCGCGATGGGCACAGCGGTAGGGTGCTCGGCCTTAGCGGCGAGCGCCTCCTCCCAGCTGGCGGGGCGAAGGAAGTCCATGGTTGGCCTCTTCTACGAAATCGGTCGTTCGTTACTCATGGTGAGGACGCTGGGCTCACCTCGCCATGGAGCCGTTCATGTCTCGTTAACGGTTGAGGCTTAGTGAACGCGCCCCGGCCCCGCCCGGTGCAGTCACCGAAACCATGAAGCGGTTGGCTGGCCAAGCCACCTGTCTTGTAGATTCGAACGAAAGACGAGGCTCTGAAACCTCGCGGCATTCCACCGGCAACACCAGACAGCAAAGAACGGCGGGCGAGGTCATGCGGCTCCGCGCACTCCTGGACACCCCATCCCTGGGCCTTCGGCTGCTCGGGGGCGAGGACGAGCTGGACCGCACCGTACGCGGCGTGATGACCACCGACCTGCGCGACCCCAGCCGCTACCTCTCCGGCGGCGAACTGGTGCTGACGGGCCTGGCCTGGCGCCGCGCACCCGAGGACTCCGAGCGGTTCGTCCGCATCCTGGCCACCGCCGGGGTCGCCGGGCTCGCCGCGGGCGAGGCGGAACTGGGCTCGGTCCCGGACGACCTGGTGGCGGCCTGTGTCCAGCACCGGCTGCCGCTGTTCTCGGTCGTCGAGGACGTCTCGTTCGCCTCCATCACCGAGCACGTCGTCCGCCAGGTTTCCAGCGAACGGGCCGGTGACCTCGCGGCCGTGGTGGACCGTCACCGGCGGCTGATGACCTCGGGCCCCACCGGCGGCGGTCCGGAGGTGGTCCTGGACCTGCTCGGCTCCGACCTGGATCTGCGGGCCTGGGTGCTCTCCCCCACCGGTCGGCAGATCGCCGGTTCGACGCTGGCCGGCGCCGGGCCCGAGCTGTCCGCCGGGACGGCCGCCCGGCTCGCGGGCGAGCATCTGGCAGCCGCCCGCAGCGGCCGCCGCGGCCCGCACCGCGTCACGGTCGAGGGCGCGCAGCCCCGCGAGGAGGGGCGGCGGCCGGGCGACGGGGCGGGGGGCGCCACATTCTCGCTGTTCCCGATCCGCCACGACGGCCGTGACCTGCGCCAGACGCTGCTCAGCGACTGGCTGCTGGCCGTCGAGGCGGACGCCGGCGACTGGCCCGAGGAGCGCCTCGACCTGCTGCACGGCGTCACCCAGCTGATCGCCGTGGAACGCGACCGGCGCGATGCGGCCCGTACGGTCCGCCGCCGGCTCGCCCAGGAGGTGCTGGAGCTCGTCCAGACCGGCGCACCGCCCGCCGAGATCGCGGCCCGGCTGCGGGTGGCGGCCCCGGTGCTGCTGCCCGGCCTGGGCACCGCGCCGCACTGGCAGATCGTGGTGGCCAGGGTCGAGTGGGAGGACGGCGATGTTCCCGGCGGCCCGGTGGCCCAGAGCCTGCTGGAGGAGATGCTGGTCGACCCGGGCACCTTCGGTCCGGAGCCCTCCGACCGGATCGCCGTGGCCCACACCGGCGACGAGGCGGTGGCGCTGGTGCCGCTGCCCGTCCCGGACGAGCCCGGGGACGCCTCGACGGCCGGTCTGCACGCCAGTGAGCTGCTCGCCGTCGTCCAGGAACCGCTCGGCCGCGGGCTGGCGGACGACGGGCGGCTGACGGTCGGCGTGAGCGCCTCGGTGCACTCGGCGGAAGGGCTGCGCGGCGCGCTGGAGGAGGCCCGGCACGCCCGCCGGGTCGCCGCCGCCCGTCCGGGCCGGGTCTGCGCCGCCGGCCACGAGGAGCTGGCCTCGCATGTGCTGCTGCTGCCGTTCGTGCCGGACGACGTCCGCCGGGCCTTCACCGCCCGCCTCCTGGACCCGCTGCGTGACTACGACCGCCGGCACCGCGCCGAGCTCATCCCCACGCTGGAGGCGTTCCTGGACTGCGACGGCTCCTGGACCCGCTGCGCCGGCCGCCTCCACCTGCACGTCAACACGCTCCGCTACCGGGTGGGCCGGATCGAGCAGCTCACCGGCCGTGACCTGTCCCGCCTGGAGGACAAGCTCGACTTCTTCCTCGCGCTGCGGATGAGCTGACGGCGCAGCCGGTGAGCTGACGGCGGCCGGGCGCCGCGGGTCCTGTCCCCGGACGTCGGGGGCGCGCGCCCGCGGGTTCCGCCGGCGGATTCGACCCGGCCGGCCCGGACTGCGCCGTTCGGGGTCATCCGATCGGGCGGCATCCCGTTCACGGCGTCCGGGCGCCGGCCGGGCGCGGCACGCCACGGCGCATCCGATCAGCGCCGCGCCCCCCATCAGGACCGCGCTCCGAGCGATTGTGAAAACATTCACCCATCCCCTTGGCCCCGCGACGGAATCCGTGCTGAGATTCGCCCACGGTCTCCAACATCCAGCTCAATGGCGCGCTCGGGGAGGGCAATGTGGCGGATACCGCCATGTCAGGATCCGCGGATCCCGTGGATCCGGTCAGTTCTGCGGATCCGGTACCGATCGCGGTACCGGGACCCGCATCCGCACCGGAGGTACCGGCGAACGGCACGGTCGAGGGGGACAGTCCCCTCGACCGTGCCGTTTGGCGACTGCGCTCCCGCGGCTGCTGGGACGACGCGGCCGCGCTGCTGGAACCACACTCCGTCCATCACGCCCCGTCCGCGCTGCGTCGCGCTGCGCTCCTGGTCGAGCGCTGCATGTTCACGGCCACCGGCTGGGCGGGGGCGGAGGACGCGCTGCGCACCGCCGAGGCGCTGGCGCATGACGACGACGAGCGGGGCGGCGCGGCCTGCGAACGGGGCCATCTCGCCTACGCCGCCACGGTCCTGGGCGTCCGCGACCGGGCCGACGAGGCGCGTTCGGCGCTCGGCCGGGCCGCCGCGCTGCTGGCACCCGCCGCGCCCGGCCGCCCGCTGCTGGACTTCCGCCGCGGGCTGATGGCCGAGCATGTCGCCGACAGCCCGGATGCAGCGCGCGCCGCCTACCGCCGCGCGCACGCCGGC
This sequence comes from Streptomyces sp. NPDC048637, assembly GCF_040650675.1. Taxonomy (NCBI): domain Bacteria; kingdom Bacillati; phylum Actinomycetota; class Actinomycetes; order Kitasatosporales; family Streptomycetaceae; genus Streptomyces; species Streptomyces sp. NPDC048637. The sequence continues at coordinate 173,648 of NZ_JBEZHQ010000005.1, forward strand.
GCCACCGCGCACTGCGACAGCCTGCTGCTGTCCTTCACCTGGCGCCATCTGGCCGGGCTGGCGCTGCGCGACGGCGAACTGGCGGAGGCCAGGCACGGATTCGCCGAATCGCTGCGGATCCGTGAGGAGCTGGGCTTCCTCATCGGCACGGCACCGGCCCTCGCCGCGCTGGCCGACGCCGCCCCGGACACCGACGCGCCCCGGCTGCGCGCCGAGGCCGCCCGGCTGTTCCGCCTCATGGGCGGTGTACCCACCTGGCTCGCCGACCACCTGTCGGCCGCCGTCACGGCTACGTAGATACCGCTGGCATACTACGGCCAATCACTCGCCGGCTGCGAGTGGTTGGCCGTCGCCCGTTCGTCACCGCCCTTACCTCTTCGCCCCTCCCCGTCAACCCCCCGTCGTCAGCCATGCCCACTCGCGCTGCGATTGGCCGGATCTGGACGGTCCCCGCGGTGGATCGGCCGGGGCGCGACGGTTGCGGTACCCCGCTGCGGTCGACGAGCCGGGTGAACCATGAGGTGGGACCATGGGCGGAAGCCGGGGGCAGTGGTGTCCCATCACGCCCCACTGGCCCCGAGAATGGCCGCAAGTCGCACTGTGAGGCGGCGGCAGGGACTTGGATGCTGGTCCGGGACCGGCTGAGGTCCCCACCCACTGGCACAGCCTTTACAGGAGGCCATAGATGACAGCAGGAGTGACGAACACGACCACTGGAACCGACTGGGGCAAGGCAGATTTCGAGGCGATTTACAACTGCCCGGATCCCCGTCGGTACTTCACCACACTGCAGCCCCTGGACTACCAGATTCCGCACCACGGCCAAGCGGTCTTCCGCGCCGTGGCCGAGACCCTCCAACGGCACCGGAGCGACCGCCCGCCACTGAACGTCGTCGACCTCTGCTGCTCGTACGGGGTCAACGCCGCACTGCTCAACCACCGGCTGTCGCTCTCCGACCTCTACGGCCGCTACGCCGCGCCCGGTCCGGGAATGCCGACCACCCGCCAACTCATCGAAGAGGACCGCACGTTCTTCGCCACCCGGCGCAGCGCCGAACCCTTCCGGATCACCGGTATCGACTCGGCGGACCACGCGGTCGCCTATGCGCGAGAGGTCGGTCTGCTCGACCACGGATTCGCGGAGAACCTGGAGCTCGACGAGCCGAGCGCGGAGTTGCGGCGGGTCCTGGCCGACACCGATCTGATCACCGTCACCGGCGGCGTCGGCTACATCACCGCGCGTACCTTCGCCCACCTCTTCGACAATGTGTCCTCCCCGCCCTGGGTCGCCGCGTTCGTGCTGCGTACGGTGTCCTACCAACCCGTCTCCGCACTGCTGGCCCGGGCCGGCCTGGTGACGGAGAAGCTCACCACCCGTACGTTCCGGCAGCGCCGGTTCGCCGACGGCGGCGAACGGCGGGCGACGTTCGATGCGCTGGCCGGCCACGGTCTGTCCACCGCAGGCAAGGAAGCCGACGGCTTCTACCACGCCGAGCTCTATCTCTCCCGGCCCGCCGCCGATGTCGCGGCGCTGCCGCTGGAGGAGCTACTGCCGGACTGAGCCGCACGACAGGGACCAGGGAGCCCAGGGCCTGTCCCGCGACCCCGGCAATGATCCGCCGGACAGGCCCTCGGGGAGACACCCTCCAGTGCGTATGCCGCGCCTAGTGCGGATGCCGCGCCACCGAAACATGCTCGCGCGCGATCCGCTCGACGACCGCGTACTCCTGGGCCACCAGGGCGTCGAGCAGCGCCGTGTGCTCGGAGGCGTCGGCCAGCAGATCGGCCGTACGCAGCCGGGAGCCGCCGGCCGGCCACTGGGCGCGGCGCAGCAGATCGCCAGCGACCTCGGTGAGCCGGCGGTTGCCGGTGAGCGCCATCAGGGCGACGTGGAAGGCGTGGTCGGCCTCGGCGTAGCCGACCCGGTCCCCGCGGGCGGCGGCCGCCACGCCCGCCGCGGCGAGCGGGCGCAGCTCCTCCCAGCGCTCCGGGGCCAGCGCCCGCGCCAGCCGGATGATCGCGGGCACCTCCAGCATCCGGCGGACCTCGGCCAGCTCGGCGAGGTCGCGGGAGCTGCACTCGGCGACCCGGAAGCCGCGGTTGGGCACGACCTCGACGGCGCCTTCGCCCGCGAGTTGCTGCATGGCCTCCCGGACCGGGGTCGCGGAGACGCCGTAGCGCTCGGCGAGCGCGGGGGCGGAGTAGACCTCGCCGGGGGTCAGCTCCCCGCCGACCAGCGCATGGCGCAGCGCGGCCAGCACCTGGCCGCGGACGGAGTGCCGCCGGGGCGCGGCAGGACCGGGCTGCGCGGGCACCCATGCCCGCGCCACCGGCTCCTGTTCCACTGTGCCCTGTTCCATGACGGATCCTCCTGACGTATCCCAGCACCATAGGCGGCGCGGGCCACAGTACAAATCCGTGCGCCGGTCCCGGAACCTCGCCGGGCTTCCAGGACTGACGCCCAACGAGCGCGGGTAAAGTCTTCGGGTAAGGTAAGCCTTACCTGTTAACGATCGCGATTCGGTGGTCTCCCCATGACTTCTGCTCTCGCCGCCCCGGCCGCGACCCACCCCGTCACCGAGGCCTACGCCCGGCTCTCCGCGGCATTTCCCGGTCTGCAGGTGACCACCTGGCACGCGGCGCCACCCAGCGGCGACGGCTGGGTGTGCGCCGCCGGGCTCGCGGCCGGCGGCGAGGCCCTCGATGCCTTTCTCGCCTGGGACGACGCACAGATCATCCGGGATTACGGCCAGACCGCCCGGCCGGACGTGGTCGCGAGCTTTGCCCTGCACCGCTACGCCTGGCCCGCCTGCCTGCTGATCACCGTCCCCTGGTTCCTGCACCGCCGGGTCCCGCAGCTGCCCGTACAGGACGTCTCGTTCCAGCGCGAGCTGGGCCGGATGGCCGTGCGCATCAGCTCGTTCGCCTGCCTCCCGGACGATCCGGCGGCGACACTGCCCGGCGCCCGGGTCGTCCCGGACGAGAAGGCGCTGCGCGCGGAGGTCCGGGCGGCGGTGGCCGCGCATCTCGGCCCGGTCCTGGACGGCTTCCGCACCCGGATGCGGCGCGGGCCGCGAGCACTGTGGGGAATGGCGTCCGACGAAATCGTCGAGGGCCTCTGGTATGTGGCACAGCTACTGGGCGAGGAGCCGCGTGCGAGGGCCGCACTGGAGCGCCTGCTGCCGGGCGCCACCACGCCCTACGTGGGGAGCGCGGGCTTCCGCGACCTGACCGGCCCCCGCGGCGAGCCACTGCCGACCCGGGACCGCGCCAGCTGCTGCATGTTCTACACCCTGCGCCCCGAGGACACCTGCGTCACCTGCCCCCGCACCCGCGACGAGGACCGCGTCAAACGCCTCAGCGCAACCGCGTGACGCCCGCGCAGGTGCCGACGCCATCCGTTGGGGCCCTCACACCTTGCACCGTTCGCGCGCATCCACGTTACGCAGACCTGCGACCCGCAGACGGCCCGACGTTGCGCCGGGCCCGGTGACGGTCAGGCCTGGTAAGGGGAAGCTGATGCCGTCACCGACGGTGACCAGCAGGACGGTGGCGGTCCTGACCTCGATGCCGGGCATCGAGGTCAGGACCCTGGTCGCCGGTTGCCGGCCGCAAGGTTCTTGCCGGCGGACCGGCCGCTACTGCGGGGAGAGACGTACTGCGTAGCCAGAGTTGGCGGTCATTACTGGCTTCAGGACAGTCGACGAGTCGACGACCTGCACCTTCGTCACCACTCCCATGTCGGGGTTACTCGGGTCCTGCTCGAAGATCGCTGCCCGGTATTTCACACCTGCCGGCAGGATGTTCGCCAAGGAGATGTTCGCGGTTCGGCTGACAGCGGAGAGACTCCCGATCCACCATTCGTTTCCGGACTTCCTGGAGACGGTGGCGTACTCCTCATTTTTCGCTTCCAGGAACTTGGTGTAGTCCCATGTTGTGGGGAGGTTGTCCCACAGTTCGGGTGTCGTGTTGTTGATCTTTGCAGGTGTGTCATACCAGTACAAGAACTGAAGCGGGCTGTAGAAGGCGACCGCTCCGGCGTAACGGAACGACTTCGAGGTGTGGCGAGCCAACGAGTGGGTCCAAGTGTGGTCCGCAGCGCCGTTCACTCCTCGGGTAAAGAGGGTTCGAATGTCGCCCGCTGCATCGGGGTTCTCCTCGTCACCGCGGACACCCTCCATGGTGAGGAGGTTCGGGTAGGTTCGCTCAACCCCTGTCGACAGCATCTCGTCGTGGATATCGACTACCAGCTTGTGGCTGGCTGCCATCTTCACCCAGTCGTAAACCATTCCGGTGGTTGCCTGAGACCCGACCGGGACGAACCCGAACTTGACTCCGTCAATATTCCATTCGGAGAATTGCTGGAAGAGGCTGTCGAGCTTACCTTGCTGGTAGTAGCTGACGAGCCCACGATAATTGACGTACAAGATGACCTTCTTGCCCTTGGAATGAGCGTAGTCACCAATCGCCTTCGGGTCGAAATTGGGAATCGGAATTATCGGGTTGTTTTTGGCCGGGTCGTTCTCGCTGCCGTACCAGCCTGCATCGATCCCCAGGTAGTCAATATTGCGGGCCACCATGGTGTCGATCACGTTCTTGCAGTCCGCCGTGTTCAGGCTCATCGGCCGCAGTACGGTGCCGGGTTTAATCCATGACGTGTCGGCATAATTCGGGTTCGCTACCGTGTCCGGAGCCGGGCTGAGTGTCTTGATCAGGTGGCTCCGCTCGACGACCATACCCTCGTTGTCCCCAAGGACGAAGGTCCGCCACGGTGAGGAAAAGTCCTTGGCGGAACGGTCAACACTTACCGGGTTTTCCTTCAGCCAGGACTGGAGCGTTCCCGATTCAGTTGTTCCCGGCGTAGCGCCGACCGGCTTCAACATCATCCGAGCGTAGTCGTTCTGATTCGCCTCAGTGAGCCCCACCGCGTACCCGTTACCAACGACCGTCATTGGCCGAGCGTAGATCGCTGACGGATCGTTCAGTTGGTCTACGGACTTCTTGACGACCGCCGCCTGCTGACTCTCGTTCGGCGACACGTAGGCGGTTGCTGTGCGGTCGAGGTTGAACTCACTGCTTTCCTTGCCGATCTTGAACGTGGGCACTGTCGCACTCTTCGGGAAGACATACTTGAACGCGACACCCTCGTCATAGGCACGGAACACAATGTCAAATCGAAAACCGTTTGGAGCTTGCAGCTTCACTGTGAGCTCCCGGTAGTTATCCGACATGGTGGATCGCGACCCGAAATTATCTTGCCACGAGCCACTATGATCACGGAAACCCACATTCGGGTCCCCCACGACCTTAAGGCCGCGAGTGTAATCCATCCGGTCGGCGATGACATCAGGGGTCGTGACGGTGACGAGCCCCAGCCGCGAATTCTCAATTACCTTCTTGCCCTTGTAGTCCACTTCGTATCTGGGTTCGCCGTCCGAGCCAAGCCAGAAGCGCACCTTTTGGTTTCCGTGGTCCAATCTGAGCGGGTCTGCCTGCGTTCCCGCCGCCGCGGCAGCAGGGACCGCGCCCAGTAGCAGCGAGCCGGCAGCCAGCAGGGCGGAAATAAGAGCGGCGACCAAGCGACGGGACAATTTATGGCCGCTTCCGGAGATCGGCGGTGGCGGCGACGGACTAAATAGCATGCGCACTCCATCATTGATCGGTACGAGCGATTCCAAGAGCCTGTCCATCTGATAAATTATGAATTTAAGATGTTACGATTTGCCTGTCAAGGCCTTGTACACGGGTTCTTTCGCGCACGGCGGCGGCGCAACGGCTCCTTGCCCTTCCGGCCGAGCCGGCGATGCCAACCTGGCCCTTGGCCCGCTGAGTTCGGAGGACAATCGAAATTGATCATTCGGTGTGTCAACTACCGGACGTGGAAGCGCTTTTCACCCGAGCCCGTGCCCCCCAAGGCACACGAAGGCGGCGCAGCGAGACCCGTCATGGCGGAACGCACTCACCAACACCGAAGGCATCGTTGCCGACCACTTCACCCAGGGGCCTGGTGAGTCGGTGGCAGCGGACGAGGGCTCGCGGGCGGTGGAATCCACCGCTCGGTGCTGTCCGACTCCGAATGTCAGGCAGAGATGTCACAGCCACCGCTGTCGGCGCACCCCGTGCCGACGGCACACAGCCGGCGCTGTCCGGTGCCGCAGCCGGTCGGGGTCTTCCATGCTGTCCGCCCCGGCACACCTCCCCGATGCCGGCTCGACGCGGCATCTTCCGCTCCCCCAGGTCACGGGAAGATGCCATCCGCTGGGCGCTCAGCATTTCGGCGTCGTGGAACCGCAAGGAAGCGCCGTCATACCAGGTCAGCGGGTACCTGACTCATCCATGTACGGCCAGCGTCAGGCATGAGCGGTGGATCGGGGGTCCATGGAGCGCCATTTTATTTTCATAAAAAAGGGATTCATGGATTAGGATGCTCAGAGCGTAGCCGACTGAAGGAGCCTTCCATGCCCGCAAGCTCCCTGGGGTGGCAATCCGGTGCCCGCTTTGCCGGCCGGGTGGCGGTAGTGACCGGTGGTGGCGCCGGGATTGGCGCAGCGACCGCGGCGCGCCTTGCCGACGAAGGGGCCGCCGTGGTCGTCGCCGATGTCGCCGATGCCGGCAGCATGACCTGCTCGCGCATCACGCAGGCCGGTGGGACAGCTGTCTTCGTCCAGGCCGACGCAGCCGAGGAAGACGCCTGGTCGTTGGTGATGGACGCGGCGCACGAGTTCGGCCCGGTCTCGGTCCTCGTCTCCAACGCGGCCAGGGTCGAAGTGTCCCCCGCCCATGAAACCTCGCGTGAGTCCTGGGAGCGTCAGCTCAACGTCGGCCTCACCGGCACGTTCCTGGGAGTGCGTGCGACGCTCTCGGACCTGAGAGCTCAGCGGGGCTCGATCGTGGCGATGTCTTCGGTGCACGCACTGTTCGGCCTTCCCGGTCATCCCGCGTACGCGGCGGCCAAAGGCGGCCTGACTGCCCTGTGCCGCCAACTCGCCGTCGAGTACGGGCCCGAGGTGCGGGTCAACACGGTCCTGCCGGGTCCCATATTCACCGCCTCCTGGGACCAGATATCGGAGGCCGACCGGTTGCGCAGCGTCGAGCAGACCGTGGCGCGCCGATTTGGAGCTCCGGAGGAGGTAGCGTCCGCCGTCGCATTCCTCGCATCCGGCGAGGCATCGTTCATCACCGGTGCAAGCTTGCTCGTCGACGGCGGGTGGAGCGTCGTCAAGGCATCTGCCTGAGACGGGGATCCGCAGAACATGAAAGTGGGAAAGAAGAGCATGGCATACGCAATTCGCGGGGTTCACGGCCAGGCGGTGGACACGCTCGCACGCCGGATCCTGAGCGGCGAACTCGGTGAAGGCTCAACCCTTGATATGCCTGCGCTCCAGGCCGAGTTGGACATCAGTCTCACGGTGTTGCGGGAGGCACTGAAGGTTCTGGCGGCCAAGGGGATGATCGACGCCCGCCCCAAACGCGGCACCTTCGTCCGGCCCCGCTCCTTCTGGAACCTGCTGGACGCAGACCTCCTGCGTTGGCAACTCTCCGGCCACCGAGTGGACCAGGGACTGCTGGCGGACCTCACCGAAGTGCGCTCCATCATCGAACCCGCGAGTGCCCGACTGGCCGCTGCACGCTGGAACGACCAAGACCTTGCCGCCCTCGACGCAGCCCTGAGCGCGATGGCGGCGGCAGGCGGTGACCCCGCTGCTGAAATCGAGGCCGACCTAGCGTTCCACCGGGCACTTTTCAGCGCAACCCATAACGAACTGCTCCAGCGCATGGAGATCGTCCTTGAGGCGGGGCTGGCCGAACGTGACCAGCTAGTTCACAGCGATCACCCGCACAGTGATCCAGAGCCGAGCCACCGGGCCGTCGCCGACGCGATCCGGGCTCGCGACGCCGATGCCGCCGAGCAGGCCATGCGCGACCTGATCGTCGAAGCCGAGCGCGATCTGGACGCGGTACGTCGTCACAACTCCGAGGGAGACATATGAAGATCACCCGTCTCGAGACGTTTCTGGTGCCTCCCCGTTGGCTGTTCTGCCGTATCGAGACCGACGAGGGAATCGTCGGCTGGGGCGAACCGGTCGTCGAGGGCCGCGCCGAGGTTGTGCGCTACGCCGTGGACACCCTCGCCGAGTACCTGATCGGTGAGGACCCCCTGCGGATAGAGGACCACTGGCAGGTGCTCACCAAAGGCGGCTTCTACCGGGGCGGGCCCATCCTCTCCAGTGCTGTTGCCGGGATCGACCAGGCCCTTTGGGACATCGCCGGCAAGACCTACGGAGCCCCCGTCCACGCCCTGCTCGGCGGACCGGTGCGCGACCGGGTCCGCGTCTACAGCTGGGTCGGCGGCGACGAACCCGCACAGATCGCCGACGCGGTCGCCGCCCAGGTAGAGGCCGGTTTCACCGCAGTGAAGATGAACGCCAGCGGGCGCATGCTGCCCATAGCCGGCCCTGCCGACACCGACCACATCCTGGACCGAGTCGCGAGAGCCCGTGAAGTCCTGGGCCCCGACCGCGATGTCGCAGTCGACTTTCACGGCCGCCTGACACCCGCCAACGCCCGACGCATTCTGCTTCGGCTGGATGGCCTGCACCCCCTGTTCGTCGAGGAACCGCTGCTCCCCGACCAAAGTCACCTGTTCGACGGGCTCGTCGCCGCCAGCCCGGTCCCGCTGGCCACCGGTGAACGCCTCTACAGCCGCGCCGAATTCCTGACTCCGCTGCAGGCCGGGGTGGCGGTGGTTCAACCCGATCTATCCCATGCAGGCGGTATCTCCGAAGTACGCCGTATCGCCTCACTCGCCGACACCTTCGGCGCTCACCTGGCCCCGCATTGCCCGCTCGGCCCGATCGCGCTCGCGGCAAGTCTCCAAGTCGCCTTCGCGACCCCGAACTTCCTCATCCAAGAGCAGAGCCTGGGAATTCACTACAACACCGAGGCCGATTTCCTGTCCTACGTCATGGACCCCGAGCCATTCCGGTTCCATCACGGCCATGCCATCCGCACCGGCGCCCCCGGACTGGGCGTCACCATCGACGAGGCCGCCGTCCGCGCCATTGGTACCCGCGGCCACACCTGGCGCAACCCTGTCTGGCGCCACCACGATCACTCCTTCGCCGAGTGGTGACGTCGGCGTGAGCACACCGACCCGGCTGCAGTGCGCAACCGATTCCCGCTACGGCGGCCGGTGGACCTCCCTACGCGGCGGCGGCCGTGAATGGCTCTGGTCCCGCCCAGAACCGCAACGCCTCGCCGCACGCCCCGGCACCGCATTCGCCGACGCCGGCGGACTCGAGGAGTTGGACACGCTCCGGATGCGCCTGGAAGCCGAGGGTCAGCCGACCTCCGTCGCTCTGTGGAGGAACATGGTCGGCTTCCCACCCTCGGCGCCATACCGGAGCCTCGGCATCGAGCCAATGCTCGGCACGGTTTTCGACCTCGCCGAAGCCGATGACACCGAGAGCGCGATCGTGCCCCCTGCGGGAGTCCTCCGCTGGCATCTGACCGTCACTGCCGAACAAGACCGCACACAGACAAAGGGGACCTGACCGTGGACCTGAGAACCCTCCTGCGAATCGGCCGAGTCATGGCGATCGTGCGCGGTCGCGATGCTGATGCCGCCCTTCGCACCGTGCTGGCCCTGGTGGCGGAGGGCATCGAACTCGTCGAGGTTTCCCTCACCAGCCACCGTGCCTTCGACGTCCTCGCCCAGGCCCGCGTGGAGCTGGGAACCGGCGCGGCTCTGGGCGCCGGAACGGTCGTCACCGCCGACGACACCCGCCGTGCTGTGGAGGCAGGCGCCTCCTTCATCGTCACGCCAGGTCTGGGCGCAGGCCTCGATGAAGCCCAGCGCCTCGACCTGCCCGTCCTGGCCGGAGCCCTGACACCCACCGAGGTTGCGGCGGCCGCCGGCCGCGGTGCCACAGCAGTCAAGCTGTTCCCGGCGTCCCTGGGAGGCACCGACTACCTCAGGGCTCTGCAAAGTCCGTTCCCACAGGTGCCGCTCGTCCCCGTGGGTGGGGTGGACGCCAACAGTGCACGGGACTTCCTTGAGGCCGGCGCCCTCGCGGTGGGCGTCGGCGCACCGCTGGTCGGCGACGCCGCCGATGGCGGGGACCTAGGTGAGCTACGGGCACGTGCCCGGGCGCTCTTGGCTTCGGTGCAGTCGTGACCACCGGACAGATCACCGTCTGCGCCCCCGACCGCCTGCACCTGGGCGAGGGCGGCCGCTGGGTGGACAGCCGACTCGTGGCTGTGGACATCATTTCCGGTCGGCTCCTGGAACTGGGTCCCGACAGCGCCGTCCCGCTGCGCGTACTGGCCGCCCTCGACACCCCTCTCGGCGCAGTCGCGCCTGTCGCGGGCGCACCTGCAACCTGGATCGCAGCCGCGGGCACCGGGATCGCCCTGCTCGGACCATCCGACCACCGGCACTGGCTCGGCCGGCCGGCCGGCTGCGCCTCCCGGATGCGTATGAACGACGGAGCCGCCGACCCGACCGGCAGTTTCTGGGCCACATCGATGGCCCACGACGCAGCACCTGGCGCGGGTGCGGTGTACCGGGTCGACCCCGCAGGAAACATCACCCAGGCCCTGGACGGCATTACCATCCCCAACGGCCCCGCCTTCAGCCTCGACGGAACGACCATGTACCTCGCCGACAGCGCGAGTGGAACGGTCACGCGGTTTCCGGTCGACCCCACCACGGGCCAGCTGGGCTCCCCCTCGCCGTTCCTGGGATTCGGAGCCGGACAGGGCAGCCCGGACGGGATGACCATCGACTGCGAGGGAAACCTGTGGGTCGCCCTGTGGGGCGCCGGAGCCGTCCACCGCTACCGGCCCGACGGGACACTGGACCGAATCGTCGAGGTCCCGGCCCGCCAGCCGACCAGTGTCTGCCTCGGAGCGCCGCACGGCCGACGGCTGTACATCACGACCGCTTCCTACTCCCTCGATCCGGCCGGTCCCCTCGACGGCGCCGTGCTCGCCCTCGACGTCGACATTCCCGGCCCGCCCGCAGCGATGTTCCGCCCTCGCCTTGGCGCCGCCGCAGGCTATCCCTTTCGGGAGGACCACACATGACGCCGCCTGCCACGAAGCCCCGGCTGCAGCACCCCACCGCCGTCGCGTGTCTGGGCGAGACGATGGCGAGCCTCGCACCCGCTGCAGGCGCATCGTTGCAAGCCGCCGGCCAGCTTCGCCTCGACATCGCAGGTGCCGAATCCAATGTGGCGATGTACCTGGCCGACCACGGCGTTGCGGCACGCTGGGTGTCCGCAGTCGGCGATGACCCCTTGGGCCGCCTCATACGACGCCGTGTCGCCCAGGCCGGAGTGGACGTGAGCGGCGTACATACGGACCCGAACCGTCCGACCGGCGTGATGTTCAAAGACCCGGGCCCGAACGCCACCCGCGTTCACTACTACCGACGCGGCTCGGCAGCGGCAGCCATGACTCCCACCGTGCTCGACCAACCCTGCGTGACCACCGCAAGTCTCCTGCACCTCAGTGGCATCACCCCAGCACTGTCAGACACCTGCAGAGATCTCGTCCGCACTGCCACCGGGCTGTGCCACGGTCCCCGGCACCGTCCAGCGGTGAGCTTCGATGTCAACTTCCGGCCGGCCCTGTGGCGCAACCACCCGGGCACGTTTCTGCGCAGACTCGCCAATCAGGCGGACATTGTGTTCGTCGGGCTTGACGAGGCCGCCAGCCTGTGGGGCCGTTGCCCGACGGCCGACACCGTAAGAGCCCTGCTGCCCCGCCCACGCATTCTCGTGGTGAAGGACGGGGCCGTCGGTGCAACCGCCTACTGCGGTGGTGAATCCGCTTTTGTGCCTGCCCTCGCCATCGATGTTGTCGAAGTGGTCGGTGCCGGAGACGCGTTCGCCGCCGGCTTTCTCGCCGGTGTGCTGGAAGCCGACGACCTCGTACGAGCACTCCGGCTCGGGCACCTCACCGCCGCAGCTGCGCTGCGAAGTTCTGCCGACCACGGCCCGCTGCCCCAGGTGGACCTGGTCGCACAGCTCCTCACCGCCGACACCGCCGCCTGGGCCTCGGCTCGCATCCCCGAGATGTGACCACCGCCGAGCTCCCATGGAGTGCAGCGACACCGCCGGGGTGCGGCCGTCGCCCGGGGGCGCAACCGCGCGGCTCCGCAGAGCGGTCGTCAGGTGAACCCCAGCCCGGCGGCGGGCTTCGCCGTGCCCGCAATTGCTTCGGCCGCAAAGGGCTTTCGCCTGCACATTTGGCCGAAATCACGAACACGTATACATCAATCCCTTTTTTATGAAGATATCTTGACGCTGCGGTTGCCGGATGGAAGGGTTCAACCAGCTCCAGCCTGCTGCCGGCAGGACGGCGAAAGCGCCTTGGCTTGGGATACGTCCAGGGCGATCCGCGTCCGTTCCCTGGCGGCCCACGCGTCAGTTTCTTCGATCGGGCCACTAGGCCCCGTCCCAGCAGTCTTCGTGTTCGCCCTCTGCGCCCCCTCAGCCGCACGCCGACGACAGCACTCACTCATCCGCCACCTGGCAGCGCCCTCAGCACACAAGACGGACCGCAGCCCCCCCAAGCCGTGCCCCACCCGGCCCCGGCAGCCACTCGCCCCGCCCCCGGCGTCCCCAGCCCGAGACGCCCCGTTTTGCCCGCCAAGGAGTAGCGACATGTTCACTTCACGCAGTCACCACAGACTGGCCGCGGCCGTCAGCGTCATCATCGCGATCGGTCTGACCTCCTGCTCGACTGGTCGTGAGACCACCGGCGCGGCCGGCACAAACGCCAAGGTGAGCGGGAAGATCTCCCTCGTCTACCTGCAAAAGCAGGGCGATCAGCAGTACTTCATCGACGAGGCAGAGGGCGCCAAGGCCAAGGCCACCAAGCTGGGCATCGACCTCAAGGTGGTGAACCTCGGCAGCGACGCCAACCAGGCCGTGAGCGAGGTACGGTCCGCCATCGCACAGCACAGCAACGGTCTGATCATCGTCGTGCCGGACCCGGCGGTCGGGCCGCAAGTTGCGCGGCTCGCCAAGGACGCGAACGTTGCGCTGCTCACCTCCGACGACCAGATTTGCACCACCGGCCCGGACCCTGCCTCCTGTACGAAGGAGAACCTGGTGCCCAGAATCGGGTTCAGCGGTGCTCAGATGGGCGGGGAAGTCGGTAAGCGGGCGGCTCAGGAATTCAAGAAGGCCGGCTGGAAGCCGGCCGACACCCGGATCATCTCCGCCTCGAAACAGGACGTGACGGTCTGCGGCGACCGGGTCAAGGCCGCCAGCGACACGTTCGCCGCCCGCGCAGGTGAGGTGCGGAAGATCAACGTGGCCACCGACAACACGCCAACCGGGGCCCAGAGCCGAGTCGCCGCAACCATCACGGCCAACCCGGGCGTGAAGCACTGGGTGGTCTGGGGCTGCAACGACGAAAACGTCCAGGGCGGCGTCACCGCCCTGCAGAATGCCGGCGCCGGCCCCGACAACATCATCGGCGTCGGCCTCGGCGGGTACCTCGCGTGCAAGGAGTGGGGAGGCGGCAAGGCGTCCGGAATGAAGGCCGCGCTGTTCATCAACGGCCGTGACGTGGGTGCCCTCGCGGTGCAGACCATGTACGACAGCCTCAAGAAGGGTAAGCGCTTCCCCGCCGAAGCATTCGCCCCGACCAAGATGGTCGACCGCAGCAACTGGCGGGCCTCGGGCCTCACCTGCAGCTGACCCGATCCCACGCTCCCCGTCCGGGGAGGCATCGAGCGTCTCCCCGGACCGGCCGTCGTTCGACATCCAGGAACTGCGAGGTGTCCCGCTATGACCATCCCGACCACCCCCGTCACCCGCCACGGCCCCCCGGTCGGCGGAGGCATTGGCGTCCAGGGGATCACCAAGCGCTTCGGTGCCGTGCAGGCGCTGGGCGGGGTCACCTTGGACTTCCCAGCCGGCAAGGTGACCGCCCTGATGGGCGAAAACGGAGCCGGCAAGTCCACCCTCCTGAAAATCCTGACCGGTGATCACCAGCCCACCCGTGGCCGGATCCTGCTCGACGGCGTCCCCCTTGCCCTCGACTCCCCAGCCGATGCCCGCGCAGCCGGAATCCGGATCATCCCGCAAGAGCCCGAGATCATCCCGCACGTCTCGGTGGCCGAGAACGTTTACGCCGGGTCCCTGCCACGCAGGGCAGGCCGCCGCCTCGACCGTGCCGAGCTGCGTCGTCGCATGACGGCCGACCTGGCGCGACTGGGCTTCGGCCGGGCACTGGACCCGGATCTGCTGGGGTCACAACTGACTGCTGCCCAGCGGCAGTTGGTAGAGATCATGCGCTCCTTGAGCGGAGATGCCAAGGTGATTGCCTTTGACGAGCCGACCTCCTCGCTGTCCGAACATGAAGTTGAGGCGTTGTTCGCGCTCATCAACCGGCTTCGCGACCAGGGCATCGCCGTCGTCTACGTATCCCACCGGATGCGGGAGATCTTCCAACTCGCCGACCAGGTAGCCGTCTTGCGCGATGGTGAACTGGCCGGTGTGCTGGACGCCCATCAGGCCACCGAAAATGACCTGGTGCGGATGATGGTCGGCCGCGACTTGTCCGCCATGTTTGTTCGGCAAGGACGCCCAGGGCACCACGTCACCGATCGAGTCGTCCTCGACGTATGCCAGGTCACCACAGACGCCGTTCGCGACATCAACCTGCGGATCTGCGCCGGCGAGGTGGTCGGCCTGGCTGGGCTCATCGGCGCGGGACGCTCCGAACTGGCCCTTGCGCTGGCAGGCGACCTGCCCATCCACAGCGGCAGAGTCCTTCTGGAAGGGAAGCGGCTGCGCCCCGGCCGCCCCCGCGAGGCGATCAAGGCCGGTGTCGGGCTCGCCCCCGAAGAGCGTAAAGCCCAGGCGCTGTTCCTGCACCGCTCGATCCGCGACAACACCTCGCTGGTGGTATTGGAACGGCTGCGCAGGCTGCGCTTCGTGCGGCGAGGAGCGGAGCGTTCCCTCGCCCAGGAGTTCACCCGGCGACTGCGCGTACGCACCCCCTCGATCGAGCAGGAGGCACGCAAGCTCTCCGGCGGAAACCAGCAGAAGGTCGTCCTCGCCCGCTGGCTTGCCCGCAAACCGAAGCTCCTCATCCTCGACGAGCCCACCCGCGGCATCGACGTCGGCGCCAAGGCCGAGATCTACCAGATCATCGCCGGCTTGGCGGAGGAAGGTATCGCCCTCCTCGTCATCTCCTCCGAACTTCCCGAACTCCTCGGTCTCGCCGACCGGATCGTCGTCATGCAAAACGGCCGGATCACGGGCGAACTCAGCCCCGAGGAAGCATCCGAAGAAGCCATCCTCTCCCTCGCCATGGCCGACGACCTTGCCACCACCGCCACCCCTGGAGACAACCGATGAGCACGATCACGACTGGCCCCAGCGCCCCGGCGGAGGAGGACACCTCCTCGTCAGCTGCCCGATGGGCCTCTTCCCTTCTCCGCTCGGTCGGTGGCCAGAATGTCAGCCTCATCGGCGCCTTGGCAGTAGTGCTGGTGCTGTTCGGCTCGCTCAACGACAACTATCTCGGATGGAACAACATCCAGGGGATCGGCGAGGCCATCACGATCATGGGCCTCTTGACAGTGGTCCAGACGGTGGTCATCATCTGCGGCGGCTTGGACGTCTCGGTCGGCTCGCAGGCCGGCCTCGCCTCCGTGGTCAGCGCAATGGCCTTCACCTCGACGGGCTCCAATGCGCTCCTCGGCATGGGCGCGGCCATCGGCATCGGCGCCTTCGCGGGGCTGCTCAACGGCTTGATCATTGTCTACGGGCGGGTGAACCCGGTCATCGCCACCCTGGCAGGGCTCGCAGCGTACAAAGGCATCGCCCAGCTGATTTCCGACGGCCGCGCCCAGGGCTACGTACTCAACGACAGCATCTTTATCTTCCTGGGCCGCGGTAAGGTCGCCGGACTGCCGGTGATGGTGTGGATCCTGATCCTGGTGGCGCTGGGTGTGCATGTGCTTCTGAAGTACACCGACATCGGCCGCAACGTCTACGCGATCGGCGGCAATGACACAGCCGCCCGGCTGGCCGGCATCAACATCAACAAGTACCTGGTCTGTGTGTACATCCTCATCGGCGCCGTCTCCGCCGTCGCAGGCATCCTCTTGACCGCTCGCACCGGCTCCGGCCAGCCAGTCTCGGGCAGTGAAGGCCTCGAACTCAAGGCGATCACCGCCGCCGCCCTCGGCGGCTGCGTGCTCAAGGGCGGCAAGGGCGGCATTGGCGGGATCATACTGGCGGTCGCCCTGCTCGGTGCCCTCGAAAACGGCCTGACGGTCCAAGGCATCAACGCGTTCTGGCAGAACGTCGCCCAAGGAGCTCTGCTCGTGGTCGCAGTGGTGATCCAGCAACGACGCAACGGTGAACGCGCTGTCGGACTACCCGCCTAACTGGCGAAGGCCCCTCGGAGTCCGGCTTGAAAACTCACTCACCACCAAGCCGAGTCCGGGGCCTGCAGTGTCATCGACGACGCAGGCATGGGGATGAACCAGGACGAGGCGGAGTTCACCACCGGTTGCTCTCCGGCCGGCATGCGGTCCTGTTGAGCGAGCTCGGGATCGGCTTCACCTCGCTGCACGAGAACCTGGACGCCACCCTCAGGCGGCCGCCAGGGTGATCTCCATCGAACTCAACCACCCACGAGCGCACGACAGTTCGAAATCAGGTGGCTTCATCGCACCCCTTGGCGTTCTCTTGCCACGAAACCCCCTGGGACCGGTGCCGGTTCCGTCAGGATGTCGCGCGAAATCGCGTACCCGAGGCAAAGGGATCCCAGAATGAGAACGACCGACATATCGCTGGACTGGCTGGTTCCCGGCGCCCTGCTGCTCGTCGGCGTGCTCGCGGCCGCGGCGCTGGTGGTGCGCGGGAAGCGCGCGGCCGCACGGTCCGCCGGTGGGGACTCCTGGGAGCGCAGCGAGGAGCGCCGCCGCCGTAAGGAAGCCGTTTTCGCCTCGGCCTCCTATCTGCTGCTGTTCTGCTGTGCGGCGGTCGCCGCCGCGCTGTCCTTCCACGGACTGGTCGGCTTCGGCGTACAGAACCTCAACCTCTCCGGGGGCTGGGAGTATCTGGTGCCTTTCGGGCTCGACGGTGCGGCGATGTTCTGCTCCGTGCTTGCCGTACGGGAGGCCAGCCACGGCGATGCGGCGCTCGGCTCCCGGTTGCTGGTGTGGACGTTCGCGGGCGCCGCGGCCTGGTTCAACTGGGTGCACGCGCCGCGCGGCCTGGACCATGCGGGCGCACCGCAGTTCTTCGCCGGGATGTCGCTGTCGGCCGCGGTCCTCTTCGACCGGGCGCTCAAGCAGACCCGCCGGGCGGCGCTGCGCGAGCAGGGCCTGGTGCCGCGGCCGCTGCCGCAGATCCGGATCGTCCGCTGGCTGCGCGCTCCCCGCGAGACCTTCGCGGCCTGGTCGCTGATGCTGCTGGAAGGCGTACGGACGCTGGACGAGGCGGTCGAGGAGGTCCGCGAGGACCGGCGTGAGAAGGAGCAGAACCGTCACCGCCGGCGCGAGCAGGGCAAGCTCGACCGGGCCCGCATCAAGGCCATCAACCGGCAGCACCGCACCTGGGGCATCGGCCGGGGTGGCGGCCGGCAACTGGCGGTGACCCAGGCGGCGGCCGCGCCCGCGGAGGTGGCCGGCCCCGACCCCGCCATAGCCGGCGGCGCCCCGCCGCTGCTCACCGGAGAGCTGCCGGTGCGCTCGCGCCCGGCCCTCAAGGCCGTGGCCGGGGCTGAGCCCGAGGGCGCCGGGGCCCCGGCCGGGGCCCCGCGGACCGTGGATCTCACCGCCGAGGACGACACCCAGACGATTCCCCGCCTGGACTCCCTCGAGGAGAAACTCGCCGAGATCGAACGGCAATTCGGCTGACCGGTGGCGGACCGCGCCGACCGACGCCCCCTCCCATGGGTCAGGCCGGTCCGCCGCCCAGCTCGAACCACACGCTCTTCCCGAGGCTCTCGGTGCGTATCCCCCATGCGTCGGCTAAGGAACGCACCAGCATCAGCCCTCTGCCGGACGTCCCGTCGGTGGTCGGTGCGCGCGGCTCGGGCCGTCCGGGTACAAAGTCCCTGACCTCCACCCGCAGCCGGTCGCTGACCCTGGCCGTGACGACGGCGCCGCCCTCGGCGTGCACCAGGGCATTGGTGACCAGCTCGCTGATGAGCAGCGTCGCAACCTCCGCGAGCTCGCCATCCCCCGGCACCGTCCAGCGGCTCAGCAGCTGGCGCAGCTCCCTGCGCACCTCACCGACGGCCTTCAGATCCGCATGCCGCACCTTCCGCTCCAGCACTCTTGGCGCTCGCGCGGTGGTCCCCCCGTTCCGGCCCCCGTCGGCCGTTTCCTGTCTTCTGTCCCGTTCCTCGCGCCGCACAGGCTGACGCATTCTCTCCCCCGCCCCCAACGAACTTCGGCGCTCTGCCTCGAACAGCCTCACGGTCAGCATGCCCATCGGATCTGCCGCCATGCTTCCGCCTGGCGCTTCCGCCCGCCAGGTCGCCGGTCCGCCGCCCGCGCGCCGGGTGGGCCCGGTGGGGCCCCAGTGGGTATGCCTGACCCGAGCCTGTCGCGGAACCCCGGCCGGTACCCGGACACGAGGAAGCACTCCTCGTGTCCGGGTAGCCGCCGGGGCAGCCCGCCCGCGCCCCCGGGTGTGGGGAGTACGAGCGTGAGGAGCCGCTGTGCACGACGACCGACTACTGGTGGAGGGGCGCCTGGAGCGGGCGCTGAGGCAGTTCATCAGGCCCGCGCAGTACGCGGCGCGGGTGCCGCTGCGGCTCTCCGTCTGGCATGCCCCCGGAGAACCGGTGCCGGTGAGCGAGGCGCTGCAGGCCACGTACGAGCCGTTCGCGGTCGGCGAGCCCTGGGGGCCGCCATGGTCCACCAGCTGGTTCCGGCTGGCGGGTGAGGTGCCGCGGGAGTGGGCGGGGCGGCGGGTGGAGGCCGTCATCGACCCCGGTTTCAGCGGCGACGGTCCCGGGTTCCAGGCCGAGGGGCTGGTCCACGATGCCGAAGGGGTGCCGCTCAAGGGCATCCATCCGCGCAATCGGCACGTCCCCGTCGGCGCGCCGGTCAGCGGCGGTGAGGAGGTGCGGCTGCTGCTGGAGGCCGCCGCGAACCCGGCGGTGCTGCGGGACTTCCGTCCCACCGATCTCGGCGATGTACAAACCGCGCCCGGCCGGCCGCTGTACCGCTTCACCTCGGCGGACCTCGCGGTGCTCGACGAAACCGTCTGGCAGCTGATCCTCGACATCGAGGTGCTGTCGGAGCTGATGTACGAACTGCCCGCCGACGGCCCGCGCCGGCACGAGATCCTGCGGGCCCTGGAGGACATGCTGGACGCGCTGGATCTGCACGACGTCGGCGGCACGGCGGGCGCGGGGCGGGCCGCGCTGGCGGACGTACTGAGCCGCCCGGCCACCGCGAGCGCCCATCGGGTCTCGGCCACCGGGCATGCGCATATCGACTCCGCCTGGCTGTGGCCGCTGCGGGAGACCGTGCGCAAGGCCTCCCGTACCTTCGCAAATGTCATGCAACTGGCCAAGGAATACCCGGAGTTGGTGTTCGCCTGCTCCCAGGCGCAGCAGTACGCCTGGGTCAAGGAGCACCAGCCGCACCTCTGGGAGCGCATCAAGGAGGCCGTACGGGAGGGAAATTGGGCTCCGGTCGGTTCGATGTGGGTGGAGTCCGACGCCAACATGCCCGGTGGTGAGGCGCTGGCCCGGCAGATCGTGCACGGCAAACGCTTCTTCCTGGAGGAGCTGGGGGTGGAGACCGAGGAGATCTGGCTGCCGGACTCGTTCGGCTACACGGCCGCCTTCCCGCAGCTGGCCCGGCTGGCGGGTGCGAAGTGGTTTCTGACCCAGAAGCTGTCGTGGAACCAGACCGACAAGATGCCGCACCACACCTTCTGGTGGGAGGGCATCGACGGCACCCGCGTCTTCACCCACTTCCCGCCCGTCGACACCTACAACTCCCGTTTCCACGCCCGCGAACTCGCCCACGCCGAACGCAACTTCGCCGACAAGGGCCGCGCCACCCGCTCCCTGGTCCCCTTCGGCTGGGGTGACGGCGGAGGCGGCCCGACCCGCGAGATGCTGGAACGGGCCCGCCGGCTGCGGTCCCTGGAGGGCTCACCACGGGTCGAGATCGAACCGCCGGCCCGGTTCTTCGAGTCCGCCCACGAGGAGTACGGGGCGGCGGCGCCGGTCTGGTCGGGCGAGCTGTACCTGGAGTTCCACCGCGGTACGTACACCTCGCAGGCGAAGACCAAACAGGGCAACCGGCGCAGTGAACACCTGCTGCGTGAGGCGGAGTTGTGGGCGGCGACGGCGGCGGTACGGGCGGGCGCCGACGCCTCGTACGCCTACCCGTACGACGCCCTCGACCGCCTCTGGAAGACCGTACTGCTGCACCAGTTCCACGACATCCTGCCGGGCTCGTCCATCGCCTGGGTCCATCGCGAGGCCCGCGCCACCTACGCGGCGGTCGAGGCCGAGCTGACCGGGATCATCGAGACGGCGCTCGGGGCGCTGGCAGAGACCGGCGGGGCCGCGGCGGCCGGGGAGCCGACGGTGTTCAACGCCTCGCCGTACCCCCGGGACGAGATCGTCGAGCTGCCGGCGGCGGGCCCGGAGCCGGGCGGGCCGGCCGCCGTCGCGGTCCATGTCCCCGCGCTGGGTTCGGCACCCGTCCGCCCGCCCGGTCCGGACTCCCCCACGCCACCGCCCCCGCCCGTACGGGCGGACACCGGCGCCGAGGGCACCGTCACGCTCGACAACGGACTGCTGCGGGTGCACCTCGACGCCGACGGTCTGCTGACCTCCGTACGCGATCTGCACGCCGGCCGGGAGGTTTTGGCACCGGGCAGCCGCGGCAATCTGCTGCAACTGCACCCCGATCACCCCACCCAGTACGACGCCTGGGATCTCGACCGGCACTACCGCCACCGGCACACCGATCTGACCGAGGCCGAGTCCGTGGAGCTGGCCGCGGCCGGGCCGCTGGCCGCGACGGTACGGGTGACCAGGGCGTTCGGCGCGTCCCGGATCACCCAGGACCTGACCCTGCGCGCCGGTGCACACCGTCTCGACATCACCACCGCCATCGACTGGCACGAGTCGGAGAAGGTCCTCAAGGCCGCCTTCCCCCTGGATGTGCACGCCGAACGGTCCACCTCCGAGGTGCAGTTCGGACATGTGCACCGCCCCACGCACACCAACACCAGCTGGGACGCGGCCCGTTTCGAGATCTGTGCGCACCGCTGGCTGCGGGTCGCCGAGCCGGGCTACGGCATCGCGCTGCTCAACGACTCGACCTACGGCCATGAGGTGACCCGCGCCCCGCACCCCGAGGGCCTGGGCACGACGGTGCGGCTGACACTGCTGCGCGCCCCCCACAGCCCCGACCCGGAGACCGACCAGGGCACCCACCGCTTCACGTACGCACTGCTGCCGGGCGCCGGCGTCGGCGACGCGGTCGCCGAGGGCCTGGCCCTCAACCTGCCCCTCCGGCCGGCCACCGCACCGCCCGTGCCCCCGCTGATCCGCGTCGACCACCCCGCCGTCACCGTCGAGTCGGTCAAGCTCGCCGAGGACCGCAGCGGCGATGTGGTGGTGCGCCTGTACGAGTCCCAGGGCGGCCGTGCGACCGGCACCCTCTCCCCCGGCTTCCCCGTCGAACGCGCCACGGTGACCGACTTGTTGGAACGCCCGCTGCACGAGGAGGAGGGAGGCCCGACATCCGATGTGACGGTCGCGCTGCGCCCGTTCCAGATCCTGACCCTCCGGCTCCGGCCGCAGCAGCCTCCTGCGGTGTGAGCCAGGGCGTCGCGCCGGGACCGCCGGGCGGATCAGAGGCGGAGACAGTGGCCTGACAGCTCATCGGCCGGGACCCCGTGGTGGGGCCCCGGCCGAGTGCCGGCGAGCGCGCGTGATCGTGGAGTTCACCGAAACCGCCCGGTTTCAGGCCCTCATCGGCGTCGGCCGGGCCCTGAGCGCGGTGAACGCACGCTCGCAACGATCAGACGATCCAAGCGAGCGACCTAGCTGTCGGCGCCGACCAGGCCGCCGCCGCCGGTGTGCACACCGCCGGCCGGCTTGTGGTGGTGCTTCTTGGCGTGGTGCTTCTTGACGTGGTGCTTCTTCTTGGCGTGCTTGACGTGCTTGACGTGGTGGTGGTGGTGCTTGACGACGTGGTGACGGTGCACCACCCGGCGCTCAATGCCGCCGTTGATGCAGGTGTTACCGAAGGCCGGGTTCAGCAGCCCCACGATATTGATGGTGTTGCCGCACACATTGACCGGAATGTGGATCGGGACCTGAATCGCGTTGCCCGACACCACTCCCGGCGAATTGGCCGCGCCGCCGGCCGCGCCACTGTCTGCGAACGCTGCCGACATGCCACCCAGGGCAGTACTTGCCGCAAGCGCGGCCAGAGCAGTCACCCGCGTGATCCGTGACATAACAATCTCCCGATCGCTCCAAGCGGCTCACTGCCGCTTCCTGTACTTCCCTTCGGCGCGTGCGGCCCAACACTGAGAGAATTTGCTAACATTTCACTCTTACCGGGGATAAATGTGGTTTAGAGATCGCAGGGGTAGGTAAGGGGCGTCGGCGGGGTCGGGTGCCCCGGCGGCAGCGCGTCGGTCACGGCCTCGTGGCGCCTGGGCCCGTGGCCCTTGGCCCAGGGCCCAGGGCAAAGAACGGCCGGGTCAGGTAACTCCGTTCCGTCACGGCGCACCAAGTACCCTTGCCGCGTGACGATGCAGCGGACCGTCGACGTGAGTGTTGACGCGATGATCGAGGACCTCAGGACACTCGTCGAAGTCGAGTCTCCCTCGCGTGATCTCCACGCCCTGAGAGCGTCGGCCGAAGCTGTCGCCGCTGTCATCGAGCGGCGCCTCGGCGGGCAGGCCACCCTCGTGGAGAGCGAAGCCGGGCCGCACGTCCACTGGTCGGCCGGTGGCGATCCCCAGGTGCTGATCCTCGGTCACCATGACACGGTGTTTCCGCTCGGCACTCTTGAACGCCGCCCGTTCATGGTCGAAGACGGGCAGGCAACCGGCCCCGGGGTCTTTGACATGCTCGGCGGACTGGTACAGGCCATTCATGGCCTGGCGTCGCTCGCCGACCGGTCGGGCGTCGAGATCCTGGTGACCGCTGACGAAGAGGTCGGCTCCCGTTCCTCTCGTGCGCTCATCGAAGAGCGCGCCCTTGCCTGCGGCGCGGTACTGGTGTGTGAGGGCGCTGCCGATGGCGGAGGCGTGAAGACCGGCCGTAAGGGCTGCGGCACGTTCGAAGTCACCGTCGCGGGCCGGGCGTCGCACGCCGGGCTGGAACCCGCGGCCGGGGTCAATGCCCTGATCGAAGCAGCTCACCAGGTGCTGGACATCGCAGCGCTCGGCCGCCCCGATATCGGCACGACCGTCACGCCGACCGTCGCGTCCGCGGGAACGCTGGACAATGTCGTTCCCGCAGCGGCGACCGTCACCGTCGACGTCCGGGTCGAGTCGGCCGACGAGAAGGAACGCATCGAATCCGCCTTTGCGGCACTTGCTCCGCATCTCGACGAGGCGGAGATCACGGTTCAGGGAGCCATCGGCCGGCCCCCGATGCCCGAGTCGGCGTCGGCCGGGCTCTTCGCGGTCGCGCAGCAGCTGCTTCCCGGCCTCGAAGCCAGGGCGGTCGGCGGCGGCAGCGACGGGAACTTCACGGCCGCGCTGGGGGTGCCCACACTCGACGGCCTGGGAGCGGTCGGGGGCGGTGCCCACGCCGACCATGAGTACCTGGTGATCGAGTCCATGGCCGAGCGGGCGAACCTGATTGCCGGACTGGTGCACGCCATTCAGCACGCGGAGGAGAACGGGATCACGCACGGCCTGTGAGCGATCACGCGCGCCGGTGCTCCGCGCTCAGCTCATCTGCCGGACACGGGGTGCGTGCCGCCGCCCGACTCGCCCGTTCTCCTGGCCGGGGCATTCCCTAAGGCCGGGGAATGTTCCGCAAGTTGGAGCGGGCCATCTGCAGCATGCGGCCGACTCCGCCGTCCAGGACCATTTTGCCGGCGGACAGCGCGAAGCCGGACACCATATCGGCGCTGATCTTGGGCGGGATGGACAGGGCGTTGGGGTCGGTGACGATGTCGACCAGTGCCGGGCCCTTGTGGCGGAAGGCGTCACGCAGGGCGCCGCGTAGCTGCTTGGGCTTCTCCACCCGGACGCCGTGTGCCCCGGCCGCGCGGGCGATGGCCGCGAAGTCCGGGTTCTGGTTGGTGGTGCCGTAGGCCGGCAGACCGGATACCAGCATCTCCAGTTCCACCATGCCCAGCGAGGAGTTGTTGAACAGCACCACCTTCACCGGCAGGTCGTACTGGACCAGGGTGAGGAAGTCGCCCATCAGCATCGAGAACCCGCCGTCGCCCGACATGGAGACGACCTGGCGTCCGCGGTCGGTGAACTGGGCGCCGATCGCCTGCGGCAGGGCATTGGCCATCGAGCCGTGGCTGAACGAACCGATCACCCGGCGGCGGCCGTTGGGGGTGAGGTAGCGGGCGGCCCAGACGTTGCACATGCCGGTGTCGACCGTGAAGACGGCGTCGTCGGCGGCCTCCTCGTCCAGGACGGAGGCGACGTACTCCGGGTGGATGGGGGTGTGCTTCTCGACCTTGCGGGTGTAGGCCTTGACCACGCCTTCCAGCGCGTCGGCGTGCTTCTTCAGCATCCGGTCGAGGAACCTGCGGTCCGGCTTCGGCGTGACCTTGGGGATCAGACCGCGCAGCGTCTCGCGGACATCGCCCCAGACGGCCAGGTCGAGCGTGGTGCGGCGGCCCAGGTGTTCGGGCCGGACATCGACCTGGACGATCTTGACGTCATCGGGCAGGAACGCGTTGTACGGGAAGTCCGTGCCGAGCAGGATCAGCAGATCGCATTCATGGGTGGCCTCGTAGGCCGCGCCGTAGCCGAGCAGCCCGCTCATGCCCACGTCATAGGGATTGTTGTACTGAATCCATTCCTTGCCGCGCAGCGCATGTCCGACCGGGGACTTCACCCGCTCGGCGAACTCCATCACCTCGGCGTGCGCGCCCGCCGTGCCGCTGCCGCAGAACAGCGTGACCTTGTCGGCCTCGTCGATCATCCTGGCCAGGGCGTCGATCTCGGCGTCGCCGGGGCGGACGGACGGGCGCGCGGTGACCAGGGCGTGTTCGATGGCGCGCTCGGGGGCCGGTTCCCCGGCGATATCGCCGGGGAGGGCGACGACCGCGACGCCGCTCTGTCCGATGGCGTGCTGGATCGCGGTCTGCAGCACCCTCGGCATCTGCCGGGTGTTGGAGATCAGCTCGCTGTAGTGGCTGCACTCGGTGAACAGCCGGTCGGGGTGGGTCTCCTGGAAGAAGGTGGTACCGATCTCGCTGGACGGGATGTGGGAGGCCAGGGCGAGGACCGGGGCCATGGAGCGGTGGGCGTCGAACAGGCCGTTGATGAGGTGCAGATTGCCGGGGCCGCAGGAGCCGGCGCAGGCCGCGAGGGTGCCGGTGAGCTGCGCTTCCGCCCCCGCGGCGAAGGCGGCGGCCTCC
Organism: Streptomyces sp. NPDC048637; assembly: GCF_040650675.1. Lineage (NCBI taxonomy): Bacteria > Bacillati > Actinomycetota > Actinomycetes > Kitasatosporales > Streptomycetaceae > Streptomyces > Streptomyces sp. NPDC048637. The sequence goes on from NZ_JBEZHQ010000005.1 coordinate 199,248, forward strand.
TCGTGCCGGACCTGGATCCAGTCGATTGCGGAGTTCCGGCGGATGGCGTCCACCACCGGGTTCAGGCTGTCGCCGACGACGCCGTAGAGCCGTCGCACCCCCGCCCGCACGAGGATGTCCACGAACTGCTCGGCCACGGTCTGCTTCGCCATGTCGCTGCCGCTCCTTCGACGGGTGGGTGACTGCCTGACGCAGTGGGGCCTGGCACCATGAACCCATGGGGTGCCCCGGCCCGCCTCCGCTGCACCACTCCTCCGGTCCGCGCTCCGGGACCGCGTCCGCCCGCCGCTACGACTCCCACACCCCGACGGCCGTACGGTCCTTCGGATGGCCCGCGACCCGCAGTTGGGCGGCGGCGAGGAAGGACACCATGCCCGGCGGCTCGGCGGACCACTGTCCGGCCAGCCAGGCGGCGAACGCGGGCTCCTGCTGCAGCGGCTCGGCGAGGCCGGCGCTGCACAGCAGCAGGGTGTCCCCCGGACGGGCGAAGGCCGTCCGGAAGAGGAACGGCTCAGGCCCGTCGGGGCCGTCGGGGCCGTCGGCCGGCGACCGGCCGGAGGCGGAACGGAGCCGTCCGCCGGTGCCGTCCGGCCCCTCCTTCGCGGCCTGTTCCGGCAGCGGGGGCTCCAGGTCCTCCCAGGCACCGTCGCGGAGCCGGAAGAGGCCGCCCGCGCCGATGCCGAAGAACACCCGGGTACGGCAGTCCGGGTCGGCGGGCAGCAGCAGACAGCGCAGCGCGGCCGTGTACCGCTCCGGTGCGACGTCCAGCTCCCGTGCCCGGCCGCGCAGCCTGCCGTAGCTGCGGTCGGTGAGCCGCTGCAGCCCGGATTTGAGGGCGCTGCGGTGGTCCGTACGGATGTCCTCCGCCAGTCGGGTATAGCTGCGGCCGACCGCGCCGCCGATCCAGGCGCAGGCGTCATGGGCGGCGCGATGGCCGCCCTCGGCGGCCGGCCGGCCGGTGGCGACGGCGACCAGGATCAGGGCGTGCCGGCCGGCCCCGAAGCGGGCGGTGAGCAGCGCGTCGCGGCGTACGTCACCGCGGTGGCGGGCGAGGTCGCCGCGCCGGGAGGCGGCGAGCAGGGTCAGCGAGCCGTACCGGGCGCCGTCCAGCGCGGTGTCCGGGACCAGTTCGTCGAGGGCGGCCGGGTCCGCGGCGGGCAGGGTGCCCAGCTCGGGTTCGGACTGCGGCGGCCGGTCGCCCGTGCTCCCGGTGGGGGCCGGTGCGGGGGTGTCACGAGGTGCCTGGGGCGCGGACGGGGTGGCCGGCCGGGCGGGGGACGACGGGCGTGGGCCCGGCCCGGTGGCCTGGAGCGGGATCGGCGCCGGCTGGGATGCCGCGGGGCGGGCCGGGGGCGGCTGCGGTGCCGGCGCCGCCCGCCGCTGCGCTGCCCGCCGCGGCGCGGCCACCGCCCGGAGCGCCGAGGCGACCCGGTCGTCGAGGGTGTCCGGGGTGTCGGACGGCCCGGCATCGCGCACCGCGGCGCGTCCCGGGGTGTCCCCTCCCCCTCCCTCGCCGTACAACTGCCGCCACCAGTCGTCCTCCTGGCCGCACCCGGCCCCCTGCTGGTTCATGCGCCGTATTGTCCCCGCGCGGCCGCGCCCTCAACAGGGCGCGAAAGAGCGTCCACCGGGCGTTCGGCCTCCCAAGAGTGACCGTCCGGCGGAGTCGGTGATCAGCGCATGTCATCGGGGCGGGCCATGGACCTTCTGACCGAATCGCCGTGGGCAGTGGCCGGTTCGGCCCCGGCGGGACCGGTACGGCCGTCGCGCGCTCCGGGGCCCCGCGCTCCGGCTGCCCGCCGGCAAGCGCTTCCGGGCCGCTTCCGGCACCCTGGCCCCATGAGAGTGTGCAGCGTACGAGCCGTCACGGGGCGTGCGCCCGCCGGGAGTGAGGCCGGCGTGTGAGTGAGTGCGGCGAGCGGACGACGGAGAGGCGCGCGCGGGTCGAGGGCAGGCGGGCCGGGCGAAGTGTGGCCGGCGCATGAGTGTGTGGCAGCTGGTCGCGGCCGGTCTGGTGATGCTGCTCGGGGTGCTGGTGCCCGGTATTCCGGGGCCGCTGATCGTCTGGGCGGGCGTGATGTGGTGGACGCTGTCGGAGAAGTCCGCGCTCGCCTGGGTGGTGCTCATGGCCGCCACCGCCGTGCTGCTGCTCAATCAGGTGCTGAAGTGGCTGCTGCCGGTCCGCAGTCTGCGGGCCGCGGGCGCGCCGTACCGGGCACTGTTCCTGGCGGGGGTGGCCGGCATCGTGGGGTTCTTCGTGATCCCGGTGATCGGGGGTCTGCTGGGCTCGGTCGGCGGTCTCTATCTGCTGGAGCGGATCCGGCTCGGCAGCCACGGCGATGCCTGGGCCTCGACCCGTACGGCCCTGCGCGCCATCGGTCTGAGCGTGCTGGTCGAGCTGTTCGCCTGTCTGCTGGTGGTCGGCGCCTGGACCGGGGCCGTGGTGGCGGGCTGAGGCGTCACCGGGCGCGACCGGCCGTGGCATACACGAGTGGCTCCGCCGCTCCTGACACGTCCGCCGCCCCTGACACCTCGACCGCCCCTGACACGTCCGCCGCCCCTGGCACCTCCGCCGCCCCCGGTATCTCGCCCGCCGGAAGCAGCCCGGCGCGCCAGAGATGGTGCAGGGCGTAGGTACCCCAGGGCCGCCACGCGGCCGGGCCCGCCGCCGCGCCCCGCTCCTGGTTCCTTCCCGGCGCCGTGCCCACGTCGGGGTCGCCCAGCGCCCGCATCCTGAGGTACGCGGCGGCGCGTGGGCCGACCCCGGGCAGGGCGGCCAGTGCCCGCTCGGCGGCGCCGCGGTCCGCACCCGCGTCCAGCGTGACCGTGCCGTCGGCGAGTGCGGTGCACAGGGTGCGCACCGGCTCCGTGACCTCCGCGCCGGTCAGTTCCCCGGGCGCCGGGAAGAGGTGGGTGAGCCCGCCGTCCGCCACGTCCAGCGGTTTGCCGTACGTCCGCGCCAGTGCGGCGGCGTGTTCCGGCGGGCCGCCGAGCACGGTGCGTACCGCCAGTTCCTCGGGGTCCGCGGTGCCGGGTGACCGCAGGCCCGGCCGTGCGGCCACCAGCGGGCCGAGCAGCGGATCGGCGCCGAGCCGCTCGGCGACCGCGTACGGGTCGGCGTCCAGGTCGAACAGGCGACGGATGCGCTGGACGGCCGTCGACAGATCCCGCAGATCGGTCAGCCGCAGCCGGCACTCCAGCCAGCCGCCGTCCGTGCCGCGCGCCGCCGGACACACCAGGCCCGCCGGCGGGCGACGCCGCCGTCGCGGCCCGGCGGGCTCGTCGACCTCGGCGATGCCGCTGCCGTGGGTGAGCCGCAGCGTACGGCGGTAGGTGCGCTCCCCGCGGGCGCCGCGGGTCTCCTCGACCCCCGGTACCGCCCGCAGCTGCAGGAAGTCGAAGATCTCGGCCGCCGCATACGGCCCGCGGTAGGCGAGCCGCAGCGGAATGCCGGCGGGCGCGGCGCGGTGTTCCGCCCCGGGGCCCGGCCCGGCCGCGGTGGTGTGGCGGGCGGCGGCACCCCCGTTCCCGGCCGCCGCCCGCAGCTCACTGGGGGTGCCCGCGTAGATCTCCCGGATCGTGTCGTTGAACTGCCGGATGCTGGCGAACCCGGCCGCGAACGCCAGCTCGGTGACCGGCAGCGCGGTGGTCTGCAGCAGCACCCGCGCGGTGTGCGCCCGGCGGGCCCGCGCCAGCGCCACCGGTCCCGCGCCGAGCTCCGCGGTCAGCTGCCGCTGGACCTGTCGCGGGCTGTATCCCAGCCGCCGCGCCAGCCCGCCGACGCCCTCCCGGTCGACCACGCCGTCCCCGATCAGCCGCATGGCCCGGCCGACCAGGTCGGCGCGCACATTCCACTCCGCGGACCCCGGCACGGCGTCCGGCCGGCACCGGCGGCAGGCCCGGAACCCGGCCGCCTGCGCGGCGGCGGCCGACGGGAAGAACCGCACATTCACCCGCTTGGGAGTGACCGCGGGGCAGCTCGGCCGGCAGTAGATACCGGTCGTCACCACGGCGAAGAAGAATTCCCCGTCGAACCGGGCGTCCCGGCTGGTCACCGCTTCGTACCTGGCCTCGTCGTCCCTCACGCCCTCAGTGTGCGCCGTGCGCGGCGCCCCGGCTGGCGGAAATCGGACGTGGCGTTCCGCGGGCGGGGAGGGCTGTGCGGACGGCCCTCCCCCACCCCTTGTCTCACCCCTGCGGCCCCCGCTTCCGCTCCATCAGGTGCCGCCCCAGTGCCTGCTTCTGCTTCCAGTCGCGGCGGATCTCGGCGCGCACCCGGGCGTCCGTCTTCGCCACGATGCGCTGGTTCTCGCGCTGCAGCTTCCGGTAGCTCTCCAGCCGGCGGGCGGGCAACTCCCCGCATTCGACGGCCTCTTGCACGGCACAGCCGGGCTCCGCCCGGTGCGCACAGTCGTGGAAGCGGCACTCCTCGGCCAGCGTCTCGACATCCGAGAACGTCCGGGCGAGCCCGGACTCGGCGTCCCACATCCCGACACCGCGCAGCCCGGGGGTATCGATCAGCACCCCGCCGCCGGGCAGCGCCCGCAGATCCCGGGTGGTCGTGGTGTGCCGGCCCTTGCCGTCGCGGTCACGGATGGCCTGCACCAGCTGGACGTCCTCCCCGAGCAGGGCATTGACCAGCGTGGACTTGCCCGCACCGGACTGGCCCAGCAGTACGGACGTACCGCCCGCGAGGACGGCGGCGAGCACATCGAGCCCTTCGCCGGTCGCCGAGCTGACCGCCAGTACCTGCACCCCGGGCGCCGCGGCCTCGGCATCCGCGACGAGATACGCCAGACCGTCCGGGTCCCCGGCCAGATCCGCCTTGGTCAGCACGACCACCGGATGTGTGCCGCTCTCCCCGGCGGGTGCGGAGGTATGCAGCGGCCCCTCAGCGCCCGCGCTGGACATCGCCAGCGCGAGGAACCGCTCGATCCGCCCGAGGTCCAACTGGTCCGCGAGCGACACACAGATGACGATGTGGTCGATGTTGGTGGCCAGCACCTGGCCGTCGGAACGCTTCGACGAGGCCGACCGTACGAACGCCGTCCGGCGCGGCAGCAACGTCCGTACGACACCGTCGACATGATCGCCGCTGCGCCCGTTCGCCAGGTCGAGTACGGCCCAGTCGCCGGTGCACGGCACCCGCATCGGGTCACGGGTCGCCACCAGCGCGGTGTCCGCCAGAACGGTACGGATGCCGGCGCCGTCCGCCACGACGGCATCCACCCGCCCGCGGTCCACGCGGACGATACGGCCGGGCACGAACCCCTGCCCGGCAAAGGGGGTGAAACTCTGCGCGAACCCGTCGTCCCAGCCATAGGCCGTCAGCGGGTGCGCAGCAGAGAGAGGAAAGTCGAACAACGGGATGACCCTTCGAGAAGGAGCGGTCCCGGCTGTGCGCACGATCCGCGCGCGAAGAAAGGTGAAAGGTGACGCCGAGTCAGCCGGAGACCGCGGGGAGGAAGTTGATGATCTTCTGGATGCGGGCAGCGCCCTTCGCAACGACAGTCATCAGTACTCACCTCCCGCTCTTCTCCACAGCCGACGGCGACGGCCGCAGGCCGTCCTCCCGAACGCTGCAGACCCTAGACCGGTCCCGCGCGTCGGCGCCAACCATTTTCCGACCCCGGTTTTCCAGCGGTGCACCACGGCCGCCCGGACGCGGCGCCCGAACGGCCGTGGGTGTCATCGCTCAGCGGGCTTGGCGCTCCCTCCCCATGAAGCTCTCAGACCTGCCGGATGAAGCTCTCAGACCTGCCGGATGAAGCCCTCAGACCTGCCGCATGAAGCCCTCAGGCCTTCCGGCCTCAAGCGCCCGTGACACCGTCGATGCGCTCCCTGAGGAGATCCGCGTGGCCGTTGTGGCGTGCGTACTCCTCAATCATGTGGACCAGGATCCAGCGCAGGGAAACCGTCGCGTCACCGAGGTGTCCGGCCTCCTGTTCCGAGAGCGTCCCGGAGTCGTCGAGGGAAGCGGTGGCCATCAGCTCACGACTCCGGGCGACTTCCGCGCGCCAGTCGGCCAGCGCCTCGTCGATCCCGCGGTCGGGGTCGAGGGTGAACCCGTAGCCCTTCTCCGCCTCGTACACCGGCGGTATGTCCTGTCCGGCGAACACCCGCTGGAACCAGTTCCGTTCGACCTCCGCCAGATGCTGGACCAGGCCCAGCAGCGTCATGGTGGACGGAGCCACCGAGGTCTCGCGGAGCTGCCGGTCGTCCAGGCCCGCGCACTTCAGCGGGAGCGTGGCACGGTGAAACTCCAACCAGCTCTCCAGCATGGTGCGTTCATCGGCGTGCGGGGGCGGAATGGGTCGCCCGTCCGGTGTCATTCCCATGCTCCGAAGCCTTGCACAGGCCACTGACAATCGGTCCGGACGAGCGGCACGGCGTGACGGCGAGGTGACGGCGAGAAGGGGGGTATCCGGAGTCCGCTCCGGCTGCGCACCCGAGTGACCCGGCGCACGGCGCCTTCTTTGGGAGCACAATGCTAAATATGGGTCATGCCGGAAATTTTCGGGCGAGAAGGTGACGATTCACCCGCGTCACCATGCTCCCCGGGGCAGCGCCTGCGCTCGCTGCTGAACGGTCACAGCGTCGCGGGCCAGATGTTCGTGCTGCAGCTCGCCCTCGCGGTGCTGCTGGTCATCGCGGCCGTCCTGGCACTCGTCTTCCAGGCGCAGGGCGCGAGCGCGCAGGAGGCCCGCCGGGTCTCGACCGTCGGGGCCGAGACCTTCGCCCATGCGCCGGGCACCCGCGCCGCCATGCAGTCCGCCGACCCCAGCGCGCTGCTGCAGCCCCAGGCGGAGGCGGCCCGGAAGGCCTCCGGCGTCGACTACATCGTGGCGTTCCGTCTCGACGGCACCCGCTGGCCCCACCCCGATCCACATCTGATCGGCAAGCACATCGTCGGCGGCAATGACCCGGCGGCGCTCAACAAGAGGCACCACACCTCCACCTTCTCCTCGGCCCTCGGCCCCGCGGTGAACACGACGGTCGCGGTCCGCGAACGGAACGGCACCGTCGTCGGGCTGGTGGCCGCCGGGATCCGCGTGCAGCGGGCGAACGCACAGGTGGTGCACCAGCTGCCGCTGCTGCTCGGCTCCGCCGCCGGGGCGCTGCTGCTGGTCACCGGAGGGGCGGCCCTGGTGAGCCGTCGGCTGCGGCGGCAGACACACGGTCTGCACCCGGCCGAGATGCGGCGGATGTACGACCACCACGACGCGGTGCTGCACGCCGTACGGGAGGGCGTACTGATCATCGGCAGTGACGGGCGGCTGCTGCTGGCCAACGACGAGGCCCGGCGGCTGCTCGAACTGCCCGCGGACGCGGAGCGGCGTCCGGTTGCGGACCTGGGCCTGGAACCGCAGCTGAGCGCGCTGCTTTCGTCGGGGCGGGAGGCGACCGACGAGGTGCTGCTGGCGGGTGACCGGCTGCTCGCGGTGAACGCACGACCGACCGCCCCCTACGGCGAGCCCGCCGGGACCGTGGTGACGCTGCGGGACACCACCGAACTGCGGGCGCTGGCCGGCCGGGCGGGCGTGGCCCAGGAGCGGCTGAAGCTGATCTACGACGCGGGGCTGCGGATCGGCACCACGCTGGACGTGGAGCGGACCGCCGAGGAACTGGCCACGGTCGCGGTGCCCCGGTTCGCCGATGTGGTCACCGTCGAGCTGCTGGAGCCGGTGCTGCGGGGCGACGAACCGTCGGCCGGGACGCACGCCGACCTGCGGCGGATGGCGGTCAACGGGGTCCCCGAGGAATCGGCGATCTACCGGACCGGCGAGCTGATCAGATATGCGCCCGGTACGCCGATGGCGACGGGCCTGACGAGCGGCCGGCCCGTCCTCGTCGGCGATCTGCGCGCTTCGGACGCGTGGCGGCGGCAGGATCCGGAGGACACCCGGCGGGTGCTGGACGCCGGTATCCGGTCGCTGATCGCCGTACCGCTGCAGGCGCGGGGTGTGGTGCTGGGGCCGGCCAATTACTGGCGGACCGCCGCCGCCGAGGGCATGGAGGGCTCCGAGGGGGTGGAGGGCTCCGCGGGTGTGGAGGGCTCCGCGGGATTCGAAAGCTTTGAGGGCTTTGAGGGCTTCGAGGAGGAGGATCTGGCGTTCGCCGAGGAGCTGACCGCGCGGGCCGCGGTCGCGGTCGACAACGCCCGCCGCTACACCCGCGAGCACACCACGGCCGTCACCCTGCAGCGCAGTCTGCTGCCGCAGACCCTGCCCGAGCAGTCCGCCCTGGAGGTCGCCCACCGCTATCTGCCCGCGCATGCCGGGGTCGGCGGCGACTGGTTCGATGTCATCCCGCTGCCCGGTGCCCGGGTCGCGCTGGTCGTCGGCGATGTCGTCGGACACGGTCTGCACGCCGCCGCCACCATGGGCCGGCTACGGACCGCGGTCCACAACTTCTCCGCCCTCGACCTGCCGCCCGACGAGCTGCTGAACCACCTGGACGAACTGGTCACACACATCGATACGGACGAGGCGCGGGCGGCCGGCCTCGCCACCGGCGACAAGGGTGCCGACGACGGCGAGGGGGCCTGGTCCGGCGGCACGGACGGCGACAACGACGAAGTACCGGCGCACCTGGGGGGCACCGGCATCACCGGCGCGACCTGTCTGTACGCCATCTACGATCCGGCCACCGGCCGCGCCACCCTGGCCACTGCGGGGCACCCCGGACCGGCCGTGATCCGCCCCGCCGGCACCGTCTCGTTCCCCGAGGTGTCTGTCTCCCCTCCCCTGGGGCTGGGCGGCAGCGTGCCGGTGGAGACCACGGAGCTCACGCTGCGCGAGGGATCCCGGCTGGTGCTGTACACCGACGGGCTGGTCGAGAACCGCGACCGCGATATCGCCACCGGACTGGAGCTGCTCCGCACGGCCCTGGCGGCCGGGGCGGACCGCACCCCCGAGGAAACCTGTGCGGCGGTCCTCGACGTGATGCTGCCCGACCAGCCCAGCGATGACATCGCCCTCCTGGTGGCCCGCACCCAGCTGCTGGATCCCGCCCGGGTCGCCGAATGGGAGGTGTCCTCCGACCCGGCGGCCGTCGCCCCCGTCCGTGCGGCCTGTCTGCGCATGCTGGAGTCCTGGGGGCTGGCGGCGGTCGAGTTCACCACCGAGCTGATCCTCAGCGAGCTGATCACCAATGCCATCCGCTACGGCGCCCAGCCGATCCGGGTCCGGCTGCTGTACGACCGCGCCCTGATCTGCGAGGTCTCCGACGGCACGAGCGCCTCGCCGCATCTGCGCCGGGCCGCCACCACGGACGAGGGCGGCCGCGGCCTCTTCCTCGTCGCCCAGTTCGCCCATCGCTGGGGCACCCGTTACACACCGGACGGCAAGGTCATCTGGACCGAGCAGTCCCTCGACGGCGGCCGGCCGGAAACGCGACCGGACTCGGCCGAGGACGTCCTCGACCAGTGGGACGACGTTCCTGCCCTGTGACGCCCTCCCTGCCCTGTGACGGTGCCGGGCGCCGGGTACGGGTGCGCAGTGCGGGGCGCGGGGTGCCGGGCGCGGGTAGCTGGGCGCGGGGTGCCGGGCACGGGTTGCCGGGCAGGGGTTGCCGGGCTCGCGGGATGCGGGCCGCCGGGCACGCGGAGTGCGGGATGGCACTCCTTGTCGCCCGCTCTCGTCCGTTGCCCCGCGCAGCGGCCGCCGGATGCAGCCCCCTTGCCCCCTGGCTAAGCTCGGTGAGGGGGCCGAAACTGATCTTGGAGGCTCCCATGGTGCAGTTGCCCGAAGCGCGAGATCTGGCTCCGCGTCTGGCCGTCGGTGCCTTCATCCTGGATGCCGGGCTGACGCTGCTGCGGGCCGACCGGGCGACCGCCGAGGGCGTGCACAGCATGGCGTGTGTGGGCTATCCGTTCCTGACCAAGATCCGCGCCGAGCAGTTCACCCGCCTGCTGGCATGTACCGAACTCGCGGTCGGCGGTGCGCTGCTGGCTCCGCTCGTCCCCACCCGGCTGGCCGGACTCGCGCTGACCGGGTTCTCCGGCGGGCTGGTCGGGCTGTATCTGCGGACTCCCGGGATGCGGCAGCCAGGGAGTCTGCGGCCGACCCAGGAGGGCATTCCCCTGGCCAAGGATGTCTGGATGCTGGGCATCGGACTCGGATTCCTGGGTGCGGCGAGCCGGCGGCGACGGGTCGCGGCGTCCCGGTACCGGCGCGCGGCCTTCGCCCGGCGCCGCAGGTGCTGGTGCCGGGGCTGAAGCCCTACCCGACCCGCGCACCCCACGCGCCCGTCCACCGGGCAGGCCGTCAGCCCGCCGGGTGCCGGCCGACGGCCCGTCCGACGACAGCGCAGCCCGCACCCACGACACCGGCGAGGAGAAGGACGAGCAGGCTCATCCGGTCCTGGGACTGGAAGGCCAGTTCGGAGTGCTGGTGGAGTACGAAGCCGTCGTAGAACATCCAGGACACCAGGGCCACGACGGGCACCAGAACCGGGCGGGCGCGCAGCGCCACGGCCACGGTCAGCGCGGCGAAAAGCGCCAGCACGGCGGATGCGTGGACGGTCTCACCGGTCAGCATCAGGGCGGTGACCAGCAGCGCCGCCCCCACGGCCCCGAGCGGCAGGGCGAGATCACGGGCGAGGGTGTCCGGCGGCACCCGGTGGGCCGGGTGCGTAACGGGGGGCCTGACCTGCGGGAACCGGGTGGTACGGGGGCGGTACGGGCGGGGCGAGGGCGCTGGGCGGTGAAGGGTGGTCACGGCGAGCACCTCCTGCTGCGGCCCGCTGCGGCGGACCGGTGTGGTCCCGTGGACCCGCGGTGGACCCGTGCCGCCAGAGTGCGCGCCGCAGACGGTGCGGGAGCGCCGTGGCGCAGTCCTTAACGCCGTACGTATGGTCGGCGGACGCTTTCTGACACCGCCTTGACACCTGGGGCGCGCGCACCGGCCGATGCCGCCGGCCCCGGCTCGGCCCGGCGCCCCGGATCCACGTCGGCCCGGCGCCCCAGGTCCACGTCGGCCGACGCACCAGGTCCACGTCGGCCGACCCACCGTGGCCGGCACATCGCGGCCGGCGCCCGGAGGCCCGGCCGGTGCCCCGGCTCCCCCGCCCGCCGGCTGTGACAGGCTGCGTACCGATGCCCGGCCTGTCCGGACGCCGGGCCGGAGAGAGCGGGAAGCACCGTCCATGAACACCTCGCACCCCGCGGGCAGGGCGGCCGTCGGTCCGGCTGTGCACCGCGCCGCCGTCGCGACCGAGACCGCCGCCTTCGTGACGGCGCTGGACGGCGCGGACCTGTCGGTCCCCGTGCCCGGCTGCCCCGAATGGACGCTCCGCGACCTGGTCCAGCACACCGGAAGTGTGCAGCGCCTGTTCTCCGTCCTGCTGCGCCGGCTCGTCCAGGAACCGCCGCGCAGCCGTGAGGTGGAGCTGCACTTGCCGACGGCGGAGGACGGCTGGGCCGACTGGCTGTCGGCGAGTGCCGCGGAGACCGCGGGCGCGTTCGCCGACACCGACCCGGATGCCCCGATGTGGGCGTGGGGCGTCGATCAGCATGCCCGGTTCTGGATGCGGCGGATGCTGTTCGAGACGCTGGTGCACCGCACGGACGCGGAACGGGCGGTCGGCCGCCACCCGGTGATCGACCCGGCCCTCGCGACGGACGGTGTGGACGAGTTCCTGACCAACCTGCCGTTCGCCACGCCCTTCGCACCCCGTGTGGCCCGGCTGCGCGGCCATGGCGAGACGCTGCGCTTCCGGTGCACCGACACGGACGGCGACTGGCTGGTCCGGCTGCGGCCCGACGGCTTCGGAGCCGAGCCGCGGACCGGGGACGCGGCAGCCGCCTCCGCCGACGCCGCCGTCCAGGGCACCGCGGCGGATCTGCTGCTGCTCCTGTACGGGCGTCTGGACCGCGGCGCGGACACGGTCGAGACCCTGGGTGACGCGGAGTTGCTGACGCACTGGTTCTCCAACTCCGCGTTCTGAGAACGGTGTTGCCGGCGCGCATGCCGCTGCGGGCCGGCAACTCCTCCAGGCGGTGCGTCCGTTCAACCCGGGCTATGTCCCGGCGCCGGACCGCAGGGCACGCAGGACGGCTCGTCCGGATACGGCTCCACGCCCGTCAGCCCGCATTCCGGACGGTCAGCTCCGTCGGCCGAGCGCCTTCGCCCGGGTGTGGGACCAGCCCGTCAGCAGCACACCCACCACGACCAGCGCCAGGTGCACGGCCAGGGTGAGCGAGAAGCCACCGTCGAGCCAGCCGAGGAATCCGGTGTCGGTGTGGTCGAAAAGCAGCCGGATCGCGCCCTGCGCGAAGAACACCATCATGATGGCGCCGGCGATCTGCAGGATGTCGTACTTCATCGGTCCCCCAAAGTCCTGTCGATAAGTCCCCTGTCCCCCAAGGGCGTTACGAACGTATCATTCTGAAAGTGGCCATCAGCGGCCTGATTACTGGGGAATTCGATTTACGTCACACAATTTAGGGTTTCGGAAAGGGAATTGTGCGTGCGGAAAAAGGGCGGGCGAGAGGGCCGTTGTGCCGGATGTGCCGCACGGCCCTCGCGCCGGCGGGGCGGGGCCGGCCGGCGCTCTACTGCTCACGCAGCTGTCAGGCCAGGGCCTACCGGCGGCGCAAGCAGACCCCGGTCCCGGCGGCCGAGCGGCCGGCGGTGGGCAAGGGCGACCCGTCGGGCAAGCGGCTGCGGATCGCCGAGGCGCTCTGGCGGATCGCCGCCGGGCGGGGGCTTCATGCGGCGAGCCTGCGGGAGGTCGCGGCCGAGGCCGGGGTGTCGCTGCGCACGGTCCAGTACCACTTCGAGAGCAAGCACCGGCTCCTGGTCGACGCGCTGCATCTGCTGCACACGGAGAACGAGCGCATCGCCCGCTCCCGAATCCGGTTCGACGCCACGGAACCCCGGGCTCTGCTGCGGGCGGTGCTGGAGGAGTTCCTGCCGGTGGACCCCCAACGGGCCACCGCACTGCGGGTGTTCGCCGCGTACTACGCCCGCAGCCTGACGGACCCGGCCCTCGCCGAGATCTTTCTGCCTGCCGAGCAGCCGCTGGAGCGGCTGGTGGCGGACCTGATCACCGCGGCGCAGGCCGACGGGCGGACCGCGCCCGGTCTCGACCCGTGTCGCGAGGCCGATCTGCTGGTCGCCGGTGCGGTGGGGCTGGGCGGTGATGTGCTCCATGACCGCCGCACGCTGGACGAGGTGCGCCGCACCCTGGACTACCACCTCGACAAGATCTTCGCCGGAGACCGGCGCACACTGCGCTGATCTCCGGCGAAGTCGAAGGCGAAGGTGAAGGCGAAGGGGCTGCCGGCCGCCCTCAGCGGGTGGCCGGCTCCGGGTAGAACTCCCGTGGCCGGCCGCGGTGGTCCTTGAGCCGGCCGAGCAGGCTCGACGGATATTCGATGAGCCAGTAGCTCGCCGCCGCCACGGGCAGCGCCGTCAGGAACACGATCAGCAGGGCCAGCGGGAAGCCCGACTGACCGGCGGGCAGCAGGCCTGCCTTGTGGAGCTGGAGCATGACCGGCTCGTGCCAGATGAAGAGGCTGTAGCTGACCAGCCCCACAGCGGTCAGCCAGCGGGCCGTCAACAGGCCCTGCCAGAAGGTCTGTTGACGCACGTGGAGAGTGCTGAAGATGAGCACCACCCACAGGGCCGAGGCGATCGGATGGTAGAAGGTGAAGGTGAAGTTCTCCGGCCCCGAGTCCAGGGAGAGCGCGAACAGTCCGGCCAGCGCGAGCCCGGCCAGCGGCAGTGCGGTGCGCGGGCCGAGACGGCCCCGGTCACCGAGGGCGGCCGTCAGCACCGCCAGCCCCATCCCGGCCGCGAAGCCGCCGAAGCGGGCCTGCGGGCCGAAGTACACCACCCAGTCGGTGTGCGGCACCCCGAACCGGTAGTGGGCGACGGCGATCCAGGCGAGCGGCGCGGCGTACAGGAACAGGCACCCGGCCGCGCACACCGTCACCCTGGTGCGGCGCCGGCGCAGCGGACGGCAGGCGCGGACCGCCAGCGGCCCGAGCGCCACCAGGACGAGGTAGAAGAGCACCTCCAGGGACAGCGACCAGGTGGGGCCCAGGGTGTAGAAGATCCGCTGCTGGTCGAAGACATGGGTGAAGGTGAGGTGCTCGGCCAGGTCCTGCCAGTTGCCCGGCAGGGTGGGATTGCGGCTCGCCCAGACGACCAGCACCGCCAGGAAGTACAGCGGCAGGATCCGGATCGCCCGCCGGAAGAGGAACAGCCGGGCCGGCCGGGTCGAGCGCCCGTCGAGGGCGGCCCGTGCGTACGACAGCGTCAGCAGATACGCGGACAGCACGAAGAACAGGTCGATGACTTCGAGGGAGAGGACAGCACCAAGGACCGGGTTGTCGACCGGCGGGTGGCCGCCCTGTGCGTCATAGCGGAAGTACTGCTGCCAGACGTGGAAGGCGACGGTGCTGAGCGCGGCGAGCCCGCGGAAGCCGTCGACGGCACTGGCCCGGCCGCGGGCCGGAGCGGCGTCCGTGCTGCTCATCGGCGGGCCACCGCCTTCGCGGCGACGGCCCGTGGGGTGACCCGCCACTGCCGGTCCCCCAACGCCTCCTTCAGATGGGCCTGTCGGGCCACCATGTTCTTGAAGTGGCTGTAGAAGAAGGTCGAGACGAACAGATAGAACCAGAACCACCGGCCACGGGCGCGGAGTTCGGGGACCGCCAGCCGCCAGGCGAACAGCGCCTGCACCGGGCCGGCCGCCATGGTGAACAGCACCGCCAGTACGCACACCGGGACCGCCCAGTCGAGCCGCTGCAGCCCGCCGGCCCGCCAGGCCGAGTACAGCAGGATGGGCAGGATCTGCAGCGTCAGCCACGGCTGCACCTCCCGCCAGCCCAACAGGACGAAGAGTCCCAGTTTCTGACGGGCTGTGAAGACCGGGGAGCGCAGGCCCCGCCACAGATGCTTGAGCGAGACCTGGAGCCAGCCCTGCGCCCAGCGGGAGCGCTGGTTCCACAGCGCCTTCAGGGTGGTGGGCGCCAGTTCACGGGAGATGAGGGTGCGGTCGACGGCGAACCGGGCGCCCTCGCCCAGGGCGCGCAGCGTCGAGTCGATGTCCTCGGTCAGCATCGAGCCGTGCATCCGGGTACGGGCGAGCAGATCCGTACGCCAGAATCCGTTCGAGCCGCCGAACACGCCGAAGCCGTACAGCCGGGTGCGGCCCGGGTGGCTGACCGCGTAGATCGCCTCGAACTCCACCGCCACCAGCTCGGCGACCCGGGAGCTCTCGCCGTTGCGGATCACGCAGTGCCCCTGGACGACGTCATGGCCGTTGGACAGCCAGTGCCAGGCGTCCCGGAATGCGGTCCGGGCCGGGTGGTGGTCGGCGTCGAAGATGCCGACGAACTCGCCGCGGACCCGGGTGACCGCGGCGTTGATGTTCTGTGCCTTGGAGGTGCTGCCCGCGACCGGCAGCAGCACCAGCCGTGGGTCCCGGGCCGCGATCTCGCGGAGGGTGTCCTCGACGGGCAGCGGATGCGGTGTGTTGTACGCCAGCAGGATCTCCAGCTCACCGGGGTAGTCGAGGCGCAGGAACGACTCGACCGTCTCGACGATGGTCGCGGCCTCGTTGGGCAGATACGCGGCGATGACGGCGCTGGCCGGCGGGTACGGCGCACCGGGTGTCTCGGGCCGGGCGGCCGCGTCCAGGGAGAAGAGGCACTCCAGGACGATCAGGAGCGCGGACAGCACCAGTCCGGCCACCACCACCCAGTACATGGCGGAGCCGAGGTCCCAGCCCAGCGCGTAGGTCTGGAGGTAGAGCACGAACGGCACCGCGACGCCGAGCAGCAGCGCCAGGACCGGGGAGAGCGCCGAGAGGGCGGGCCGGATCAGCGCGCTGAACGAGGGGCGCCGGTGGCGGTGCGGTGCGCCGTGCATCCAGGGCGCGTACCGGACCGGGCGCAGATCCCGGTGCCGGAGCGCCTCTTGTACCGCGTCCCGGGCCTGGCCGGTGGCCCGGTCGCCGTCCGTGCAGCCGGTCAGCGGCAGCCAGCCGATCGCCGGGGTGAGGCGGACGTTCTCGTCCGCGACGATGAACCGGGTACCGGCCACGGTCGCGGCGAACTTCTCCAGCCCGCGGCGGGCCGTCTCCTCGTCGACCCCGGGCAGCAGCATCAGCAGCTGGCCGTCGTCGTCCCAGCCGAGCCGGTCGCAGAAGCTGCCGAGCCGCTCCGCGACGCCCGCCAGCCGCTCGGCGACCTCGCGGCGTATGCGCTGTCCGAGCCGGGCCTCCAGGGCGGCCATCTCGGCCACGCCGACCACGGCGAGCACCCCGCCGTTCCGGGCGGCCTCGGGGCGCTGCAGTTCGCGGTCGAGCTCGTCCAGGAAGTGCGCCTGGGAGTACAGACCGGTGCGCGGGTCGCGCGGCAGGTTCTCGACCGGTACGGGGACCCGCCGGAGTTTGGCCTCGATACGGGCGGACAGCTCGACCGGGTCGGAGGCTTCCGGAATGCAGTCGTCGGCGCCGTGGCGCAGCAGGTCCGCCACTCCGGAGGGCTCCGGGCCGGCGGTGACCATGAGCAGCGGGAGCGCCCGCCCGGCGGGGACGGTGCGGACCTCGCGGATCACGTCGAGGCCGCTGTCGTCGTGGGCGCCGGGTGCGCCCCGGTCGTCGAGGGCCACGATGGCGTCGGGATGTGCCTGCGCCATCCGCCGGTCGACCTCGCCGGGCGGGGCGTGGCTGACCTGGTGGCCGGTGGCGCGCAGGGTCCGGGTGAGCCGCTCGCGGCGCGGTCCCGGTACGCCGACCACCAGGACATGCCCGCTGCTCCGGAAGTCGTCGGCAGGGGCGGTGGGGACGGAGTGTTCCACGGTGTCGAGCAGGGCCGTGGGTGAGCCCTGGGAGGTGGTGCGGTGCGAAGTGAGCACCTGGGAATGTCCTTTCGTGCAAGGAGGCATGCGAAAGCGGGCCCGGACCGCTGCATCGGTGGCAGCGGTCCGGACCTCTAGCTGAATGTCAGATGCATGACATGTGCGCGGGTCGCGGTCGCCCTTCGGGTCCGTCTCTCCGCGGTACGGACGCGGGCGCGCGGGCGCACAGCTGCTAAGGCAGGCTCCAAGCCTCGGAACGCGCAGGCGCGTTCCAGCACTGATCGCATATGTGGGGTCCCATCCTGATCGGATCGTGGGGGGAGGACCGGGTGTCAGGAGTGCCGCCGGCCGGCCCCGCACGGCGGAGCCCGTCGACCACATCAGCCTCGACGGAGACTGTGACACCACACCTGCTTCTGCGTAACGCTCTTATTACGTCCCGCCGTCCACACGGTCTCGACGCATCGCTACCGCCCGGTAAGTACCGAGGCATCGGCTATACCCACTAAGCGAGTTGATGCGTGAAATCGGACAGATAGCGCACATCCCCCACTCGCCCGCCCCCATGGCCTCGCCCGCCTTCGAGTCGAAGGGGAACTGGAGATTCGTACCTATCGACCATCTGTTAATCTGCCCGCTCCTGGATGTTCCTCCATGCCCTCTCCCCCCAAGCACCCCTCGTTCGCCGGGTGCAGCGAGGTGTCCCGTACGTGTACAGCACTCCCTTCTCCCCCGCCGAGGCCAGATCCGCGCGGGCCCGGGTGGGCCTGAGTACGGCTCAGGTCGCCCAGTCCATGACGGCGTGCGGTACGCCGGTCCGCCCCGAGCTGGTCGAAGCGTGGGAGTACGGCTCCCAGGTGCCGACCGAACCGCAGCTGTTCGTCCTGGCCGATGTCCTGTGGTGCCCGCCGACGGCGCTGATGGGCGTCGAGCCGCGGACCCTGGCCGAGCACCGGATGGCCCGCCAGCTGAGCGTGGAGCGGCTGTCGCAGCTGATCGGCATGGACCCGGCGCTGTACTGGGCGGCCGAGTCGGCACAGCAGTGGAGCGGCGACTACCGGCAGACCAAGGCGCTGGTGGAGGCGCTGGGGCTGTCGCTGCGGAAGCTGATCGGGGTGATGGGCCGGGACGACGAGCTGTCCGGGCATCTGCGGGCGGCCATCGACGGGCGCTGGAAGACGCATGTCGGGCCGGTCGCCAAGATCACCACGTTGAACAAAACGCGGGTGGGCGACGCACTGCGCACGATGCATGCGGAGTTCGCGGAGTTCTCCGAGCGCTACATGGGGCACGTGGTGGCGCGGAACGACGACTCCCGGCTCAAGGAGGTCGCGGCCGAGCGCTCGGCGTATCTGCGGCGGCTGGTCGACCACTTCTGGGAACTGATCGGGGATGCGGGCGAGGCTCCGCCGTTCAACACCGTGCCCACCTACTGACACCGGCCGGTGCGGGCACCGGCGAAAGCGGGCGGGGAGGGAACCGGATGTCCGGCTCCCTCCCCGCCCGCGGCCGTTGGCGGACTCAGCGGCCGGGTATCCCCCAGTCCGGCCCGCCCTGCGGGTGGTGCGGTCCCTGCGGGTGATGCGGCCCCTGCGGGGTGTGCGGGCCCGGGTGCGCCTGCGGGGCGTACGGGTCCGCCGGACCGTGCGCGCCGAACGGCTCGTGCGTCTCCGCCGGTTCGTCGCCCTCGATCTCGTCCCAGTCGATCTCCATCGTCTTACGGCGGGTGAAGACGTTGAAGAAGAGGTTCAGCAGGACGGCGGTCAGGCTGCCCAGTGTGATCCCGCTGTTGAGGACCGCCCGGACGTCCTCCGGCATCCGCTCGAAGAACGGCGCGACCGCGTTGGGGAGGAGGGCGGCGGCGAGGCTGACCGCGAGGATCAGGGCGTTGCGCTCCTCGCGCAGATCCACCTTGCCCAGGATTTGGATACCGACCGCGGCGACCATGCCGAACATCGCGATCGCGGCACCGCCGAGCACCGGGTGCGGAATCGCGGCCACCACACTGCCCGCCTTCGGCAGCAGCCCCATGACAATCATGAAGCCGCCGGCCGCGACCACCACGAACCGGCTCATGACCCGCGACATCCGCACCAGGCCGATGTTCTCGGCAAAGGCCACGTAGGGGAAGGAGTTGAAGACGCCGCCGAGGACAGTGGCGACACCATCGGCGCGCAGGGCGTTGGCAACGGTGGCGTTGTCGACCTTTTTACGGGTGATCTCCCCGATGGCGTAGACGTCTCCGGTGGTCTCCACCATGGTGATCAGCATGACGACGACCATGGCGATGATCGGGAACAGCTCGAACTTCGGCATTCCGTAGTGGAAGGGCGTGCTGACGCCGAACCAGTCGGCATTCTTCACCCCGCCGAAATCCACATCGCCAAGGAGCCAGGCGACCCCGGTACCGGCGACCAGGCCGAGCAGTACGGCGAGGCTGCTCAGGTACGGCTTGCCGAGCCGGACGATGAGCAGGATGAAGAGCAGGGTCCCCAGCGCGTAGGCGAGGTTCTTGGGATCGCCGTATTCGGCGTGTCCCTTCAACTGCGCACCGCCGGCCGCGTCCTGCAGCCCTTGCGGGATCAGGGTGAGGCCGATGACGGTGAGGATCGTGCCGATGACGATCGGCGGGAAGTACTTCACCAGCTTGCTGAAGAAGGGCGCGACGAGGAAGGTCGCTATGCCCGCGGTGATCACCGCGCCGTAGACGACGAGCAGACCGGCGGTGCCGCCGCCCGCGCCCAGCCCGATGGCGATCATCGGGGAGACCGCGGTGAAGGTGACGCCCTGGACCAGCGGCAGCCTGGCGCCGATCTTCCAGACGCCGAGGGCCTGGATGATCGAGGCGATACCGCAGGTCAGCAGGTCCGCGTTGATCAGATAGACGAGCTCCTCGCGGGACAGACCCAGGGCGTTCCCGAGAACGATCGGGACGATCACCGCTCCCGCGTAGAACGCGAGGACGTGCTGGAAACCGTAGAGGGTGAGTTTGCCGACGGGGAGTACCTCGTCGACGGGGTGAGCCCGCTGCTGGGAGAACTGCTCGGGATCTTGTCGGGAGACTCGTGCCATCTCTGCCTTGCCTTCGGGAGGTAGGTGAATAAGAAGGGACCGGCCCGTCGTGTCCCGGAGGACGGACGGGCCGGCTGGGTCTTACAAAGCCGACGTTCAGCGGTGTTACCGACACCACGTAGCCCTGCACTGCACTGTGCGTCCCGGGTTCCACAGGACTTCTTGCGACCAGCGCAGCAAATTCCGGCATTTCCATGGAATTTGCAGGTGGGACCAATCGGAGCGTTCACCCTAGTTGACCTGTGCCGTTTCTCGCGAGTAACCGGTCGTATTCGCTCGGATAAAGGGTGATCATGCCCCGAAATACCGTTTTGGGAAGGGGACTTTGTGTGCCGCGGCGCTACCGCGCCAACAGGCGGAGCCCGGCGCGCGGCCGTAGCATTTTGGTATGGCTGAGCGGCAGGATGCGCCCACCGCGCCGGAACTCGTCATCGAGTCCGACGGCAGCACCCAGGTGATGAGCCCCAGCCGCATCTACCACGTCGGCCGGGACCCGGACTGTGAACTCGTGCTGCACGACGCCCGGGTTTCCTGGCATCACGCGGTGCTGCGGACCAAGTCGGGCCACTGGACGGTGGAGGACGAGGACAGCACGAACGGCACGTTCGCCGACGGGCGGCGGATCCACGAGACCGGTGTCGGGCCCGGCAGTGTGATCCGGTTCGGCAACCCCGCGGACGGTCCGTGTGCGGTGCTCTCCAAGGTGTCACCACCGCCGGCACCGCCTGCCTCACCGGCACCGCCGACCCGCACCGAGCGGCCCTCCGCCGTCTCGCATCCCGCCGGCACCCATACCTTCCGTCAGCCCAGCTCCGTACGGCCGCTGCCGGCCGCCCGGACCACCCGGATCGGCCGCGCGCCCGAGAACGACCTGGTCGTCGACGACCTTTCGGTCTCCCGCCGGCACGCGGAGCTGCGCGCCGGCGCCGAGGGCTTCGAGATCGTCGACCTGGGCAGCCACAACGGCACCTACCTCAACGGCCAGCCGGTGGACCGGGCCCCGATGATCCCCGGCGATATCGTCGGCATCGGGCACTCCGCGTTCGCCCTGGTCGGCGATGAACTGCAGGAGTTCATCGACACCGGCGAGGTGTCGCTGGACGTGCAGGACCTGGCCGTACGGGTCGACAACGGCAGGAAGACGCTGATGGAGCAGGTGTCCTTCCCGGTGGGTGAGAAAACCCTGCTCGCCGTGGTCGGACCGAGCGGCGCGGGCAAGTCGACGCTGCTCAACGCGCTGACCGGACTGCGCCCCGCGGACGACGGCACGGTGCTCTACGACGGCCGTGACCTCTACCGCGACTACGCCGAGCTGCGCCAGCGCATCGGACTCGTCCCGCAGGACGACATCCTGCATCTGCAGCTGACCGTGCGCCGGGCCCTCGGCTACGCCGCGGAGCTGCGCTTCCCCGAGGACACCGCGAAGGCCGAGCGGCAGGCGCGGGTCGACGAGGTGATCCATGAACTGGGCCTCGACCAGCGGGTGAACCAGCCGATCCACAGCCTCTCGGGCGGCCAGCGCAAGCGCGTGAGCGTGGCCCTGGAGCTGCTGACCAAACCCTCGCTGCTCTTCCTTGACGAGCCGACCTCCGGTCTCGACCCCGGGATGGACCGCTCCGTGATGCATATGCTGCGCGGGCTGGCGGACGACGGCCGTACGGTCATCGTCGTCACCCACAGCGTGCTGAGCCTGGACGTCTGCGACCGGCTGCTGGTCCTGGCACCGGGCGGCACCATCGCCTACTACGGGCCGCCGGAGGAGGCGCTGGCGTACTTCGGGTTCCAGCAGTGGCCGGAGGCGTTCGAGGCCTTCGAGAACGACAAGGACCGTGACTGGGCCGGTCGGTTCCGCGCCTCGCCCGAGCACCGGCGCTATGTCGCCGCGGACTCCCATCAGCCCCCGCGCGCCCCCGAGGCCCCGGCGGGCCCGGTGGCCGCGCCGAAAGCACAGAGCTGGGGCAAACAGCTGCACACGCTGGTCCGGCGCTATGCGGCGGCGCTGACCGCCGACCGGACCTTCCTGATCATCATGGTCGCGCTGCCGTTCGTGATGGGAGCGATGGCGCACGCCCTGGCCGGGTCCGCACTCACCCAGGACTCGGCGGTCAACGCGCTGCTGATCCTGTGCGTCGGAGCGGTGCTGACCGGCGCCGCCAACGCGGTACGGGAGCTGGTCAAGGAGCGGACCATCTATCAGCGGGAGAGAGCCGTCGGCCTGTCCCGCTCGGCGTATCTGATGTCCAAGGTGCTGGTGCTGGGGCTGATCACGATCGTCCAGGCCGTGGTGCTGACCCTGGTGGCACTGATCGGCGTCAAGCTGAACGCGCCGGGAGGCAAAGGGGTGTTGCTGCCGCCACTGATCGAAATCACCCTCGCGGTGGCGCTGTTGGCGTTCACCGCCATGATGCTCGGCCTGTTCGTTTCCGCGGTGGTGCGGAAGGAAGAGGTCACCATGCCGCTGCTGGTCCTGCTCGCGATCGTTCAGGTCGTGTTCTGCGGTGCGCTGCTCAAACTGAACGGTGTGCTGGTGCTGGAGCAGCTGGCGTGGCTGGTGCCGTCCCGGTGGGGGCTCGGAGCCATGGCGGGCACCATCGATCTGCACCACATCATGCCGCAGGGGACCTCGGACCCGCTGTTCCAGCACAAACCGGGGATCTGGCTGCTGAACATGGGCATGATGATCGTGCTCTCCCTGCTTCTCGGATTCGTGGTCGTCAAGCTGCTGCGGCGGCACGAGCCCGAGATCATGCGCAAGTAGCGCCGAGGAGCCGCCTGTGACCTCGCCGGAATTCCTCCCCAGCCATGTCGTCCCCCCGGAGGGTATGGCGACCTGGTCGGCCCCGGACACCACCCGGCCCTCCGCACCGCTCGATCCGCTGCTGCCGGTCCAGATCATCGACCGCCGCGGTGACTGGGCGCTGGCGCTGTGCTCCAACGGCTGGTCGACCTGGGTGGACGGCCGGCTGCTGCTGGCCGTCCCGCGCGAACCGCCGGCCGCCGCGCAGGGCGCCGCCCGGACCGCGGACCCCCGTCCGCTGCTGGGCGCCGCGGAGGGCGAACTGAGCCGCTACCGGAAGCTGATCGAGGAGCTGGCCACCGGGCAGCTGGACGGCGAATCCTTCACCCGGCGCACCCGGGGCACCCGGCTGGGAGTCGTCGTGGACGGCGATGCGGTCTGGCTCTACGACGCCCGGCACGAGCGGTGGTGCTACTGCGACGGGGTGTCGCTGCAGACGTACGCGGTGACGGCGGGGCCGTCGTCGCGGTCCGGGGAGCGGCAAGGGTCCGGGGTGGGCGCGGAGGCACGGGACGAGCCGGCTCCCGCGGCGGCTCCGCCGGCCCCCTCGGGCGCCGGAGCACCCGGACCGGCACCGGACCCCGGGGCGCCGGGCCCCCCGGACGGGCCGTCGGCACCGCCACCGGACCCCGGCCAGACCCGCGCCCTCCACCCTGGTGAGCCGCCGCCCCCACCGCCGAACCCCGTGGGTGAGATCCGGTGAACGGCGAGCCCGGCCGGTCTCAGGAGCGCTCCACCGCTCCCGACTCCTCCGGGCTGCGCGGGCGGCAGATCGCCGAGTATCTACTCCAGGACGAGATCGGCCGGGGCGGGATGGCGGTGGTCTACCGCGCCGAGGACCTGCGGCTCGGCCGCACGGTGGCGCTGAAGCTGCTGGCACCCGAACTCGCCCGGAACGACACCTTCCGCCAGCGCTTCGCCCATGAGTCGCGGGTCGCCGCGGCGATCGACCACCCGCATATCGTCCCGGTCTTCGAGGCCGGGGAGACCGAAGGCGTGCTCTACATCGCGATGCGCTACGTCCAGGGGCGGGATCTGCGGGCGCTGCTGGACCGCGACGGGCCGCTGTCGCTGGAGACCACCTGCCGGATCGCCCTCCAGGTGGCCTCCGCACTGGACGCCGCCCATGCGCACGACCTCGTGCACCGGGACGTCAAACCGGGCAACATCCTGATCGCCGAGGGCACCGACAGCGACCGCCCCGAGCATGCCTATCTCACCGACTTCGGGCTGACGAAGAAGTCCCTGTCGCTGACCGGGTTCACCAGTGTCGGCCAGTTCGTCGGCACGCTGGACTATGTGGCGCCCGAGCAGATCTCCGGCCGGCCGGTGGACGGCCGCTGCGATGTCTACAGCCTGGCCTGCGTCCTGTTCGAGATGCTGACGGGGGCGCCGCCGTTCCGCCGTGATGACGACATGGCGCTGCTGTGGGCGCATCAGTACGATCCGCCGCCGGCCATGACGGAACTGCGGCCGGATCTGCCGGAGGCCGTCGACGCGGTGTTCGCCCAGTCCCTGGCCAAGGCGCCCGACAACCGCTACGAGACCTGCCGGGGGTTTGTGGCGGCACTGCGCGCCGCCGGACGGGCCACGGTCCCCCCGGCGCCGGCCGGCACCCCCCAGGCGCATCCCATGACGCAGGTCGACGCCCAGCCGGACCAGGGCGGCCGGCGCAGCGCGGCGCCCCCGCCCCCGCCGCGCTGGGCGACCCCGATGTTCCCGGGCCGCGCGGGGTAGGGCGCACCGGCCGTCACGGCTCGGGTGCCCCGCGCGGCTCCCGTACCTCACCCGGATGCCGTACGCCCCGCGCCAGCAGGCTGCCGAGGAAGCCGGTGACCAGGCCCCAGACGAGGCCCACCCCCACCAGCCGGAGCAGCTGGGGTTCCAGGGTGACCTCGCCGCCCAGGTCACCGCCGAGGTCACCGACGCCGACGACGGAGAGCCCGTAATGGGCGGAGATCCGGGTGAGCAGTCCGACGACGAACAGGGTGAGCGCCAGCGCCACGGCCATCTCGACGGCGTGCCGCCAGGCCGGCAGCCGGGCCGGGGAGCGGACCGCCGCGGTGAAGGCGGCGGCGAGCAGCACCACGGCCGCCACCGCCACCAGCAGCCAGGCCCGGCGGTCGTGCTCGGCGAGCGAGCCGAGGTCGAGGGTCCGCTCTCCATGGGTGCGGAGCACCTGGTCGAGAAGGTGCGGCAGGGGCAGGCCCAGGGCCTTGTCGATATGTCCCACCCAGGCGCCGCCGGTGCCGATGCCCAGCGCCATCCAGGCCAGGTTCGGCAGGCCGAGGAAGATGACGGCGAGGGTCTCGGCCGGACGGTCGTTGGTGATGAGCTCGACAACGCCGGCGACCAGCCCGATCACGACATAGGCCAGCAGGGTCAGCAGCATCGCGAACGCGGGTGGCCGTACGGAGCCCTGGAAGTGCAGCAGCCGGGGCGAGAGCGGGGCCCGGCGGGAGATGAGGAAGGTCAGCGCGAGCACCGCCAGCACCCACAGCAGCCCGGCACCGAGCGTCGCGGGCACATCGGCGCGGAAGCCGATGGTGGGTGTGGTGCCCAGCTCGGTGCCCAGTTGATCGGCGAGGTCGTTGCCCACGGAGATCTTGAAGCTGTGCCGGGCGACGAGCGTGATCAGCAGCAGAAGCACCAGCCAGCACACCGCCGTGCGGGCGATCCGGCCGAGCAGCTCCCGGGTGCCGGCCACCGCCCGGTGGCGCAGCGGCAGCAGGAAGACGGCGGCGAGCACCAGCGCTCCGGCGAGTGTGACCGACAGCGGTACGACGTCCAGCGCGGCATCGGCCTCCGCGATCACCCCGGCGTCCCCGGACAGACCCACCGAGCCGCCGGCCGCGACGAGCACGGTGGCCGCGACCACGGACGGGAACGCCCCGCCGGGGAGGTCCGCCGCGCCCGCCGCCCACAGGCCGAGGGCGGCGACCACGATCATGGTGACGAGGCCCGCCACGGCCGCGCCGAGGGCCTGGGCCCAGGCCCGGACGGCGGGCGGTGCGCCACGAGGATGTACCGGGCCAGGGGAACCGGCTGACGCGGGGCCTCGCATCTGGCTCAACCTCTCTTCTGCCGGTCGCGGGACCGCGATACCCACGGTCCGCCTGGGACGACGCCTGCGCCGGCGGGCGACGGAAGGTGCTTTCCCCTGCCGCAGAACACGCATTTCCGTGCATCTACCGCAGGGACGGCATGCACGCACCACCGTAAGCACCGTCGTGCCGCCCCGCTTGCGGACGGCGCCACTCCCGGGCACACAATGTCCTTGACATAGACAAACACGGGCAAAATTCGCATCGCCGGATGGCCCACACGCGTCGGAAGAGGCACCCGTGACATCTCCACCGCCGCCTGACAGCCACCCGACAGGGCCGCCGTCGGGCCCGCTCTCCGGTACGCCGTCCAGCCCCGGCCACGAGCCGACACAGGTGGGCTCGTGGCCGGGCCAGGCACAGCCGGAGGAGCCCACCGCGCCCGGCTACCGTCCTCCCCCGGGCGGGCCCGGTAAGGGCGGCGGAGGGGGCGGCGGAGGCGGCGGCGGTGGCGGCGGCGGCCGCGCCGGCGGAGGTGCCGGAGCCGGCGGGCCCTGGTGGCGGTCCGCGCCGCGGGTCGCGATCATCGCGACCGCCGTGGTCGTGGCCGTGATCCTCATCGTCGTACTCACCCGTCCGGGGGGCGGCACCAGCGAGGTGTTCGCCGAACCGGCCGCCTCGACCGGCCCCGACCCGGTCACCAAGTCGTCGGCGAACGAGTCCTCCCCGACCCCGTCGGCCACACCCAGGCCGCCGTCCGGCGGCGGGAACAGCAAGTTCTCGGGCGGGACACCCGGTCTCTACGGCGGCACCGAGAGCAGCGCGAGCTGTGATGTCGAGAAGCAGATCACCTATCTGACGGAGGCCCCCGCGAAGAACCAGGCGTTCGCCGGCGTCCTGGGCAAGAAGCCGGGCGACGTGCCGTCCTATCTGCGGTCGCTGACGCCCGTTCAGCTGACCTATGACACCCGGGTCACCAACCACGGCTTCAAGGACGGCAAGGCCACCACCTTCCAGTCGGTCCTGCAGGCCGGCACCGCCGTCATGGTCGACTCGTACGGCGTGCCACGGGTGCGCTGCAAGTGCGGTAACCCGCTGACGCCGCCGACGGCACTCAAGGGAGAGGTGAAGACGGTCGGCACCAAGTGGCCCGGATACCAGTCCTCGAACGCGGTCGTCGTCACCCCCACGAAGTCCAAGATCAAGGAATTCACCCTGCGCGATCCGAAGACGGGCAAGTGGTTCAAGCGTCCCGAGGGCACCACCGGCGGCGAGGACCGCCCGACGGCCCCGCCGGCCGAGACCCCCAGCGGACCCACCTCGTCCCAGCCCCCGCCGGGCCAGTCGCCACCGTCCGGCGAGACCAGCCCCGGGTCCACCGAACAGCCCACCGGCACCGGCACCGCTCCGTCGGAGACCGGCGGAACGGGGTCCCCCGGCAGCCCGACCGACAAGCCCTCCGGCGATGGGGGCACCACGGACGGTGGCACCTCGCCGGACGGCGGGACGACCGGCTCGACCACCACCGGGAGCACCAACGGCGAGACCACCACGGGGAGCGCCACCGGCGACAACACCACCGGAAACACCACCACCGGGAGCACGACCAACGGGGACACCGGCGGTCAGTCGACCCAGGGCGGGGCCTCGGGCGGCGACACACCGCCGTCCACCTGACACCGGGGCGCTCCCGGAAGAGAGACGAAGCGGCGGGCGGCCGGAAGGCCGTCCGCCGCCGCTTTTTCACGCCCCGATATCGAACTGTGTCCTATTCCTCAGATGCACGGGACAACCACTTCAGCGGACAAGCCCTCTGATTATGCGGCGGGTGCAATGGCGGCCCTTGAAGGTCACCCCCTGACGGGCCGGGCTCCGCCACTGCCAGTTGTTCTGCTTTGGAGGGACCCTCGTGCACGCCGGACCACGCCGCCACCCTGCCCGGTTGATACCCGCCCTCACCGCGGCGGCCGCGCTGCTGACCGCGTGCGGGGGAGGTGCCGATGCGTCAAAGGCCGACCAGCCGGCGGCCAAGGTGACCGTCACTCCGGCCGCCGGGGACGCCCCGGCCAAGCTGGGCTCGGAGATATCCGTACGGGCCAAGGGCGGCAAGCTCACCTCGGTCGAGGTCGAGAACGACAAGGGCGGCAAGGTCTCCGGACGGCTCTCCGGTGACGGCGCGTCATGGAACTCGGACGGCAAGGTCATGCCGGAGACCACGTACACCGTGCGGACGAAGGCCAAGTCCGACGGGGGCAAGGAGTCCTCGGCCACCTCGAAGTTCACCACGGAGAAGGCCGGCAAGGTCAACAAGCTCACCAACACCCCGTCCGGCGGGGCGACCGTGGGCACCGGAATGCCGGTCTCGATCCTCTTCGACAACCCGATATCCAAGGACCGGCAGGCCGACATCGAGAGGGCGCTGAAGGTCACCACCCAGCCGAAGGTCGAGGGCTCCTGGGGCTGGGTCAAGGACTACTCCGGCAAGGACCGCATCGACTGGCGGCCCAAGGACTACTGGCCGTCCGGCACCAAGGTCTCCGTGAAGGGCGCGCTGTCCGGTATCAACTCCGGTGACGGCGGCTGGTTCGCCCGCGACTACAACTTCGGCTTCACCATCGGCGCCGACCACAAGGCCGTCATCGACGTCCCCTCGCACACCCTGACGATGTACGAGAACGGCAAGAGCGTCGGCAGCATCCGCGGCTCCGCGGGCTCCCCCGAGGACCCGACCCGCGGTGGGGTGCACACCGTACGCAGCAAGAACGCGGCCGAGACGATGGACTCCTCCACCATCGGCCACGGCGACGAGTGGAGCCTGGACTCCAAGTGGGTCACCCACCTCACCGCGTCCGGGACCTTTCTGCACTCCGCCCCGTGGAACAAGTCGATCGGCGTGGACAACAACAGCCACGGCTGCTTCGGCATGACGACCTCGGACGCCAAGAAGATCTACGACTTCCTGACGATCGGCTCCACTGTCGAGGTCAAGGGCACCAGCAACACCAACAAGACCGATGTCGGCAACGGCCTGGAGGTCTGGCAGGAGAGCTGGCAGCAGTGGCAGCAGCGCAGCGCACTGCAGCACTGACCTGGGCGCCCCTCCGCGAGGCCCGCGGCTGCGGGTGACGGGCAGCAACGAGAACAGCGAACGCCGCCACCCGGCCATCCGGGGGGCGGCGTTCGGCGTTTCGGCGTTCGGCGTTTCGGCGTTCGGCGTTCGGTGTCCGGGACGATCCGGTCCGGCCGGGTGTCCGCCCGGCCGGCGAGCGGCGCCGTGCGCCCGTGGCACGGCGCCCCGTCAGCGGATCTCGCTCGCCGTACGGCGGTAGGTGGAACGCCGGTCGTCGATCTCGGCCCAGCGGTCGCCGTAGACGTTCTCGATGATGGCTGGCTCCCGCAGGAAGTCGTGCGGGAAGCCCAGCGAGACCGCGCTGGTCCGGTCGAGCCGGGCCAGCGCGTCGGCGTCCAGCGTGATGTCGACGGCGCCGAGATTGTCGAGGAGCTGGCTCTCCTTGGTGGCGGCGATGATCGGGATGATGTTGCCGGGCCGGCTGCGCAGCCACGCCAGGGCCACCTGCGCGGGGCTCCAGCCGCCCTGCTCGGCGATCTCCAGCACCGCGGTGACGGTCTCCTCCTCGCGGTGATCCCCCGTGGCGCTGCCGTCCACACCGTCCAGCCGGCCCTTCTCGCCGCGGCGGTACTTGCCGGTGAGCTTGCCGGCCGCGAGCGGCGCCCAGGCCAGCACGGCCAGATCGAAGGCGCGGGCCTGCGGGAGCAGTTCGCGCTCCGGTGTCCGCTCCAGCAGGTTGTAGCGCAGCTGCGAGCCCGCGAAGGCGGTCCAGCCGCGCAGCTCGGCAAGCGTGTTGGCCTGCGCGATCTCCCAGGCGGGCCAGTCGGACACACCGACGTAGAGCACCTTTCCCGACCGCACCACGTCATCCAGCGCCCGCATGACCTCCTCCACGGGTGTGAAGTTGTCCCGTGCGTGCACCCACAGCACATCGAGGTGGTCGGTGCGCAGCCGGTCCAGGCTCGCCTCCACCGAACGGACCAGGTTCTTGCGGTGGTTGCCCGCCGCGTTCACCTCGCCCTTGCGGGTCGCGCAGGTGTACTTGCTCGCCAGGACGAAGCGGTCCCGGCGGCCGTCGAGCAGCTCACCGAGGATCCGCTCGGAGCTGCCCTCGGTGTAGTTGTTGGCGGTGTCGATGAAGTTGCCGCCCGCGTCCGCGTAAGCGTTCAGGATCCGGCCGCTGGTGTCCTTGGCGGCGCCCCAGCCCCAGTCCTCGCCGATGGTCATGGCGCCCAGGCTCAGCTCGCTCACCCGCAGACCGGTTCTGCCGAACAGTGTGTAGCGCACGATGTTCCCTTCGTTCAGCAACTGCTGTAGGTCGTGCGCCCACGCTAGGAGTTGGAGCGCACTCCACGGCAAGCGACGGCGCCGGTCCGGGCCGCGGCGGTGCCCGGGTTGGCCGGTGCACCTGGTGCGTCCTGCCCGCCGGGCCGGTCAGCTCGTACCGGCTGCGACTACGGCTTGCCTACTGACCGCGCGGGGCCGGCCGGGGGCAGCGCAACGGGGCGCCCGCCGTGCGACGGACGCCCCGTGCTCCGTCGGCGAACCGGCGGAAAGAGCGTGGTGGAAAGGGCGTCGTGGGCCGCTCAGCCCGTGATGATCGCCGGGTCGCTCACACCCGCCTCGCCGGTCTCCACATGGCCGGCGAACCGGCGCAGGAAGGTGCTGTCCGTGTCGGAGGTGACCGACAGGTCGTACCAGCGCTTGCTGGCGCGCAGGTCGATGAACTTCTTGACGGTGGCGCCCGCACGGACCGGGTAGGTCTCGCCGGCGCCGCCGTAGGCCTGGGTGACGGTGAGATGGCAGTCGGTGCGGCCGGGGTTGGTCAGGGTGAGCTCAACGCGGCCGGCGGTCGCGTCATGGCGGGCGGTCACCTCGGGCCCGGTCTTCTTGCCGTCGCCCTTGAAGGTGCGCAGGAAGCCGTTCGGGCCGTGGACCGTCAGGTCGTAGACGTCCTTGGAGTAGGAGGTGTTCCAGGTGTCGGAGATCTTCTTGCCGGCCTCCGTGGTGTACGACCAGGGGCCGTCGGTGCGGTTGCCCGCGGTGACGGTGAAGCAGGCGCCGGCCTTGTCACCGCTCTTGAAGGTGAGGGTGAAGCGGCCGGTGGAGGGGGTCGCGGACCCGTCGACGAGCGGTGCGTACGGCAGCGGGCGGGCGGGGCGGGAGCCCGGCTCCTGCTTGGGCAGCACGGGGTTGGCGGGCGGCTTCGCCACCAGGCCCTTGTGACGCTCCTTGTCCGGCGGCTGGTAGCCGTCGGTGGCGGGGAGCGAGGCCGGCTTGGTGTCCTCCAGGCCGAAGTCGAAGGCGGAGGTCAGATCGCCGCAGATGGCGCGCCGCCAGGGCGAGATGTTCGGCTCGTGCGCGCCGAACCGGCGCTCCATGAACCGGATGATGGAGGTGTGGTCGAAGACCTCGGAGCAGACGTAGCCGCCGGTGCTCCAGGGGGAGACGACGATCATCGGGACACGCTGGCCGAGGCCGTAGGGGCCGGCCGCGAATTTGGCATCGCCGGAGAAGTGGTCGAGCGTGGTGTCCACGGTCGACTTGCCCCGGTCGGCGGAGCCCGGCGGGAAGGGCGGGGCGACGTGGTCGAAGTAGCCGTCGTTCTCGTCGTAGGTGATGAACAGGGCGGTCTTGCTCCACACCTCGGGGTTGGAGGTGAGCGCGTCCAGTACCTGCGAGATGTACCAGGCGCCGTAGTTCGCAGGCCAGTTGGGGTGCTCGGAGAAGGCCTCGGGGGCGGCGATCCAGGAGACCTGGGGGAGCTTGTCGGCCTTCACATCGGCCTTGAGCAGGTCGAAGTAGCCGTCGCCCTGCTTGGCGTTGGTGCCGGTGCGGGCCTTGTCGTAGAGCGGGTCGCCGGGCTTGGCGTTGCGGTACTGGTTGAAGAAGAGCAGCGAGTTGTCGCCGTAGTTGCCGCGGTAGGCGTCCTCGATCCAGCCCCACTTGCCGTCCGCGTCCAGGCCGTCACCGATGTCCTGGTACATCTTCCAGGAGATCCCGGCCTTCTCCAGCCGCTCCGGATACGTCGTCCAGCTGTACCCCAGCTCCGCGTTGTCGAGGACCGGGCCGCCACCCGAGCCGTCGTTGCCGACGTGGCCCGAGTACATGTAGTAGCGGTTGGGGTCGGTGGCACCCATGAACGAGCAGTGGTACGAGTCGCAGACGGTGAACGCATCGGCGAGCGCGTAGTGGAACGGGATGTCCTTGCGCGTCAGGTGGGCCATCGTCCCGGCCGTCTTGGCGGGGATCCAGTTGTCGTACTTGCCGTTGTTCCAGGCCTTGTGGCCGCCCGCCCACTCGTGGTCGAGGCCCTCGATGAACTGCATGCCGAGGTCCTCGGCGTCCGGGTGGTACGGCAGCACCTCTTTGTCGCCGTCCGGCTGGTGCCAGACGGACTTACCGCTCTCAAGGGTGACCGGGCGCGGGTCACCGAAGCCGCGGACGCCCTTCATCGAGCCGAAGTAGTGGTCGAAGGAACGATTCTCCTGCATCAGGACGACGATGTGCTCGATGTCGTTGATGGATCCGGAGCGCCGCTTGGCGGGGATGGCTGCGGCACGGGCGATGCTGCTCGACAGGGCCGAGGCGCCCGCGGTGGCGCCGGCGATCTGAAGGAAACGCCGCCGATTCAATTCAGGCATGGGCTGGGGAACCTCTTCGGGGGTGGGGGAGTTGGCGAAATGAAGGGTACTGGTGTGCGGTTGTGTGAGGAGTGGTGCGGAACCACGGTCAGCAGAGTGTTCCAAGAGGAACGAGTGCCAGGGAAGGGGGGGTGTCGCAGATATGACACATCGGGGTACGTGCGCCGAACTCCCTGGTCGGGGATGTCGTACAGCCGCCCGCGGGGGCATTTCGCGCAAGGGGAAAAAATGGGGCAGGGTAACGATCAGGGCGTGGCCGGGGACGGCGGGACACCGGCGCCCGACGAGAGCGCGGCGGGCACCGCCGAACAGGCCGAGGCCTGGAACGAGGCCTGGAACGGGGACGACGGACAGTTCTGGGTCCAGCACCGGGAAAAGCAGGAGGCGAGGTACCGCCGGCTCACCCCGCGGTTAATGGCGGCGGCCGGGATCCAGGCGGACAGCCGGGTGTTGGACATCGGATGCGGCAGCGGCGGCACGAGCCTGGCGGCGGCGCGGGCCGCAGCCAGGGGATCGGTGCTCGGCGTCGATGTGTCGGCCCCGATGCTGGCCGAGGGCCGGAAGCAGGCCGCGGACTCCGGACTGCCGCAGGTCACCTTCGAGCGAGGGGACGCACAGGTCCATCGCTTCGAGGACGGCGCCTTCGACGTCGCGATCAGCCGCTTCGGGGTGATGTTCTTCGCCGACCCGGAGGCGGCGTTCACAAACATCGCCCGAGCGCTGCGTCCGGGCGGACAGCTGGCGTTCCTGTGCTGGCGGAGCGTGCGGGAAAATGCCTATCTGACCGTGCCGATGGGCGCTATCGCCCCGTATGTCCAGCTGCCGGAGCTTGAGGCGCCGGACGCCCCGGGCCCGTTCTCGCTCGCCGACGCCGACCGGATCAAGAAGCTGCTGGACGGCGCCGGATACGACGAGATCACGATCGGCCCCGTCGACGAGCCGATGTGGATGGGGACCGATCCGGACGACGTGGTGGCCTACCAGCTCGGTATGCCGGGGTCGCGCGCGATGCTCGCCGAGGCAAGTGCGGAAGCGCGGGCCAAGACAGCGACCGCATTGCGGGATGCGCTGGCCGAACACCAGGGCCCCGACGGTGTCACGCTCGGCAGCGCCGCGTGGCTGGTGACGGCTCACCGGCGATGACCGGCTCAGCAGGCCGGATCCGGTGGTAGGCCGGATCCGGTGGTTGCCGGACCCGGTGGGAGGCCGGACCCGGGCGGAGGCCGAACCTGGTGGTGGCCGGACCCCGGTGGTGGCCGGACCCAGTGGTAGCCGGGCCCGGTAGTAGCCGAACCCAGTGGCAAGCCGGGAGGTGGCCACCCCGCTCCTCGCGGACGGGGTGGCCACCGGCTCGCTCAGCCCATCGCCGCCGCCGGCCCGGCGGCCGGGGCCAGCCGGCCCGTGCGGTGCAGTCCGTAGAGGGCGGCACTGCAGGCCAGGCCCAGGGCCGGGAGCGCGACCCAGGGCAGGGCGGGCAGTCCGGCCGACCGGGAGGCGTCCAGTGCGGCGCCGGTGAGCAGATTGCCGAGGGTGATGCCGATACCGCAGATGGTGTTGTAGAGCCCATAGTGGGTCGCGACCAGGCGGTTACCGGACAGCCGGACGATGGTGTCCATCTCGAACGGGTAGGTGATCATCGTGCCGATGGCGAGCAGCAGCGCACAGAGCGCCGGCGGGACGGCCGCGAGGGCCCAGCGGCCGGGGCCCTCGGCGGGCACCGGCAGCGCGCTGGCGGCCAGCAGCGGGACGAAGGCCAGCCCCATGGTCAGCAGGCCCCGGGCGAGGGCGCGGCCCGCTGTCATCCGGGCCTTGCACCAGCGGGTCACCCTGGTCTGGCCCAGGATGGTGCTCAGCCCGGACACCGCGAACAGCCCGGCCACCGCCGCGGTGCCGAACTCCCCCTCGCCGCCCAGTCGCCGTACCTCCAGCGGCAGCGCCAGATAGACCTGGAACGACAGCACATAGGAGCCGATCATGGCTCCGGAGAACAGCAGGAACGGGCGATTGGCCAGCACGCCCCGCCACGGGGACGGCAGGCCCGCCCCCCGGCGGACGTCGTCGGCCGGTGCGTCCTCGTCACCGCGGGCCGGCAGCGCCCGGATCTGCACGATGCTCAGCAGCGCGAAGATCCCGGCCGCAACCAGGCAGGTGACCCGGAAGTTGACGCCGGTGAGCACCATCCCCACCAGCGGCCCGAGCAGGATGCCCGCCTGGTAGAAGACGTTGAACAGCGCAAACGCCTCCAGTCTCCGGTCGCCCGCCGCGGCGGCCAGATAGGCCCGGACCGCCGGGTTGAACAGCGCGCCGGCCAGTCCGGTGGCCGCGGACGCCCCCAGCAGCGCGGGCAGCGAGTCCACCAGCCCGAGCGTCGCGAAACCGAGCGTCCGCAGTACACAGCCGGCCACGATCAGCGGCTTGTAGCCGAACCGGTCGGCCAGCGCGCCACCGACCAGGAACATCCCCTGCTGGCTGAAGTTGCGGACGCCCAGGACCAGCCCGACCAGCCAGCCCGCCAGCCCGAGCGTCCCGGACAGATGCGCGGCCAGATACGGCATCAGCATGTAGAAGCCGAGGTTGATGGTGAACTGATTGACCATCAGCAGCCGGGCGCTGCGCTCATAGGAACGGAACTGGGTGAGCATGCCGGTCACCGGGCCTCCTCCGCACCCTGGGCGGACGCCTCGCCGGACCGCCCCGCCGCGCCGGACCGGCCGAGCGGGTCGGCGACCTGCGCGCACCGGCTCCAGACGGTGACCTCCCGCTCCCCCAGCCGGCTCAGGGTCTGCGGCCCGTCCGCCGGCGGGGCGTCGAGCAGGTGGTGGGCGGCGCAGTACTGGTCGTCGTACACCGTGCTCAGATAGCGCTGCGGTCCGTCGGGGAAGACGGCCGCGATACGGGTGCCGGCCGGCTCGGTCCGGCTCAGCCAGCCGGCGACCAGCGCGACCGCTCCGACGCTCCAGCCGCCGGTGGCGTAGTGCGAGGACGCCAGCGTGCGGCAGGCCCACACCGCTTCGGCGGGGGCGACCCAGTGCACCTCGCTGAACTGGTCGTAGGCGACATTGCGCGGGTAGATGCTCGATCCGAGCCCGCGCATCAGCCGGGGACGGGCGGGCTGGCCGAAGATGGTCGAGCCGATGGTGTCGACGCCGACGAGCCGCAGCTGCGGGTAGAGCTGGCGCAGCACCCGGGACACCCCGGCGGAGTGCCCGCCGGTGCCCACACTGCACACCAGGACATCGATATGGCCCAGCTGGGAGGCGAGTTCGAGAGCCAGCGGCAGATAGGCGGTGGTGTTGTCGGGGTTGTTGTACTGGTCCGGGCACCATGCGCCGGGGTGCGCCGCGAGCAGCCCGCGCACCCGGTCGCGGCGGGCCTGCTGCCAGCCGCCGCTGGGGTGCGGCTCGGGGACGATCTCGACCTGTGCGCCGTACGCGGTCAGCAGCCGGGTCATCGAGGACTCCAGGCCGGGGTCGGTGACCAGGCTGACGGGGTGGCCGTGGACCATCCCGGCGAGCGCCAGGCCGAGGCCGAGGGTGCCGCTGGTGGATTCGATGATCCGGGCACCGGGCTGCAACTCACCGCGGGCGCGGGCACGTTCGACCATGTGGAGTCCCGGACGGTCCTTGATGCCGCCCGGATTGCGGCCTTCGAGCTTGGCCCAGAAGCCGCGGCCGGGCGGGGTGAGCGGCTCGGAGATGTGCAGGACGGGGGTGTTGCCGACCAGGCCGGGGATGCCGGAGGCGTGGGCCGGGCCCGGCACCGGGGAGGCGGGGACAGCGGGAGAGGCGGAGCGGGCCGCCGTGGGGAGGGAGTGCATGATTCGCTCTCGTTCGGTGGGTGGGGATGCAGGGGCGCTCATCTCGCGCCGGCCGGGGTGGCCGGACACGACAGCGGGCTCCTATATCCGGCACCTGCAGAGGGCGGCGAGGGTGGACCGGCCGCTGCGTGCCGGTCTGCGGCGGGCGGCCCCGGTCCCCGCGGCCGGGCGCCGGCCGGCCGCGACATACACGGCCCCCGCGAGGAGGGCGGGCA
This sequence comes from Streptomyces sp. NPDC048637, assembly GCF_040650675.1. Classification (NCBI taxonomy): domain Bacteria; kingdom Bacillati; phylum Actinomycetota; class Actinomycetes; order Kitasatosporales; family Streptomycetaceae; genus Streptomyces; species Streptomyces sp. NPDC048637. Next base: position 235,724 of record NZ_JBEZHQ010000005.1, read on the forward strand.
CCGCGGCCCCCTCCGCCCCGGTGGCCGTACGGCCCTGCGGGAGATGGCCGGCCGGGCCGGGCACACAGGCGGAGTCATGGTGCCCGGCGGTCGCCCCGGCGGTCGCCTGGGCGGGCGCGGCGGCCACGGGGGCGGACCGGCCCGACGAGACCGCCGCCGGAACGGCCACATCGTGGTGGCCGTCGGCACCGTCGGCACACGGGAGCACCACGGACAGCAGTCCGGCGACCAGAAGCAGCAGGACGGCCGGCCGGCGGTGGCGTAAGCGGGCGCGCCTCAGTGAGCGGGCAGCGCTCCGGAAGTGGGCAGCGCTCCGGAAGCGGGCGCCACTGCGGCAGCGGGCGCCACCAGGGAAGCGGGCGCCACTACGGATGAGAAAACGGAACGGAATGCACAGCGGGACGCGGAACGGCACGGGGCCTCCGTGAGACCGCCGCCGCGCCGGAGCGGAACACGCACACGGGCAGACGGCATCGGCAGGTGATCGGTCCGGAATCGGCCGGAATCTAGACCTGCTGCACGACGGAGCCCGTTGCGCTGCGCAACGGTGGAAGGGCGGTGCGGGCGCCCGCGGACGCCCCGGACCGGCCCGGTGCCGGCGGATGCCAGGAGGAGCCCGTCGAGGGCGTGGGGCAGGGCAGCGACACGGCGGTGCCCTGTTGGGGCTGGCCCGACACACACAGCTCGTCGGAGTGGTGCCCGGGGTGCTCCGGTTGCTGGGAGTGACCGCTGTGTTCGGGGGCGAGCCAGGCGCCGGAGTCCGCGGTGGCGGATGCCGCGACCGGCACGGCGTTCACCAGATGGCCCTCGGCGCTCTCCGCCCGCGCCCCGTGGGCGACCAGCACACTGATCAGCAACGCGGCCAGCCACAGCACACGAAACGGAACCGCTGAACCGCGGTTCCGCATCCTGCTGTTGACCGACCTGACCGTTGCCATACCGCGATCGTAACCGCGGCGGCCGCCCGTGGCCGGAATCCCCACGCCCGGCGGAACGGATATCAGCCGGTGGGCGAGGCGTGACGGGGTGGGCGAGGCGTGACGGGGTGGGCGTCAGCACCTCGCGCCTTCGTTGACGGGGTGTCAGACCAGCGACACGGCGGACGAGGCCGCCGGGGTGGCCTCGACGGCGGTCCCGGCGGCTTCCCGCACGGGCTCGACGAGCGGCTCGGCGGGTACGGCCGGAGGCACCGCCGGCTGCCCCTTCGCATCCGGCACGCTGCGCAACGGGGTGCGGCTGGTCAGCGGCGCCTTGCGGGCCGCCTCGACCCGGCGGGTGAACCAGATGACCTTGCCGTCCGCGGTGCCGCAGGTGCCCCAACTGTCGCTCAGTGCCGCCACTCTGGAGAGCCCGCCGCCGCCGGCGCTGAGCAGCTTCGGCAGGCGTGGCCCCTGGTCGGCGACGGAGGCCGTGAGGTGACGGCCGGTCCAGCGGAGTTCGACGACGCACGGGGCGTCCGGGCCGATATGGCGATGGACGTTGGTCAGGAGTTCCGCCACTCCCCGGCACACGGGCGGGATATGCAGCTCAAGATCCCAGTACCGCAGGTGCGCGGCCAGGATCCGCCGGATCTGCGGCACACGCTCCGCCGAAGCATGCAGTTCGACCGTGTAGTGCCGGTCGCCGGGAAGTGTCATGTCGTGGCTCCTCACCGCGAGGCTCACGCCCTTCACCTCGTTGGACCAACGAACCCCGAAACACGAAGAGTGAGCATTAATCACGTATGGGTCATTTGTCATGGTGACCCGGCGGGGCGGGTTCCGCAACAGATCTTGACTCAGTGGAGCCCGCCGGCACGGGCCTCCCCCGGCCGGTCCGGAAGCCGCTCCAGGACCTTGTCCGGGGTGAGCGGGAGGTCGCGCAGCCGGACTCCGGTGGCGTGCCGTACGGCGTTGGCGAGGGCCGCCGCGGTGCCGACGATGCCGATCTCCCCGATGCCCTTGCTGCCCATGGGGTTGAGGTGCGGGTCCTCCTCCTCCAGCCAGTGCGCCTCGATCAGCGGGACGTCGGCGCAGGCCGGAACGTGATTAGAGGCCAGATCGCACTCGGCGAAGTCGCCGAACGCGGGGTCCAGACCGCTGCCCTCCATGAGCGCCATCCCCAGGCCCATGGTCATACCGCCGATGAACTGGGAGCGTGCCGTACGGGAGTTGAGGATGCGGCCGGCCGCGTAGACACCCAGCAGCCGCCGCACCCGGACCTCTCCGGTGACGGTGTCGACCTGGACCTCGGCAAAGGTGGCGCCGAAGGAGTGCCGGGCGTACGGGGAGCGCACGGATGTCTCCTGCCGGGTGTCGGCGGCGGCCGTCAGCCCGTCGGCCGGGAGCGGTCCGACGTGGTCCCGCAGCCGGTGCCGCAGCTCCGTACAGGCCTTGTGGACGGCCCAGCCCCAGGACCCGGTGCCGGCGGAACCACCGGCCAGCATCGCGGGCGGCAGATCGCTGCTGCCGATATCGATGCGGATCTGCGCTTCCGGTACGGCCAGCACACCGGCGGCGAGCTGCGCGAGGACGGTGCGGGCGCCGGTGCCGATGTCGGTGGCGTTGATCCGGATGCGGTAGGTGCCGTCGGCGGCGGCGTGCGCCTCGGCGGCGGAGGCGACGATGAGGACGGGGTAGGTGGCGGCGGCGACGCCGGTGCCCAGCAGCAGATCGCCCTGGCGCCGGACCCCTGGCCGGGGGTCCCGGGGCAGCCAGCCGAAGCGCTCCGCGCCCTCCCGCAGACAGCCGACCAGATGCCGGCTGCTGAAGGCGCGGTCGCTGTCCGGCTCGGTGTCCGGCTCATTGCGCATCCGCAGGTCGACGGGGTCGATGTCCAGGAGGACGGCGAGTTCGTCGACGGCCGACTCCAGGGCGTACATCCCCGGGGCCTCGCCCGGTGCGCGCATCCAGGAGGGCGTCGGGACGTCGAGCGGGACCACGCGGTGCACGGTGCGGCTGTTCGGCGAGGTGTACATGACGCGCCCCGGGACCGCGGCCTGCTCGACGAACTCCGTGAGGGTGGAGGTGTGGGTGGCGACCTCGTGGGCGAGCGTGGTGAGGACACCGTCGTCGCCCGCGCCGAGGCGCACCCGCTGGACGGTGGGTGCACGATGGCCGACGACCGCCGGCATCTCCCGGCGCGGCAGGGACAGTTTGACCGGGCGCCCGGTGTGGCGGGCGGCCATCGCGGCCAGTACGACCTGGGGGCGGGGCGTCCCCTTGGAGCCGAAGCCGCCGCCGACATGTTCGGAGACGACGGTGATCTCGCTCCGGTCGAGCCGGAACAGCGCGGCGAGGTCCTCGCAGACCCTGGTGGCGCCCTGGCTGGAGTCGTGGACGGTCAGATGGCCGTCGCTCCACCGGGCGGTGGCGGCGTGCGGCTCCATCGGGTGGTTGTGCAGCGGGGGCACGGTGTAGGTGGCGTCGAGGGTGATGGGCGCGGCGGCGAACGCCCCCTCGAAATCGCCGCGTTCGCGGGTGCCCGGATGGCCGCCGTTGGCGGTCTCCGCGTCGTACAGCCGCGGATGCCCCGCGGTCAGCCGTACGTCGTGCAGGGCGGTTTCGTAGCTGACGCGGACCGCCCTGGCGGCGGCGCGGGCGGCTTCGAGGCTGTCGGCGACGGCGAGGGCGACATACCAGCCGCGGTGCGGCACCCGGTCGTCCTGCAGCACCGCCAGCGTCGGGTCGTCGGTGGCCGCGAGGCGGGGCGCGTTCTCATGTGTCAGCACCGCGTGCACCCCCGGCAGGGCGAGCGCCGCCGCGAGGTCCACGGCGGTGACCCGGCCGCGGGCGACGGCTGCGGGCACCGGCCAGGCGTAGGCGCAGCCCGGCGGGGTGTGTTCGGCCGCGTACCGGGCGGTGCCGGTGACCTTCTCCCGGCCTTCCCTGCGGACGAGCGGAGCGCCCAGGGGGTACGGGAGTGGGCCGAGCGGGAACGGGGCGGGGCTCATGGCGCGCGTCCTTGGATCGGGGGCTGGGGCCGGGGCCGGGTCGGCAGTGGCGTCCTGGTGGGTGCGGTGGGGTGGTGGGTGTAGTGGGTGGTGGGTGTCGTCAGCGGTCGTCGGCCGGGGCGGCCAGCCCGGCCAGCACGGCGACGGCCAGGTTGCGGGCGAGCGTGACCTTGAAGCCGTTGTCGCGCAGCGGCCGGGCGGCGGCGAGTTCGGCGTCGGCGGCGCGGGCGAAGGTGTCCTCGGTGGCGGGCGCGCCGTGCAGCACCTCTTCGGCCGCGCGGGCGCGCCACGGCCGGTGCGCGAGCCCGCCGAACGCGAGGGCCGCCCGCCGTACGGTGCCGTCCCGCACCTCCAGTACGGCAGCCACGGAGACCAGGGCGAACGCGAACGAGGCGCGGTCGCGGGCCTTGCGGTAGCGCGAGCGCGCGCCGGGGCCCGCCGGCGGCAGCTGGACGGCGGTGATCAGTTCGCCGGGCCGGATGACGGTGTCCCGCTCCGGGCTGTCGCCGGGCAGCCGGTGGAACTCGGCCACCGGCACGCTGCGCTCGCCGTCGGGGCCGTGCAGGTGAACCTCGGCGTCGAGGGCGGCCAGCGCCACCGACATGTCCGACGGCTGGGTGGCGACACAGTGAGCGGAGTGGCCCAGTACGGCGAGATCGCGGTGCACCCCCTCGCGGGCCGGGCAGCCGGTGCCGGGGGCGCGCTTGTTACAGGGCTTGGTGATGTCCTGGAAGTACAGGCAACGGGTGCGCTGCAGCAGATTGCCGCCGGTGGTCGCGATGTTCCGCAGCTGCCCCGAGGCACCGGCCAGCAGCGCCTGCGACAGGACCGGGTAGCGGTCGCGGACGGGGACCGCCGCGGCGAGATCGCTGTTGCGGACCGTCGCACCGATCCGCAGTCCGCCGTCCGGCAGCTCAACGATTCGGTCGAGCGGCAGCCGGGTGACGTCGATGAGCAGCCCCGGCGTCTCCACGCCCAGTTTCATCAGGTCGACGAGGTTGGTGCCCCCGCCGAGAAAGCGGGCGCCGGACTGCCCGGCCGCGGCCCGTACGGCCTCCTCGACGCTGGTCGCCCGCAGATACCCGAACGGCTTCATGACGCCGCGTCCCGGACCGCTTCGACGATCCGCGGATAGGCGCCGCAGCGGCACAGATTTCCGCTCATCCGCTCACGGATCTCGTCGTCGGTCAGCTCGACCGGGGCACCGGAGTCCGCGGTGGGCGGGGTGACATGGGACGGGAAGCCGTCCGCCGCCTCGGCCAGCACCCCGACGGCCGAACAGATCTGGCCGGGGGTGCAGTAGCCGCACTGCAGGGCGTCCCGCTCCAGGAAGGCCCGCTGCAGGGGGTGCAGCCGCTCCCCCTCGGCCAGGCCCTCGACCGTGGTGATCTGCCGCCCGTCCTGTGCCACGGCCGGCAGCAGACAGCTGTTGGCGCGCCGCCCGTCGACGAGCACGGTGCACGCGCCGCACTGGCCGTGGTCGCAGCCCTTCTTGGCCCCGGTCAGACCGAGGCGCTCGCGGAGCAGGTCCAGGACCGTGGTCCGGTGGTCCACGGTCAGCGTCTGCGCCACTCCGTTGATGTGCAGCACCAGCGAGGAACGCCGGCTGTCCGCCGACGGCGCACCGCCGGCGTCCGCCGGGTGATGGGTGGACTCCACTCGCTCATGCCTTTCCGATCCGGGCCGCGGGGGCGGCTGCCGTGCGCCGGGCCTTGTCTCGCGCCGTGGTCGTGGTGGCCCCGCCGCTTCAGGAGGGCGTGCCCGCTAGCGGGTCTCCAGCCGTAGCTCGACTTCCTTTTCCTGGTCACCGGCGGCCGTACCGAGGACGTGTACGGCGAACGCGGACTCCAGGCCCTTGCACAGCTGGTCGACCGCCCAGTAGCCGCCCTGGAGGCTGACCAGGACCGGCGCGGTCAGCCGACGGGGCTCGGCCGCGGCCTTGCGGTCACTCACGTCGAAGGTCGAGGTCCACACGGTCGAGCCCGCCCCGGCCACCTCTTCGGGCACATCGTCCGCCGCCCGGTCGGAGCTGAAGGAGGTGCGCAGCGCGCTGAAGACGGCGTGCGCGTCCTGCGTCGCACAGCTCTCCAGCTCCACCATCACCTCGGCCGATACATGTTCCGCGTGTGACGCCTGTTTCGCGCTGTTCACTGTGGGGCCTTTCCGCTGTGGGGCCTTCCTCCGGGGGCTGAACGCTTCCAGGCTCGCCCCGCGGCCCGGTGTGTGCGACCGGAGGCACGAACGAGTGGTTTGAACGGGCGGCAACCGCACGGCACCCGACCGGGATATTACGCTGTGTAGTCAGTGCGAGCGTTCTGTGATCGGAGTTGCCTCACGCCCAGCGCTCGGCCCTCGCAGCAGCCATCGTCGACCTCAGCCAGAGGAGCCCTCGTTGACCAGCGCCACGATCGACCAGAAAGCCACCGGCTACACCGTCCGCCATGCGCTCTGTATGGCACGCGCCTCCGAGCTCGCCTACAAGGACGAGCAGACCATCGAAGCCACGGCCCGGCAATGGGGCTTCGACCGGGTGCGCCATCACCACACCACCTTCCGCCCGCCGTTCCCGCTGGAGGACACCCAGGCGTACACCCTCGGCGGCCACAGCATGATCATCACCAGCTTCCGGGGGACGGAGCCGGTGAAACTGCGTGACTGGCTGTCCGACGCCACCACACCGCCGTGGCCCGGCCCCGGCGGCAGGGGGTATGTCCACTACGGCTTCGGCGAGGCGCTGGAGGCCGTCTGGCCGCAGGTCCGCGCCGCCATCGACGCCTTCCGCGACAACCGCCAGACGGTGTGGTTCACCGGCCACAGCCTCGGCGGGGCGCTGGCGATGCTGGCCGGTGCGCGGCTGCATTTCGAAGAGCCGCATGTGACGGCCAACGGCGTCTACACCTTCGGCCAGCCGCGCACCTGCGACCGGCAGCTGTCCAAGGAGTTCAACACGGCCTTCTCCGACCGCATGTACCGCTTCGTCAACAACAACGACATCGTGCCCCAGCTCCCCCCGGAGCCCGCCTTCCATCATGTCTCCGCGCTGCGCTACATCGACACCCAGGGCGCCATCCACCACACCATGCCGTTGATCAGCGGCCTGGTCGACCGTGCCCAGGGCTTCACCGCCGATGTGCTGGCGCCCGCCTCCGACGGTGTCCGGGACCACTTCATGGACGCGTACATCAACGCATTGGAGAAGAACCAGAACTGACCGTCCGGACCGGCCCGGACCGGACCGGCCCGGCGGGCACCGCGCCGGCCGGGACCGGTCGCCGCTTTGGCCGGAGCGGCCACCGTCCCATCCGGACCGCGCCACCGTCCCATCCGGACCGCGCCACCGTCCCGTCCGGAGCGGGCGCCGTCCCATCCGGAGGGGGCGTTGTGCCGGTCAGACCGGCTGGGTGAGGTTGACCGCGTTGCCGTCCGGGTCCTGGATATGGGCGACCCGCTGGCCCCAGGGCATGTCGTTGGCCGGGCCCAGCACCGTGCCGCCGAGCGACCCGACCCGGTCCAGGAGGGCATCGACGTCCTTGACGGCGATGCTGATCACGATCCGGGTCGGGGTGCCGGTCTCGACGTTCCGGTCCGCCACGATGCCCAGCTCCGAGCCGCCGACCCGCAGCCCGACGAAGAAGGCCGGGCCCTCCTCGGGCACCCGGGTGAACTCCTCGGCGCCGACGAGCGCACCGTAGAAGGCCTGCAGTCGGTCAAGGTCAGGGGTGACGATCAGCGGCTGGACGGCGGCAGGGGTGCGGGCAGCGGGTGAGGTGGCAGACATGACGTCCTCCGGGTGCGTGGCCTGTGTGGTCGGTGAGGTAGACCGCGCCCGCAGTGCCGATTCATCGCTCGGGGCGGGAAGAGTTCGCCGGCCGGGGTGGGAGAAGGCGCAATGATCGGGGCGGGAGCGGGTTCGCCTGTCGGGGTGGGAGATGGGTCACCGGTCGAGAGGGGAGCAGGCTCACCGGCCGGGTGGGAGAGGGATACCGGCCGAGAGGGGAGCAGGCTAACCGGCCGGGACGGGAGAAGGGGCACCGACCCAAAGGGGAGCAGGCTCACCGGCCGGGTCGGGCGGCGGTGAACGTGACCTCGGCGGCCTGGGCGACGATCTCGATCTCGTCGCCCAGGGCCCATTCCGCGGCCCGCGAGGACAGCGCCGCGGGCACCCGCTCGCTGATGCCGGGGGCCGCCGGGATGTCGTAGGTGGCGTGGGCGTCGTGCGGCAGGACGACACGGAAGTCGCGGGCCAGGGCCGTACGCGCGGTCGCGCTGACGCACATCTCGGAGAGCACTCCGCAGAGCGCCAGGGCCTCGACCCCGGCGTCGTCGAGCAGCGCACCGAGCGGGGTGTCCTCGAAGCCGTCGTCCTGGCTCTTGCGGATCACCGATTCGCGGGGCCCGGTCTCCACGGGCAGATGGAGCTCCCAGCCCGGGGTGTGGGGCTCATCGACGGTCCCGGGCTCACCGTCGTTCTGCAGATGGACGACCAGTGCCCCAGCGGCGCGGGCCCGGGTGAGCAGTTCACGGCTCCGGTCGAGCACCCGCGCCGCATCGGGCACCGCCTCGTCCCCCGCGACAAAGGCCGACTGGAGGTCGACGAGCAGCAGAGCCTCGACGGGGCGGAGCGGACTCCCGGCCCCGGCCGGCCGCGCGACCTCGCCATCGGTGGCCGCAGTCGTCGCGGCCGCCACGGCAGCCGCGTCCGTTCCGGTCGTCGCGGCCGTTCCAGTCTTCGCGGCCGTTCCGGTCATCGCGGTCGCCACGGCAGTCGCGGTCGCCCCGGTCGTCGCGGCCGTTTCGATCGTCGCAGTCGTCGCGGCAGTCCTGGTCGCCCCGGTCGCCCTGATCGTCGCGGCAGTCGTCATCGCCGCCGCCGTCGCCGCCGTCGTCACGCCCTCCGTCACCCGCACGTCCTCCCTGCCCCGCACGTCCTCCCTCACCCGCACGTCTTCCCTCACCTTCACGCCCGCCGTCGCCGTCACGCTCTCCATCAGCGTCATGAAGACCATGGTGCGGGCCGGACAGGCCTTTGATCGCGGGCCGCAGCGGAATCCAGCCATGCTCCCGCCCTCCCCGGCGCCCTCCCCGGCCGCCTCGGCCCACCCCTCCCCTGCACACCCCCCTCCCCAGCCACCTCGGCCCGCCCCTCCACTGCACAAGCCCCACTCCCCCTGCGCCTCCCCCACCCCTCCCGCACTCGGTCCCACTGGCCACCGGGCGTGCACGGCCCCGTCGCTGAGCTGTCGAAACGAGCCGGGCGCAGCATCCGGCGCGCTGCGAGGGCTCGCGGCCGAGGGCACACCGGGGCGACGGTGCGCCGATGCGCCGACGGCTGTCTCCGGACACGCCGCCGCTGAGCCGTCCGGCCGCACATGGTTGCCATGGGCATCGACCTGGACGGATCATCCGATACGCACGCCGTACGTGCGTACGGAGGAACGGGACGACCGCACCGGGACGACGCGAGGAGAGGCACCGTGGAGCCAGCCACCGTCAACGGCCACTGCGCACCGGGATTCACCGGCGTACGGGACGCGTTCGAGCGGAACTTCAACGAGCACGGTGACATCGGCGCGGCGGTCACGGTGACCGTGGACGGCGAGGCGGTGGTCGATCTGTGGGGCGGCCACGCGGACGCGGCCGGTACCCGCTCCTGGGAGCGCGACACCCTGGTCAATGTCTACTCGACGTCCAAGGGGATGACCGCACTGTGCGCCCATCTCCTCGTGGACCGGGGCGAGTTGGATCTCGATGCGCCGGTGACCCGGTACTGGCCGGAGTTCGGGCAGGCCGGCAAGCAGGACATACCCGTGCGCTGGCTGCTCAGCCACCGCGCCGGTCTGATCGCGCCCCGTGAGCCGCTGCCCGCAGGGCACGCCTATGACTGGGACCGGGTGTGCGCCGTGCTGGCGGCCACCCCGCCGTGGTGGGAGCCGGGCACCGCGCAGGGCTATCACGCGGTGACCTTCGGATACCTCGTGGGCGAGGTCGTACGGCGGATCACCGGGCAGTCCCTCGGCGCGTTCCTGCGCAGCGAGATCACCGGGCCGCTGGGCGCGCGGGCGTTCATCGGCACCCCTGCCGATGAGCACGCCCGCTGTGCCGACATGGTCGGGCAGCTGGACGAGGCGCGTCTCGCCGAGCAGTTCCCCGGCGTGCCGAAGCCGCCGTTCCGGTCGCTCGCCGATCATCCGCTGGCCATCGTGATGCTGGCGCTGACGTACATCCCCACCGGCGATGTCAACAGTGCCGCTTACCGGTCGGCCGAGATCCCGGCGGGCAATGCCCATGCCGGTGCCCATGGGCTGGCGACGGTGTACGGCGCGCTGGCGAGCGGCACGCTCGTGGGGCCCGGCACCCTGGAGGCGATGCGCCGGTCGCAGAGCCTGCCGGGCGAGCGCGATCTGACGATCGATGCGCTCGCCCCGGCCGGGTACGAACACCGCTGGGGCCTGGGCTACATGCTCAACCACCAGGGCCAGGCGGGACCCAATCCGCGGGCGTTCGGACACGGTGGCGCGGGCGGCTCCTTCGCCTTCGCCGACCCGGAGAACCGGCTGTCGTACGCGTACACCATGAACAAGTACGGCGGTGGCACGACGGGCCAGGATCCGCGCAATGCCGGGCTGGTCAGGGCGGTGTACCAGGCGTTGGCGCAGAGCCGGAGCTGATGCCGGGCCGCGCGGACAGTTCCTAGGAGGTGTCTCCCCCTAAGGCGCGGACGGCAATGCCGTTGCTTTTGAGGTTGTCGGCCGGTTGAGCCGGTGTGCTGATATCCCGTCTGGAGCGGCTGGGGCTAGGAGTCTTGACCCGGTCGTGCCCGCCAGAGCTGGTGGACCGGGTGGTCAAGGAGGCCGGCCGCTCGGAGAAGCGCCGGCGTCTGTTGTCCGCCCGATTCACGGTGTACTTCGTACTGGCGATGTGCTTGTTCCCGCAGGCCGACTACCTGGAGGTTCTGCGCCTGGTGAAGACCGGCGATCCGGGCCTTCGGCCCTGGACCGGGGTGAACAAGTCCTCGTTGACCAGGGCCCGGCAGCGGCTGGGGTGGACCGTGATGCGGGAATTGTTCCGGGCTGTGGCCCGGCCTTTGGGCAGGGAAGACGATCTCTTCCGCGGGCTGCGGGTGCTGGCCCTGGACGGGACGCTGCTGGCCGTGCCGGACTCGGCGGCGAACAACGATGCCTTCGGCAAGTCGGGATCACAGCGCAGTCCGATGGGGTATCCGCAGGCCCGCGTGGTCGCGGTGGCCGAGTGTTCCTCCCACGCCGTGCTCGACGCCGTGGTCGGCGGGTTCAAGGAGTCTGAGCGGATCGTCTCCGACGCCCTGGACGCCCACGTCGGAAGCGGGACGCTGTTGCTGGCTGACCGCGGGCTGTGGGGCCTGGCCCGCTGGCACCGGCTGCGGGACCGGGGCACTCACCTGCTGTGGCGGATCGAGCGGCGCAAAGCCCGGCGAGTCCAGGACGTGCTGTCCGACGGCAGTTACCTGGCCCGGATCGAGGCGAACAAGCACAGCAAGGCGGCCGGAACGGTCAAGGCCCCACCGGCCCTGGTCCGGGTCATCGAGTATCGCGTCGACGGCCAGCCGGACATCGTCCGGCTGATCACCAGCCTGACCGATCCCGAGGAGCACCCGGCCGCCGAGCTCGCCGCGCTCTACGCCCGGCGCTGGGAGATCGAGCTGGTCTTCGACGAGATCAAGACCCACCAGCGCGGTCGGCCGGTCCTCAGATCGCAGACCCCGGACGGGGTGCGGCAGGAGATTTATGCGCATCTGATCGTGCACCATGCCACCCGTGATCTGCTGGACGAAGCCGCCCGACTGCACCGCAGTACGGCAGAGCGGACCTCGTTCACCCGGGCCCTGCATGTCGTCCGCCGCACGGTGATCTCGCCGAGCGGCTTTTCCCCCCTCCGCCCGCAGACGGGACCGGCGCCTCGGGCTCGCCGAGATTGGCCGCAGTCTGTTACCTCGCCGCCGGCCCCGTGACTGCCCCCGCAAGATCCGCTCATGCATCACCGGCTACGCCAGCAAGGCCCCCGGAGAACCCGCCAGCCAGCGTCGTGCCCCAGTCGTCGTCACCCTGAACCACCGATGGCACGACCACTAAAGCAACGGCATTGGCGCGGACGGTTCGGGGGGCGGTGCCGGCCGCGGAGCCACGCGCGGCTCGTCCGCCGCGTCGGTGAGGGCGCGCAGCGCCTCGATGAGCCCGGCGCGCTGGGCGACCGGCAGCCGGGACACGAGCGTGGCGATCTCCGCGTGCCGGTCGGCGAGCACCTGCGCGACCAGGCCGCGGCCCGGGTCCGTCAGGCTCAGCACGACCTCGCGGCGGTTGCCGGGTTTGGCCTGCCGGGTGACGCTGCCGGCCGCCTCCAGCCGGTCGACCATCCGCAGCGCGGTGGAGGGATTGACGCCCAGCGCGTCGGCCAGCGTGGCGAGCTTGACCGGGCCCCGGCCGTCCAGCACCACCAGGGCCCGCAGCTGGGGCAGGGTGAGGGAGGGCGCGGTCCGGCCGAGTGCCCGGGCGGAGACCCCGACCAGCATCCGGGAGGCGGTCAGCACCGCGGCGATCACCTCTTCGACGTCCTGGTCGAGTTCGACGTCATGGTCGAGAGCGTCGCCGGCCCCTGCCGCCCCGGCCGGCCGCGGTACGCGGTGCGCGTCGTGCCCCATGGCGCCTTTATACCCGGTGCGGGCATCGTGCCTGGTGGCGAGCCCGGTAGCGGCGCCTCGGCGGTCCGGAAAACTGCCCCGGCCATCGCCGTTGCCGAGCGCAATAATGGGAGGTGCGGCATGCATCCGGACCTGGCGCGCGCGCCGTGGCCCGGGGAAAGGGCGTGATGATCATGGAACGGGACACCGAGACGGTTCACGAGGCGTATGCGTTCGTCTGTCTGCACTGCGGACACGGCTGGGAAGAGGAGTACGAGATCCGGCACACCACGGATCTGGCCGGCCACCGGCGCGCCGACTACTTCACCCGGGGCGTCCGTGTCGCCTCCCCGCTGACCCGCGCCGACTGCCCCTCCTGCAACCTCGGCCCGATCCGAATCCTGCGCCCCGGCCGGGTGAACTCGACCCGCCCCTACCTCGCCTGACCCCCTTCCCGGACAGACTCCTGAAGCACCGTCACTATCCGGTGTGTGGAGGGGGGTTGAGCAGTCGCGTGAGCATGCCTGGGCGGTCGGCCATGCCCGTCGCCGGGCGGTGGGCAGCAGAGCGCAGGCACCCCCTGGCAGTAGCGCTCGGCCAGCAGGCGGCTCCCCTCCCACCAGGAGAAACCGGCAAGTGTGCGTGAGCGTGGCCGGACAGGCTGCCGCGCCCTCTGGCGGGCCTGATCGCCCGCTGGATACGGTCCTTGCATGTCTGACTCCGCCGAGGTCACGAGCAAACGCAACGCCGAGGTCGTGCGACGCTACCTCCACGTCTTCGAGACACAGCAGGTCGCCGATCTCAAAGAACTCGTTGCTGAGGACGTGCTCGTGCACGGCGCCGGCCGGCACGGCCAGGGGCGGCACCACCCCGAGGGAGCGGCGCTGACTCCTGGCCTGTCCCACTGCCGCGTCCAGGTGGACGACCTCTTCGCGGCGGGTGACCGGGTCACCGTTGCCTTCAAGCTCACCTACACCCACGACCGCAGCGGCCGGGACCTCACCATGACGGGAATCAAGTCCTACCGTCTTCGCGACGGGCGGATCGTCGAGTTCTGGGGCGAGACCGATCTGTACGGCCTCCTCCGCCAAGCCGGACTCGTACCCGAGCAGATCCCGCCCCTCTGACCGGACCACACCAGAGCCGGTCGGCCTGATCCTCCGGCCAGGCAATCGCAGGGCAGGGCGGTTGGTTGGCCTGCCATTCGGGATGGTGGCTATGTCTGCTGACCCGGAGGCGGTCCGGCGACCGCCGGGTCCACATAGGCGGGGCCGGGCAGGCCTTTGCGGCGCATGGCGATCCCGGTCAGCGCCTCGAAGATGGCCCGGCGGGCATTCATCGTCGTGGTGTAACCGGGATCGAGGTGGGGTGCGACCTCGACGACTTCCATGCCCACGACTGGTGTCTCATGGCAGATCCGGCGGACTGCGGGGAGCAGTTCACGGTTCGTCAGGCCGGGCGGCTCCGGTGTGCCGGTGCCGGGTGCGAAGGCCGGGTCCAGCACGTCGATGTCCAGCGACAGGAACAGATACTCCGGCCCGTCCAGCGCCTCGTCGATGGCCTGTTGGAGGACCACGTCGAATCCGCGCCGGTCGATCTCAGCCATGAAGTGCGCGCGCAGTCCGTGCTCGCGCATCCAGTCGAACAGGGCGTCGTCGGGCGTGATCGCGCTGCGCAGACCGATCTGGATGAAGTTGCGCCCGGGGACGTGCTCGTCCTCGATCAACCGGCGGATCGGTGTGGCGTGCGAGGCGAGATGACCGAACAGGTCGTGGGAGCAGTCCGGATGCGCATCGAAGTGGATCACCCCGACCTTGCCGGCTCCATACACATCGGCCACCGCTGCGGCGTCCGGCCACAGGATCGAGTGGTCCCCGCCGAGCACGATCGGGATCGCGCCCGTTTCCGCGACCTCACGGACCAACGTGCGGATCGGTTCCATGGAGTTGTCGATGCTGAACGGGTCCACCGCGGCATCGCCGTAGTCGACCACCGTCAGCTCCTCGAAGGGCTTGATACGGGTGCTGGGATTGACGAGCATCTGCGGGGTGTTGGGCAGGATCCGCTCGTCGGCCCGGATCGCACGCGGCCCGTAGGCCGCCCCCCGGTGCCCGGTGGACATGTCCACCGGCGCGCCAAGGACTGCCACATCGACGTGGCCCGCACGGAGGTCGTCGGGGTTGAGGCACAGCGGCAGACCGAAGAATGTGGCGATCCCGGCGTAGGCCGGTACGAACGCGTTCCGCTGCAGGTTGATCGGTCCGGGCTCGCGCCTGGGGTCGGGCGTACGGTCGACTCCCCATTTCCAGGCATCCGGGGGTACACCTTCCACAAGCGGCTCCTTTCGGTCCCGTCCGGACAGCCGCCTGGTACGGATGGCGCCCGGCCCGCCACACAGCCGTCACTCAACCCGACCTGCGGTGCTTCGCCGGGCACCGCGTCGGGACAGGCCGCAACAGTCAGTCGTTCGGGCTGGTCGGCGGGGAGGGCGGCCCACTCTTCGGTGGGGGGACCGCCGGTGGCCGACGAGTTCGGCGGTGCGGGCGGGGAGGGCGTGCGGGCCACTGTCGGGCGGGCGAGGACGGCGTGCGGCCACTGCGGTGTGGGTGAGGAAGGCGAGGAAGCCACTGCGATTCGGTAACAGCGCGCATTCGAGGTATTTCGGTACGGCATATGTTGCATATGCTCAGGTCGGGGGCCAGGGGGCCGCTTTCGGACACTCCGACGGCCGACGGTCCTCTTGACCGATCCCTTCACCTGACACCGTCGGAGAACACCTTGGCCGTGGAGAACGAGGAGCAGCGCACCGGCTCCCGTGTGCTGGCCGTGCTCCCGTACGCGGTCATGGCCGTGGTCACCACGGTCGATCTCACCGCGGGTCCGGGGGTCGGGTTCCTGCCCCTGGTGTCGCTGGGGCCGGCGTTCGCGGGGCTGGTCGGCGGCTGGCGGCGGACGGCCGTGGTCGGACTGGCGGCGTCCATGCTCTGCGTCGGCCTGGGCTTCTACGACGGGCTGTTCGACAGCCGGCGCGGGCTGACCGCCCTGCTGTCGGTGGCCGGGGTGACCGCGGCCGGGGTGGTCGCCGCGGTGATGCGGCAGCGGCGGGAGGCGGAGCTGGCCAGTGTCCGCTCGATCGCCGAGGTCGCCCAGCGGGTGCTGCTGCGCCCGGTGCCACGCGGTGCGGGCCGGCTGCGGATCGCCGTCTCGTACACCTCGGCGGTGGCCGAGGCCCGGATAGGCGGTGATCTGTACGAGGTGGTGACCTCGCCCGCCGGGGTGCGGATCATCGTCGGCGATGTGCAGGGCAAGGGCCTGGAGGCCGTGGAGAGCGCGGCGGTGGTGCTGGGTGCGTTCCGGGAGGCGGCGCACGACGAACCGGATCTGCCGGCCGTCGGCGAGCGGGTCGAGCGGGCGCTGAACCGCCATCTGTCGGGCGAACGGTTCGTCACGGCGGTGCTCGCCGAGATCGGTGACGGTCCGCATGCCACCCTGCTCAACTTCGGCCATCCGGCGCCGCTGGTGGTGCGCCCCGACGGCACGGTCGGCTTCGCCGCACCGCCCGACCGCGCCCTGCCGCTCGGCCTCACCCTGCACGGCACCGCGGCCCCGGTCCCCCACCAGGTGCCGTTCACACCCGGCGACCAGCTGCTCTTCTACACCGACGGCGTCACCGAGGCCCGCGACGCGGCGGACCGCTTCTACCCCCTCGACGAACGCGCCGCGCTGCTCAAGGACCCCGACCCGGAGGCCGCGCTGCGCTCGGTGCGCGAGGACCTGGTCGAGCATGTCGAGGGGCCGCTGCACGATGACGCGGCGATGCTGCTGGTCCGCTATCGGCAGAGCCGCTGAACGGGTCTCACGTCAGCGGCGGCCCGTGCAGTCCTCCGTCGGCTCGGCGGCGGCGTGCGGCGAACCGGCGCTCCGGTCGACGGGGCGAACTGCAGGCGTGGCGGGGGTGCGTCACTGTGCCGGTCCTTCCGCGGGGTGCGGTGTCGGTGTACCGAGGCCGGGGGCCGCCGCCACGGGGCCGTCGTCCGGGTGTGCGGCGAGGTGGCGGAGGAGGGCGGCCAGCACCGGGGCGGGGCGTTCCACGTTGGCGAGATGGGCAGCGCCGGACAGTTCGAGCAGGTCGGCGTCCGCAATGCCGGCGGCGAGTTCGCGGGCGTGAGCGGGCGGGGTGGCCGGGTCGGCGAGGCCCGCGACGACGAGCGTGGGGGCGGTGATCCGGGCCAGGCCGGCGCGCAGATCGAAGGCGGCGAGGGCGTCGCAGCAGGCCGCATAGCCCGCGGGCGCCACCGAACGGCGCAGCGCCTCGATGAGCGCCGCGGCCTGCGGGGAGCCGGCGAAGGCCGGGGTGAACCAGCGGCTCACGGCGGCCTCGGCGATCGGGCCGATGCCCGCTTCCCGTACCAGCGCGGCCCGGTCCTGCCAGCCCGCCGGCTCGCCGAACCGTGCGGAGGAGCAGATCAGGGCGAGCGAGGCGATCCGCTCGGGGTGGTGGGCGGCGAGCCAGGACCCGACGGCGCCGCCGAGCGAGATCCCGGCGTAGGCGAACCGGTCGACACCGAGGGAGTCGGCGAGGGCGAGAACCAGCCGGGCCAGGCCGGGAACGGTGGTGGTGGGGGTGGGCCCGGCATCCAGTACCCCGGTGGGGGTGCCGCCATGGCCGGGGAGGTCCCAGCGGATGACGCGGTGGTGCTGTGCCAGGGAGGGGAGTTGGGGTTCCCAGACGGCGAGCGAGGCGCCGAGCGAGGGGCCCAGGAGGAGCGGCGGGGCGTCTTCGGGACCGTCCACGATGTAGTGCGGGAGCGGGATCGCGGGCGGGTGGGCCATGGGGACTCCTGTGGGTGGTGCTCGGTGCGTTTTTCCAGTGCGCGGTCCACGAGGGCGCCGGCGGAGTCCAAGTATCCGGTGGGGGGAGAGGAGTTGATGTCAGGCCCCACAGCTGGACGTTGCCGGCCTGGTCGGCCTGCTGCGCGTGGACGACCGTGACATCCGGAGGGAGAGGGAGAGCTATTCAGAGCCGTTCGCATAATGAACTTAAGTTCATTATGCTGCCCTCTTGAGTTTGGCCCGGCCCCCGGCCCTTGTCAACGGTCCGCCGGGTACGGTTCCGACGAGATCGACGCACCAGGGAGAGGCCATGACCCACCCCGCCGCCACCGCCCCGTCAGCGCCTCCGCCGCCACCGGAGGCGGTGGGTCCGCTGATGCGCAGCCTGTCCGTGCTGCGGGAGCTGGCGACCGGTGGCGGCCGGCGGTCCGTCGGCGATCTGGTGCGTGGCACCGGCCTCGCCCGCTCGACCGTGGACCGGGTGCTGAGCACCCTCGCGCGGCTCGGCTACGTACGGACCGAGGGCCGGGACGCGGTGCTCGCCCCGCGCCTGCTGGAGCTCGGCAACGCCTACCTCGCCGCCTCCGAACTCCCCGACCGGCTGGGCCCGCTCGCCGACCGGCTGGCCGATGAGCTGGACGAGTCGGTCTCGCTGGCGGTGCCGGACGGCGACGGGGTGCGCTTCGTCCACCAGGCGACCCGCCGCCGCGCCATGTCACTGGCCTTCCGCATCGGCGATCTGCTGCCGGCCGAGCGGGGCGCGCCGGGCGCGCTGTTCGCGGACCGGTGGGAGGAGGCGGACTGGCAGCGCTGGCGGGCGCGCCGGGCGGCCGACCCGGCGGACGCGGGCTTCCCGGCCGTACCGCCGCGGCGCGCCGAGGACACCTCGGCGGACGACTTCGCCTCCCGAGTGGCCGCCGCACGCACCGCCGGATGGTCGCTGGACGACCAGCTCCTCGAACCGGGGCTGGTGGCCGTGGCGATGCCCGTCCGGGACGCCGCCGGCCGCCCGGTCTGTGCGCTCAGCGTCGTCAGCCACACCAGCCGGCTGAGCGCGGACGCGCTGCCCGACGCGGTCCTGCCCCGCCTGCGCGAGACGGTCGCCGCCATGGAGGGCGCCCTGCGCGCGCCCCAGGCCGGCCCGCCCGCCGGCCCCGCCGCCGAAACGGCCGCGGGCCCGTCCCACGCCGGCTGGATGCGCGCGTCCAAGCGGGAACTGGGCCCGGAATTCGTCGAATCGATGGCCCGCGGGCTGATCACCCTCACCGCCTTCGGCGCCGGCCGCGCCGCACTCCCGCTCACCACCGTGGCGGAGGCCACCGGCCTGGCCCGCGCCACCGCCCGCCGGGCCCTGATCACCCTGGAGCACCTCGGCTACATCGCCACCGACGGCAAGCTCTTCCGCCCCACACCCAAGGTGCTGGAGCTGGGCTTCGCCCATCTCTCGGGCCTCACCCTGCCCGACATCGCCCAGCCCCACCTCGCCGCACTGGTCGAGCGGGTGCACGACTCCGCCTCGATGGCGGTCCTCTCCGGGGACGACATCCAGTACGTCGCCCGGGTCCCCACCGTGCGCATCATGAGCGTCAACATCACGCTGGGCACCCGTTTTCCGGCGTATGCGACCTCCATGGGCCGCGTGCTGCTCGCCGGTCTGCCCCCGGCCGAGCGCTCCGCGCGACTGGCCCAGGCGCGCCCGGAACCGCTCACCCGCCACACCGTGACCGACCCGGAACGGCTCCTCGCCCTCCTGGACGAGGTCCGCTCCACCGGTTACGCCCTGGTCGACGAGGAACTGGAAGAGGGCCTCCGCTCCCTCGCCGTCCCCGTCCACGACCGCACCGGCCGGGTCGTCGCCGCCGTCAACGTCTCCACCCACGCGGCCCGTTGCACCCCCGGCGAGGCCCGCGAGGCGCTCCTCCCCGCGCTGCGCACCGCCGCCGCCGGCATCGAGGCCGACCTGAGTGTGGCGGGGCGGTACGCACGGATTCCGGTGCGGTGACCGGGCGGACCACCCGAGGTCAGCCCAGGTCGTAGCGGAAGGTGTAGGGGAAGGACGATGCGCCGGGACGGGTGGTGAAACTGCCGGTTCCGCGCAGCCCGGTCAGCTCTCCGGTGCCGGTTCCGGGCACGACCTCGAAGGTGCAGTGCACGGTGCCGTCGGCGCCGAACGAACCGCGTTCCTCGACGACGAAGGCGCCGTCACGCCCGTCGAGCCGCCCGGCCAGCACCTCCATGCCGGTGAAGGTGCCGGTCTTCTCCGTGACGTAGACGATGCTGTATTCGCAGGTGGTGTCGGTGGCCTCGATGCCGCCGGAGTAGGTGTTGGTGACGGAGGCGTGGGCGAGCTTCGGGCTCTCTCCGCTCGAACCGACCGCGCGCTCCTCCCAGTTGGCGAAGGTGAAATGGCCGGTGGTCTGCACGGGCATGGCTGTCCTCTCGATCGGCCGCACGGGGTTCGGCGTGCGGTGTGTGACCAGTCTGAGGGCCGTACCTGACATCTCCTGTCAGGTACGCGGGACAATCTCCGTATGCGTGCCGACCGGCTTCTCTCCCTGCTTCTGCTGCTCCAGAACCGCGGGCGGATGACCGCTCCCGAACTCGCCGCCGAACTGGAGGTGTCGGTCCGTACCGTCCACCGGGACATCGAGGCGCTCCTCGCGTCGGGAGTCCCGGTCCGTGCCGACCGCGGGCCCGCCGGCGGCTACCGCCTGATGGACGGATACCGCACACGGCTGACCGGGCTCACCGACACCGAGGCCGCCGCGCTCTTCTTCGCCGGAGCTCCCGGACCGGCGCGGGAGCTGGGTCTGGGCGCGGTGCTGGCAACCGCACAGCTGAAGCTGCAGGCCGCGCTCCCGGCCGGACCGGCCGAGCGCACCCGCCGCGTTCAGGACCGGTTCCACCTGGATGTGCCGGCATGGTTCCGGGACGCCGACCCGGCGCCGTATCTGGCGGTGGTCGCGCAAGCGGTGTGGGAGCAGCGGAAGCTCCGTGTGCACTACCGCCGTTGGAGCGGTGAAATCCACCGGGAACTCCACCCGCTCGGCCTCGTCCTCAAAGGCGGCCTCTGGTACCTGGTGGCGCTCGCGGACGGGGCCGCACGGACCTATCGGATGGCGCGGTTCCTGGCCGTGGACCGCACGGAGGAGACCTTCGAGCGACCGGCCGGATTCGCCCTGGCCGCCTATTGGGAGGAGGCTTCCCGCCGTCTGGAGGCCACGCTCCGGCAGGGAACCGCGCAACTGCGGATCTCGCCCCTGGCACAGCGGCTGCTGCCGGTGCAGTTCGGTGCCGCGGGCGCACGAGCCCTGGAGGGCGCCGGGCCGCCGGACCACGAGGGCTGGGTGCAGGTCGAGATGGCGGTCGAGGCGCAGGCCGTGGCGGTCAGTGACCTGCTCAGGCTCGGCACGGAGGCCGAGGTGCTCGGCCCCTCCGCGCTGCGGCAAGCCGTCGCCCGGACCGTGGCCGTACTCGCCGACCGCTACGCGGCGGCACCCTGAACCCGGCCCGGGCGCTGCCCCCTTGGCCAGGTCAGCGGCCAAGGGGCAGCGCCCGGACCGAGGCCGCCCCACCGGCACGCGGATGTGGGCCCACCTGTCCGCTCACGGCTCCACACCGGCTGCCGCCTCCGGTGCCGGTGCCGAGGCAGCTGCGGAGGCAGATGCCGACCGGCGGCCGAAGCGCCGGGCGAGCGGCACCGAACCGATGGCGAGCGCGCCCAGCAGGCCGGCCAACGCGAAGGCGGTGAAGCCGAGTTGGTCGTTTCCGGTCGCGGCGAGGGTGCCGCCGAGCCAGGGTCCGGCCACCGCGCCCGTGCGGCCGATGCCGGTGACCCAGCCGATGCCGGTGGCCCGTTCGGCGGCCGGGTAGACACGGTTGGCCGCCGCGTACACCATCACCTGCGCGCTGAAGAGCCAGACACCGGTGACGGCGACGACCGCATAAGTGACGCCGAGCGGCAGCTGCGCCCCGAGGAGCAGGGCGCCGACGGCGGTCAGCAGGAACCAGAGGGCGGAGACCCTGACCGGGCCGTAACGGTCGGCGATGCGGCCCGCGAGCAGCATGCCGGCGATCCCGCCCGCGTTGATGATGAGCAGGAAGCTGACCGAGGACGTGAGGCCGTACCCGGAGGCGCGCATCATCTGCGGCAGCCAGGTGCTGACGCCGTAGACCAGGAGCAGTCCGCAGAACGAGGCGAGCCACAGCAGCGGGGTGGCCAGGCGGACGCCGGGGCGGAAGAGGGCGAGGACCGCGTCGAGCCGGCCCTTGGCCCCCTGGGCCGGTGCGTCGGCGGGGGCCGGACGGGCCATGCCGTAGCGGTCGGCGACCGCCTCGGCCTCGGTGGTGCGGCCCTTGGCGAGCAGCACACCGGGCGACTCGGGGAGCAGGCGCAGCAGCAGCGGGGCGGCCACGACCGCGGGCAGGACACCGGCCCAGAACACCCAGCGCCAGCCCAGCGCGGGGGCCAGTGTCAGGCCCAGGCCCGTCGCGAACATGCCGCCCGCGT
The DNA here is from genome assembly GCF_040650675.1 of Streptomyces sp. NPDC048637. Taxonomy (NCBI): domain Bacteria; kingdom Bacillati; phylum Actinomycetota; class Actinomycetes; order Kitasatosporales; family Streptomycetaceae; genus Streptomyces; species Streptomyces sp. NPDC048637. The sequence continues at coordinate 257,651 of NZ_JBEZHQ010000005.1, forward strand.
GGTACGAGGTCATCAGCAGGCCGGTGGCGAGGGCGGCCCGGCGGGGCGGCGCGAACTCCATCACCATCGAGAGGCAGAGGGGCATCAGGCCGCCGAGTCCCAGACCGGCGAAGAAGCGTCCGGCGCCGAACGGTCCGGGCGAGCCGGCGAGCGCGCAGACCGCCGACCCGGCGGAGAACACCAGCACGCTGGCGACGAGGACGGGGCGGCGGCCGAGCCAGTCGGTGAGGGTGCCGGTGCCGAGCGCGCCGATCAGCATGCCGAACGTGGTCCAGCTGCCGATCGCACCGGCCACTCCGGGGGTGAGGCCGAGCCCGGGGTCGTCGAGCATGTGCGGCATGACGGCGCCGTAGACGTTGACGTCCATCCCGTCGAAGAAGACGGCGAGCCAGCACAGCGCCAGGACGGGCGCGACGGAACGGAAGGTGTGGCGGCGGCCGGTGGAGAGCGGAGGACCGGTGGGAGACATGCCGGTGGGAGACATGGGGACCTCGGATTCACGGATCACGGTGCACGGATCACGGTGCGCGGTGCGCGGTGCGCGGTGCGGCATCACTGGTGAGGTTCGCCTGGCGAAGCGCGACTGAGTTCGCCTGGTGAACTTTCGTTCGCGGAGCGATGGCAAGGATCATCTGCCCGGGTTCCATGGCTGTCAATGGCTCGTGCACGACTTCTCGTAGCGCCGCGCGCGGCGGTATCCGGGCCGTACGAGGCCGGACGGGGTGCGCCGCGCCGGCTCAGTCGTCGCGGGTGCCGTCGGTGCCGCGCCCCTCGCCCCGGCCCTCGCCGCCGTGGCCATCGCCGCCCCGGCCCTCGCCGCCCCGGCCCTCGTCACCGTGGTCATCGCCACCGCGGTTCTCGCCCTCCGCTGCGGCACCGCCTGCGTCGCCAGACTCCCACCCCGCCCCGGTCCGCGCGGCCGCCCGCCGGGCGATCTCCTCGCGTGCCGCGGCCGTGGCGACCGAGGGCCACACCCGGTCGAGTGAGGCGTTCATCGCGGCCCCGACCAGCACCGCGAAGGCGGACACCCCGATCCACAGCAGCACGGCGACCGGTGCGGCCAAGGAGCCGTAGATCGTGGGTCCCTCGACCGTCGAGGTGAGATACAGCCGCAGCAGGAAGCTGCCGAGCAGCCACATGCCGAGCGCGACCACCGCACCGGGAATGTCCTCCGGCCAGGGCGAACGGACCGGTACGGAGGCGTGGTACAGGGTGGTCAGGAAGGCGACCGACAGGAGCAGGACGACCGGCCAGTACAGCGCCCGGATGATGTGCTCGCTGGCCGGCAGCCAGCTCACGACGGTGTCGGGACCGGCGACCATCAGTGGCAGCGCGATGGCGCCGACCACGAGCGCGGCGAGGTACAGGGCGAACGCCAGCAGCCGGGTCTTGACGATGCCGCGCCGCCCGTCGAGCCCGTACATGATGGTGATGGTGTCGACAAAGACATTCATCGCCCGGGAGCCGGACCACAGGGCGATGGCGAAGCCGAAGGAGATGACATCCGGGCGGCGGCCGGTGAAGACATCGTGGAGCAGCGGCCGGGCGATCTCGTTCACGCCCTTGTCGGACAGCACGGTGCCGGCGCCGTCGAGGATGCGCTGCCGGACGCCCTCGATGGTGTCGTGGCCGATCCACGCGTCCGTATAGCCGAGCACACCCAGGAGCCCGAGGATCAGTGGCGGCAGCGACAGCAGACTCCAGAACGCGGCCTCGGCGGCCAGCCCGGTGACCCGGTACTTCATGCAGGAGTTGACGGTGTCCTTGAGCAGGAGCCAGGCCAGCCGGCGCTTGGAAACGTTGCGGTACAGCGCGCGGGCCTTGGTCAGACGGCCCGCGGGCCGCTCGGTTGGTTCGTTTGCCGGCTGCACCTCCTTACCGTATCTGGCATGGCAGCCACCACTCACACGGTCACGAACCAGCCTCCGCCGCTGGTCGGCTACGACGTCTTCGCGAACGACCCGGCCCTCACCGAGGGCGTCACCCGGTACATCGCCGCCGAGCGGCTCCACGCGGTGCGTGAAGAACTGGGCAGGCTGGGCAAGGCGGCCGGCTCCGCGCACGCCCAGCACTGGGGCGAACAGGCCAACACCCATCCACCGGTGCTGCGCACCCATGACCGCTACGGCCACCGCACCGACGAGGTGGAGTTCCACCCGGCGTGGCACCGGCTGCTCGGCCACGCCGTCACGGCCGGTCTGACCGACGCCTGGTCCCGGCCGGACGGCCATCTCCGCCGCACCGCCGGCTTCATCGTGTGGACACAGGCCGAGGCGGGGCACGGCTGCCCGCTGTCGATGACCCATGCGGCGGTGCCCGCGCTGCGCGCCGAGCCGGAGCTGGCGGCCGAGTGGGAGCCGCTGCTGACCTCACGGGTGTACGAGCGGGAGCTGCGGCCGGTCGCCGAGAAGGGCGGCGCGCTGGCCGGGATGGCCATGACGGAGAAGCAGGGCGGCAGCGACGTACGGGCCAACACCACCCGCGCCGAGCCGCTGGCCGCACCCGGCGAGTACGTCCTGACCGGACACAAGTGGTTCTGTTCGGCGCCGATGTCGGACGCCTTCCTGGTGCTGGCCCAGGCGCCCGGCGGGCTCACCTGCTTTCTGCTGCCACGGGTGCTGCCGGACGGCAGCCGTAACGCCTTCCGCATCCAGCGGCTCAAGGACAAGCTCGGCAACCGCTCCAACGCCTCGGCGGAGGTCGAGTTCGACGGGCGGACCTGGGCGCGCCGGGTCGGCGAGGAGGGGCGCGGGGTGGCGACGATCATCGAGATGGTCGCGGCGACCCGGCTGGACTGTGTCAGCGCGTCCGCGGCGGTGATGCGGCAGGCCGTGGCGCAGGCGCTGCACCACAGCGCCCACCGGGAGGCGTTCGGCGGCCGGCTGATCGACAAGCCGCTGATGCGCAATGTGCTGGCCGATCTGGCGCTGGAGTCGGAGGCGGCGACCACGCTGGCGCTGCGCCTGGCGGCGGCCTACGACGGCGGCACCGAGCAGGACCGGCACTTTCTGCGGCTGGCGGTCCCCACGGCGAAGTACTGGGTGACCAAGCGGTGCACGCCGATGGTGGCCGAGGCGCTGGAGTGCCTCGGCGGCAACGGCTACGTCGAGGATTCGGGACTGCCACGGCTGCTGCGCGAGGCGCCGCTCAACTCGATCTGGGAGGGCGCCGGCAATGTCCAGGCGCTGGACGTGCTGCGGGCCCTGCGGCGCGAACCCGAGGCACTCAACGCGTTCCTGACCGAGATCGGGGCGGCGCGGGGCGCGGACCACCGGCTGGACCGGGCGATCAAGGGGATGCTCACCGAACTCGCCGACCTGGAGGGCATCGAGGCGCGGGCCCGACGGCTGGTGGAGCGGATGGCGCTGGTGCTCCAGGGGTCGCTGCTGGTGCGCCATGCGCCGTCCGAGGTCGCGGATGCGTTCTGCGCCTCCCGGCTCGGCGGCGACGCGGGCGCGGCGTTCGGCACCCTGCCGCACACGCTGGATCTTGCGGCGGTGGTGGAGCGGGCGCGTCCGGTGGTCGACGGCTGAGACCCGGCAGCCCGGCCGGTGCACGACGCGGCAGCCCGGCCGGTGCGCGACCCGGCAGCCCGGCCGGTGTGCGACCCGGCGGCCCGGCCGGTGTGCGACGCGGCGGCGGCTCCCCGTCCCGCCGGCCGTTTCGCACGGAGGGACGGGGACAGGGGGTTACCGCCGCCGCGCCGGTCAGGGAGCGGTGCCGCGCCGACCCGGCACCGCTCCCCGGTCTCAGGGTCGGCCGGGGCGTTCCGGCGGGTCCGCGAGGCGACCGCGCAGCGCCGCATCGATGGCCACGACGATGTCGTCGTCCGGTGCGTCCGGAGGGAAGGCGAGCAGCACACCGCGCGCCTCGTAGTAGCGCAGCACGCGGCAGGCCTCGTCCGCGCCGCTCCGCTCCGCACCGTGCAGCAGGACGACGAGGTCCGCGAAGGCCAGCGCGGGCAGCAGACCGCCGGTGCCGGCCACCCGGTCGAGGAGCTGCGGGGCGCCGTCGACGACATAGCCGTCGGCGGGCAGCGGCTGACGCCTGGTCAGCAGGTCGACCGCGGGCAGCCGGGGAATCCCGTAGTGGCCCGCCAGCCGGGCGGCACGCGCGATACGTCCCCCCTCGTCCGCTCCGATCACCACGACGCGCGGGGCAGCGGCCATCATCGTGAGCCCCCTCCCCCGCACTGCCGACATCACACACGCGGCGGCCGATGGCATCCCCGGCGACAACCGGCGGGTTCCCCGACGGGTGACCGGCGAACCCGCGGTGGCGGGGCACCATCGGCCGCTCGGCCCAGATTCCCGGGAACGCGTCATAGGCCACAACGGTTGCAGTCCGTTGCAGTGCGCCGGGACGGACCTGGACAATGGCCTTTCCAGGACTGCCTGGTGACGGCACGAGGGGCCCGGGCCCAAGGACAGTGCACATCGGAGAGCAGCGTGAGCGACAGACCGATCGAGAGTGCCATCGGGTCGGCCCAGGACATCCGTGTGACCGCGCACCGCCTCGCCACGGTCCGGGAGGCCACGCTCGCGGGCGGGACACCGTCCGACGCCCCGTCGGATGCGCCCCGCCCGGTGATCGGCGAATCCTGGCGCCGGGTGCGGGTCTCGGGCGTGGACCCGGACCGGGACCAGCCGCAACACCCACTGTCTGTCGCGGAGTTGGAGCACCGGCGGCAGATGTCCCGGCTGTCCCCGGTGCTGCCGGTGCTCAACGAGGGGCTGCTGGCGGCGGCCGACGCGGCGCAGCAGATCATGGTCGTCACCGATGCCGAGGGGCGGGTGCTGTGGCGGGAGGGCAGCGCGCCGGTCCGCCGGATGGCCGACCGGCTGGGCTTCGACAAGGGTGCCGACTGGACGGAGGACGTCGTCGGCACCAACGCCATCGGCACCGCGCTGGTGGCCCGCCGCCCGGTGCTGGTGCACTCCGCGGAGCACTTCGTCCGCAGCCACCACCAGTGGACCTGTGCCGCGGCGCCGCTCCACGACCCGCGCGACGGGCGGCTGTTGGGCACGGTGAACGTCAGCGGTCCGGCACCCGGCTTCCACCCCACGACGCTCTCGCTGGTGTCCTCGGTCGCCCGGCTCGCCGAGGGCGAGCTGCGCACCCGCCATCACCTCTCCCTGGAGCGGCTGCGGTCGAGCGCGGCGCCGATGCTGGCGCGGATCGGCGGCCGGGCGCTGGTCGTCGACCCGAACGGCTGGGTCGTGGGGGTGACGGGCCTGACCCCGCCGGACCGGGTGGCGCTGCCCAAGTCGCCCGAGGCCGGGCCGCTGTGGCTGCCGCGCTACGGGATGTGCACCCTGGAACCGTTGCCCGGCGGCTGGCTGATCCGTATCGGGCAGCAGGAGCGGGACATCGGGCCGAGCCGGGTGGTGCTGGACGTCAGCGGCCGGGACGGCTCGACGGTCACCGTCAGCGGACCGGCCGGCAGTTGGTCGCACGAGCTGACCCCGCGCCATGCCGAGCTGCTGTTCGTGCTCGCCGCGCATCCGCAGGGGCGCAGCGCCGCCGAACTCGCCCGGGACCTCTTCGGTGACGACAGCCGTACGGTCACGGTGCGCGCGGAGCTGTCCCGGCTGCGCCGCCATCTCGCGAGTGTGCTGGCGCACCGGCCCTACCGCTTCGCAGACGGGGTGGAGGTGGAACTCCGGCTGCCGCCGCAGCCCGTGCATCTGCTGCCGCAGTCGCTGGCGCCCGCGGTGACGGCGGCACGCCGGGGCTGAGGGCGGGGCGGCGGGGCTGCGGTGCGGAGAGAGCGACCCGGCGGGCTGAGGGACGGGTCGGCGGGCCGAGGGACGAGCCGGCCGGGCCGGGGCGGAAAACCGGATGCGGTGCCTCGCTGCCGTCTCGTATGGTGGCGGCGCTCTGAATCAGCTCTCCAGAAGGCCGTCGCAGAACGGGAGCAGCCCGCGCGTACAGCACGCGCGGAGCCGAACGAGCGGGCGACACGACAATCCGTGATCACGCATGCCCGCATGCCCTTCTGGAGGACACCCACCATGTCCGTAGGCCTTGGCCTTCCCATCGGCGACCCCGCACAGCTGCTGAGCTGGGCCCGGCGCGCCGAAGCCACCCCGTTCAGCACCGTCGCCCTCCTCGACCGGCTGGTGTTCGGCAACCCCGAGCCCCTGATCACGCTGGCCACCCTGGCCGGCGCCACCTCCCGGATCCGGCTGCAGACCGAGGTGCTGCTCGCCCCGCTGCACCGCACGGCGCTGCTCGCCAAGCAGGCCGCCACGCTCGATGTGCTGTCCGGCTCCCGTTTCACCCTCGGCATCGGTATCGGCGGCCGCGACGACGACTACCTGGCCACCGGCGTCGACCTCCGCACCCGCGGCCGGCGGCTCGATACGCAGATGGCGGCCCTGCGGCGCCTCTGGTCCGGTGAGCCGCTCTCCGCGGACGTCGGCCCGATCGGCCCCGTCCCGGCGCGGCCCGGTGGACCCGAGGTGCTGTTCGGTGGGTTCGTGCCCGCCGCGCTGGAGCGGGTGGCCCGCTGGGGCGACGGATTTCTGGGCGCCGCACTGCCGCCAGGGCCGATGGACACACTGTTCCGTCAGGTCGAGGACGCCTGGGACCGGGCCGGGCGTACGGGCCGGCCGCGGCTGCTGGCCCAGGTCAATGCCGCGCTCGGCCCGCAGCCGACCCTCGACCGCGCCCGCGCGGAACTGCGCGCCTACTACGCACCGCACAGCTACACCGACCACGTGGTGAACGGTCTGCTCACCTCGGGGGACCAGATCCGCGAAGCCGTGGCCGCGTTCCGGGCGATCGGCGCGGACGAGGTGATGCTCTATTGCTGGTCCCCGGACCCGGACCAGGTCGAGCGGCTGGCCGGGGCGGTGTTCCACGGCGAGTAGCCGGCCGGGCGCCGCTCTTTCGACGAGCGGCGCCCTCCAGGGGACGGCCGCCCGGCGGCGGTACGGCGGAAACCGGGCGGGGGCACCCGGGCGGGGCGAGCGGGCGGACCCGGGCGGGGGCGAGTGAGCGGACCCGGGCACGAGTGATCGGGCGGGCGCCGCGGCCTCCGGCGCCCGCCACCCGTTCAGCCGGCTGCTGTCGCTGCCGGCGCGGGGCGCGCCTAGCGTGCCGACTGCGGACCGTGTGCCTCCGGGCGCGCGGCCACGGGAGGTGAGTGATGAGCCCGACAGGCCCGCCGGAAGCGGCGCCCGGGGAGCCGGCGGCCCCGCGTCGGCCCAGGTGGGGCGTGCTGGCCCTGCTCGGTCTCGTCGGCCTCGGCCTGGTGCGTCAGGGCCTGTCCGGTGAGGCGGACGGGCCGCCGCAGCCCGGCGCGGGTTCGGCGCTCTTCCCCGGCGACCTCCCGCCCGACGGCCCCGCACCGCCACCGCTGCCCCGCTCCGCCCCCGCCCTGGTGGCGATTCCGTCGATCGAGGTGTCGGCTCCGCTGATGCCGCTGGGCCTGGACCGGGACGGCGGGATCGCGGCCCCGCCGGCCGAGGACCCCGGACTGGCGGGCTGGTACGAGAACGCGCCGACCCCAGGGGAGAACGGCACCGCCGTCCTCGTCGGTCATGTCGACAGCCGCAGCGGACCAGCGGTCTTCTACGGGCTGGGTGCCCTGGAGAAGGGCCGGACGATCCGGGTGACCCGCGAGGACGGGCGGACCGCGGTCTTCGAGGTCTACGGCATCCAGGTCTTCGACAAGCGGAAGTTCCCCTCCCGGAAGGTCTACGGCACCACCGGACGCCCCGAACTGCGCGTCCTGACCTGCGGCGGCGACTACGCGGCGGGCTCCGGCTACGCGGGCAATGTGGTGGCCTTCGCCCGGATGACGGGATCCAGCCAGGGAGACCCGCCCAGCCGGTGACCCCGGGGCGGCCGAGAAGACCCAGGAGGGTCGGGAGGGTCGGGAGGCTCGGGAGAGCCGGGAGGGTCGGACGACCCGGAAGGGCCGGAAGAGCCGGAGACCCCACCACCAAGTGAACCGATGTCTCACGATTCGGGACGATGCACTGCCGCCCGTTCGGCGCCTGCCCCCTCTCCCGCATCGGGCCGCCCCTCCTCCCACATCGGAGTGCCCCCTCCTCCCTCGTCAGGCCGACCCCGCACCCCGGTCCCGCGCTGTGACGCGGCTCACCCCGTGACCCAGGTCCCGTTGTGATGTGCTGGCCACATGAGCCTCTCGGTCACCACCTGGCACCTGGAACAGACTTCGCCCGCCGACCTGTCCCCCGCCCAGGCGCCGCCGGCCGAACAGGGCGTCCGGATCGTCCGCTCCGAGGTGCCGTCGCCCGAGTTCAGCCGCTTCCTCTACACGGCGGTCGGCGGGGACGTCATCTGGACCGACCGGCTGACCTGGCCGTACGCGCAGTGGGCGGAGTTCCTCGGGCGGCCGGGGGTGGAGACGTGGGTGGCGTACGAGCGCGGTACGCCCGCCGGGTTCATCGAGCTGGCGGCGGAGGCGGACGGCTCCGCGGAGATCACCTACTTCGGGCTCATCCCGGCGTTCCGGGGACGCCGGATAGGCGGCCATCTGCTCGCGTACGGGATCGAGCGGGCCTGGGACCTGGCCGAACGGTGGCCGGGGCAGGCGCCGTCCAAGCGGGTGTGGCTGCACACCTGCAGCAAGGACGGCCCGCACGCGATGGCCAACTACCAGCGGCGCGGCTTCCGGCTGTACGACACCACGGTCGCCGAGGAGTCCGAGATACCGGCCCCCGGCCCCTGGCCCGGCGCGGGTCCGCTCACGGCCGGTAGCTCCTCCGGAGAGTGACCGAGAGCACACTGTCTCGCGATGCGGGACAGAGGTGTCCAAATCCTGGATAACGGTGGACTGGCCGGAGAACGGCGTGCCAGGCTTCCGTCATGTCTCGAGCTGGAATTGCCTTGGTGAGTCGGCGGCACGTCGACCTCGGCCGCATGTCCAGCGCCATTTGTCGGGCGGGCTGAGGCTGTATTCACCAGGGGCCTTCGGCCCCGGGCAGCACCCAGCAGCACCGCATTTCACGCCGTCCCCATCGTCGCGGACGCGCTGACACCCCTTGACCCGCAGACCTCCCCGACGCGTTGCCACGCGCCGCCTTTCGTTATGTCTGCGCAGGTCACCGTGGTGCCCGGCGCCGATTCCGGACCCCTTGAGCCCGCCCAGAAGGACGTACACCCATGGCCGCCTCCTCCGAAGTCCCCGCAGCTGCCACGCCTCGCCGCAAGGCCGGACGCCACCGCGGTGAGGGCCAATGGGCCGTTGGCCACTTCACGCCGCTCAACGGCAATGAGCAGTTCAAGAAGGATGACGACGGTCTCAATGTGCGGACACGCATTGAGACGATCTACTCCAAGGCCGGTTTCGACTCGATCGACCCCAACGACCTGCGCGGGCGGATGCGTTGGTGGGGCCTGTACACCCAGCGCAAGCCCGGGATCGACGGCGGCAAGACCGCGATCCTGGAGCCGGAGGAGCTGGACGACAAGTACTTCATGCTGCGGGTCCGCATCGACGGCGGACGGCTGACCACCGACCAGCTGCGGGTGATCGGCGAGATCTCGCAGGAGTTCGCCCGCGGCACCGCGGACATCACCGACCGGCAGAACGTCCAGTACCACTGGATCCGTATCGAGGACGTCCCGGAGATCTGGCAGCGGCTGGAGGCGGTCGGCCTGTCCACCACCGAGGCGTGCGGTGACACTCCGCGCGTGATCCTCGGCTCCCCGGTCGCCGGTATCGCCGAGAACGAGATCATCGACGGCACGCCGGTCATCGAGGAGATCCAGCGCCGGATCATCGGCAACCCGGAGTTCTCCAACCTGCCGCGCAAGTTCAAGTCCGCGGTCTCCGGTTCGCCCCTGCTCGACGTCGCGCACGAGATCAACGACATCTCCTTCGTCGGTGTCGAACACCCCGAGCACGGCCCCGGCTTCGACGTGTGGGTCGGCGGCGGGCTCTCCACCAACCCCAAGCTCGGCGTCCGGCTGGGCGCCTGGGTCCCCCGTGACGAGGCCGCCGACGTCTACGAAGGCGTCATCTCGATCTTCCGCGACTACGGCTACCGCAGGCTGCGCACCCGCGCCCGGCTGAAGTTCCTGGTCGCCGACTGGGGCCCGGAGAAGTTCCGTCAGGTGCTGGAGGACGAGTACCTCCACCGCAAGCTCACCGACGGCCCCGCGCCGGCCCAGCCCGACCAGCGGTGGCGCGACCACGTCGGCGTGCACAAGCAGAACGACGGCCGCTACTACGTGGGCTTCGCCCCGCGCGTGGGCCGGGTGGACGGCGCCACCCTCACCAAGATCGCCGAACTGGCGGCGGTGCACGGCTCGGGCCGGCTGCGCACCACGGCCGAGCAGAAAATGATCGTGCTGGACATCGACGAGTCGCAGGTGAACTCGCTGGTCTCCGGGCTGGAGGCGCTCGACCTCCGGGTCCAGCCGTCCCCGTTCCGGCGCGGCACGATGGCCTGCACCGGCATCGAGTTCTGCAAGCTGGCGATCGTCGAGACGAAGGGCCGCGGTGCCTCGCTGATCGACGAGCTGGAGCGCCGGCTGCCGGAGTTCGACGAGCCGGTCACCATCAACATCAATGGCTGCCCGAACGCCTGCGCCCGTATCCAGGTCGCGGACATCGGCCTCAAGGGCCAGCTGGTCCTGGACGACGACGGCAACCAGGTCGAGGGCTACCAGGTGCACCTGGGCGGCGCGCTGGGTCTGGAGGCCGGTTTCGGCCGCAAGGTCCGCGGTCTGAAGGTCACGGCCGATGAACTCCCGGACTACGTCGAGCGGGTGCTGCGCAACTTCGACGCCCAGCGCGAGGAGGGCGAGCGGTTCGCCACCTGGGCGGCGCGTGCGGAAGAGGGTGCGCTGAAGTGAGTGAGCGTGCGGCGCCGTTCTACTGCCCGTACTGCGGGGACGAGGACCTGCGGCCCTCTGAAGAGGGCCACGGTGCCTGGGAATGCCGGTCCTGCAGCCGGGCGTTCCGGCTGAAGTTCCTGGGCCTGCTGGCGCCGGGCAGCACCGGCCGGCCCCCTTCCGCTTCCGACGGAGGTACCTCGTGACCACCGCTACCGATCTTCCGCAACTGGCCGAGCAGGCGGGCCGCGACCTGGAGGACGCGCCCGCCCTGGAGATCCTCACGTGGGCCGCCGAGACCTTCGGCCCGCGCTTCTGCGTCACCTCCTCGATGGAGGACGCGGTCGTCGCGCATCTGGCCTCGCGGACGTTTCCCGGCGTGGACGTGGTCTTCCTGGACACCGGCTACCACTTCCCGGAGACCCTCGGGACCCGCGATGCGGTGGCCGAGGTGATGGACGTCAACGTCATCACCCTGACGCCCCGTCAAACCGTCGCCGAGCAGGACGCCGAGCACGGCCCGGAGCTGCACGACCGCAACCCCGACCTGTGCTGCGCGCTGCGGAAGGTCAAGCCCCTCGAAGAGGGCCTGGCCCGGTACGACGCCTGGGCGACGGGGCTGCGCCGGGACGAGTCGCCGACCCGGGCGAACACCCCGGTCGTCGGCTGGGACCCGAAGCGGCAGAAGGTGAAGGTCTCGCCGATCGCCCGCTGGACGCAGGCCGATGTGGACGCGTACGTGGACGGGCACGGGGTGCTCACCAACCCGCTGCTGATGGACGGCTACGCCTCCGTCGGCTGCGCGCCCTGCACCCGCCGGGTGCTGGAGGGCGAGGACGCCAGGGCCGGCCGCTGGGCCGGCAGCAACAAGACCGAGTGCGGGCTGCACGGATGACCGAGCATCAGGAGATATCCATGACGGGCGCCACGATCTGGCTGACCGGTCTGCCGAGCGCGGGCAAGACGACCCTCGCGCACGAGCTGGCCGGCCGGCTGCGCGGCGAGGGCCACCGGGTCGAGGTGCTCGACGGCGACGAGATCCGCGAGTTCCTGTCCGCGGGCCTGGGTTTCAGCCGCGAGGACCGGCACACCAACGTCCAGCGCATCGGCTTCGTGGCCGAACTGCTGGCGAGCAACGGCGTCAAGGCGCTGGTGCCGGTGATCGCGCCGTACGCGGACAGCCGCGAGACGGTGCGCAAGCGCCACCAGACCGAGGGCACCCCCTACCTGGAGGTGCATGTGGCCACGCCCGTCGAGGTGTGCTCCGAGCGGGATGTGAAGGGCCTGTACGCCAAGCAGGCGGCGGGCGAGATCTCCGGGCTCACCGGCGTGGACGACCCGTACGAGGCTCCCGAGTCGCCCGATCTGCGCCTGGAGTCGCACACCCAGACCGTGCAGGAGTCCGCGGCGGCGCTGCACACGCTGCTCACCGAGAGGGGACTGGCATGACCGCCACCGCTGCCGTGACCGAGGACCTCGACAACCCCTACGCGCTGTCGCACCTGGACGCCCTGGAGTCCGAGGCGGTGCACATCTTCCGTGAGGTGGCGGGCGAGTTCGAGCGGCCGGTGATCCTGTTCTCCGGTGGCAAGGACTCCATCGTCATGCTGCACCTCGCGCTGAAGGCGTTCGCCCCGGCCGCGGTGCCGTTCTCGCTGCTGCACGTCGACACCGGGCACAACTTCCCCGAGGTGCTCGACTACCGCGACCGCACAGTGGAGCGGCACGGTCTGCGGCTGCATGTCGCCTCCGTGCAGGACTTCATCGACCGTGGTGAGCTGCGCGAGCGCCCCGACGGGACCCGTAACCCCCTGCAGACCGTCCCGCTGCTGGACGCCATCGACAAGGGCCGCTTCGACGCGGTCTTCGGCGGCGGGCGCCGGGACGAGGAGAAGGCGCGCGCCAAGGAGCGGGTGTTCTCGCTGCGCGACGAGTTCGGCGGCTGGGACCCGCGCCGCCAGCGCCCCGAGCTGTGGCAGCTCTACAACGGCAAGCACTCCCCCGGTGAGCATGTCCGGGTCTTCCCGCTGTCCAACTGGACCGAGCTGGACGTGTGGCAGTACATAGCCCGCGAGAAGATCGAACTGCCCGCCATCTACTACGCCCACGAGCGCGAGGTCTTCGCCCGCAACGGCATGTGGCTGGCGCCCGGTGAGTGGGGCGGCCCCAAGGACGGCGAGAGCCTGGAGACCCGGCAGGTGCGCTACCGCACCGTCGGCGACATGTCCTGCACCGGCGCCGTCGACTCCGACGCGGACACCATCGAGGCCGTGATCACGGAGATCGCCGCGTCCCGGCTCACCGAACGGGGCGCAACGAGGGCCGACGACAAGATGTCCGAGGCCGCCATGGAGGACCGCAAGCGCGAGGGGTACTTCTAACCATGAGCACGACCACGAGCGCGATCGACGCCGTTGACGCGGGTGCCACCTCGCTGCTGCGTTTCGCCACCGCCGGATCCGTCGACGACGGCAAGTCGACCCTGGTGGGCCGGCTGCTGCACGACTCCAAGTCGGTGCTCGCCGACCAGCTGGAGGCCGTCGAGCACGCCTCCCGCAACCGCGGGCAGGAGGCGCCCGACCTGGCGCTGCTGACCGACGGGCTGCGCGCCGAGCGCGAGCAGGGCATCACCATCGATGTCGCCTACCGCTACTTCGCCACCCCGCGGCGCCGCTTCATCCTGGCGGACACCCCCGGGCATGTGCAGTACACCCGCAACATGGTCACCGGCGCCTCCACCGCCGAGCTGGCCGTGGTGCTGGTCGACGCCCGCAACGGCGTCGTCGAGCAGACCCGCCGGCACGCCGCGGTCGCCGCCCTGCTGCGGGTCCCGCATGTCGTCCTGGCCGTCAACAAGATGGACCTGGTCGACTATGCCGAGCCCGTCTTCGCCGCCATCGCCGAGGAGTTCACGACGTACGCGGCCTCGCTGGGCGTCCCGGAGATCACCGCGATCCCGATCTCGGCGCTGGCCGGCGACAACGTCGTGTCCCCGTCCGCCCACATGGACTGGTACGGCGGCCCGACCGTGCTGGAGCACCTGGAGACCGTGGCCGTCGTCGCCGACCCCTCGGACGACCCCGGCCGCTTCCCGGTCCAGTACGTGATCCGTCCGCAGACCGCCGAACACCCCGACTACCGCGGCTACGCGGGCCAGATCGCCTCCGGTGTGCTGCGCGTCGGCGACGCCGTCACCGTGCTGCCCTCGGGCCGTACGAGCACCATCGAGGCGATCGACGCGCTCGGCCAGGCCGTGGACGTTGCCTGGGCACCGCAGTCGGTGACCGTCCGGCTCGCCGATGACCTGGACATCTCGCGCGGCGACCTGATCGCCCCGACGGCCACCGCGCCGGGCGTCTCACAGGACATCGAGGCGACCGTCTGCCATGTGGCGGACCGTCCGCTGACCGTCGGCCAGCGCGTGCTGCTCAAGCACACCACCCGCACGGTCAAGGCGATCGTCAAGGACATCCCGTCCCGGCTGACCCTCGACGACCTCTCCCAGCACCCGGCGCCCGGTGAGCTGGCCGCCAATGACATCGGGCGGATCGTCCTGCGCACGGCCGAGCCGCTGGCGCTGGACGCCTACGCCGACTCCCGCCGCACCGGCTCCTTCCTGCTGATCGACCCGGCGGACGGGACGACGCTGACCGCGGGTATGGCGGGCACCGCCTTCGCGGAGGCCGCCGAAGAGGCCGCACCGTCCGCCGCGGCGGACGACGACGGATGGGACTTCTGAGCATGCTCCAGGACGTGTTCTCGACCTTCGCGAAGGAGGGCGGCCGCATCGGCAGCGGCGCCCTGGGCAGCGGGCAGGGCGGAGTCGGCCGATGTGTGCGCTGACGATGCCCGGCTCCGTATCCCCCACGCCCCCCTTCCGAAGATCCACACCTCCGCCGGGCGCGCCTTAGAGGGCGCGCACCGCCCGGCCCTCCGAGAGGAACTCCTCCCGTGTCTGCCGTTCGTCACCGCCTGCTGGCGGCCGCCGTCACCGTCCCGCTCCTGATAGGGGCGCTGGGCGCCTGCGGCTACGGCTCCGAGGCCAAGAAGGACACCGCGGCCGGTGTCGCCCCCAAGGGCGCCAAGACCGACGGGCTCGATCACCTGACGATCGGGTACTTCGGCAACACCACGCACGCGACCCCCCTGGTCGGCCTCCAGAACGGCCGGTTTCAGAAGGAACTGGGCGGCACCGAGGTGAAGTCCTCCGTGTTCAACGCGGGCCCCGCCGAGATCGAGGCGCTCAACTCGGGCGCCATCGACATCGGCTGGATCGGCCCCTCCCCCGCGATCAACGGCTACGCCAAGTCGCACGGCAAGAGCCTGAAGATCATCTCGGGCTCGGCCTCCGGCGGTGTCTCGCTGGTGGTCAACCCCAAGAAGGTCAAGGGCCTGGGCGACCTCAAGGGCAAGACCATCGCGACCCCGCAGCTGGGCAACACCCAGGACGTCGCGCTGCTCAACTACCTGGCCGGGAAGGGCTACAAGGTCGACGCCACCACCGGCAAGGGCGATGTCACCGTCCAGCGCACCGACAACAAGGTGACGCCCACGGTCTTCCAGCAGGGCGGTATCGACGGAGCCTGGGTGCCCGAGCCCACCGCTTCCAAGCTCGTCGCCGAGGGCGGCAGGACGATCCTGGACGAGAAGAAGCTGTGGAAGGACGGGAAGTTCGTCATCACGAACATGATCGTCTCGCAGAAGTTCCTCAAGGAGCACCCGAAGGCCGTCGAGGCGGTGCTGCGTGCCTCGGTGAAGACCAACGCCTGGATCCGCTCCCACCCGGCCGAGGCGAAGAAGACCCTCAACGACAAGCTCGCCTCCTCGGACGTCGCCGGCAAGGCACTGCCGCAGCAGGTCATCGACTCGGCGTTCAGGAACGTCGAGGTCACCGATGACCCGCTGGCCGCCACCCTCCAGCAGGAGGCCGACCACGCCGTCAAGGCGGGCCTGCTCAAGAAGCCCGACCTCAAGGGCATCTACGACCTCACCCTGCTGAACAAGGTGCTCAGGTCCCAGGGCAAGCCGCCGGTCGACAACGCCGGACTCGGCAGCAAGTAGCACCCGTCCGCAGCACCGCACTCCCCCAGGAGGTGACACCGATGACGACCACCACGCTCACCAAGCAGCAGCCCGCCACGGCGGACACGGGCACCACCGTGCCGTACGCGGCTCGCATCGACCATGTCTCGAAGTCGTTCGGCCGCACCGGCGCACAGCAGCATGTCCTGGACGACATCACCCTTGATGTGGCGCCCGGCGAATTCGTCTGCCTCCTGGGGGCATCGGGCTGCGGCAAGTCCACCCTCCTCAACCTCGTGGCCGGCCTCGACGCGCCGTCTGCCGGCGCCATCGAGACGCCGGGCGCCCGGCCGGCCCTGATGTTCCAGGAACATGCGCTGTTCCCGTGGCTGACCGCGGGCCGCAACATCGAACTGGCGCTGCGGCTGCGCGGGGTGCCGCGCGCGGAGCGCCGCGACGAGGCCGAGCGGCTGCTCGAACTCGTCCGGCTCAAGGGCGCCCACGGCAAGCGGGTGCACGAGCTGTCGGGCGGGATGCGCCAGCGGGTCGCGATGGCCCGGGCGCTCGCCCAGGACAGCCAACTGCTGCTGATGGACGAGCCGTTCGCGGCACTCGACGCGATCACCCGTGATGTGCTGCACGACGAGCTGACCCGTATCTGGCGCGAGACGAACCTCTCGGTCCTCTTCGTCACCCACAACGTCCGGGAGGCCGTGCGGCTCGCCGAGCGGGTGGTCCTGCTGTCCTCCCGTCCGGGGCGGATCGCCCACGAGTGGCGGGTGGACATCCCGCAGCCGCGCCGCATCGAGGACTCCGCGGTCGCCGACCTTTCCATCGAGATCACCGAACAGCTCCGTGGGGAGATCCGCCGCCATGGCCAGCACTGAGACCAAGGCCCCGGCCACCGCCGCCGGGGCCGGTGACACCGCCGGCGACATCGCCGGTCTGGAAGCCGGGCTCGACGCCCTGGAATCCAGGGTCGTCGACCGGCAGCCGTGGCTGCGCACCGCCACCTCGAAGGCGCTCCCTCCGCTGATCGCCATCGCGATCGTGCTCGCCCTGTGGCAGCTCGCCTACCACTTCGAGCTCAAGCCGCACTACCTGCTGCCGAGCCCCGTCGAGGTCGGCAACTCGCTGCAGCAGAAGTGGCTGGAGGGCACCCTGCTGAGCTTTGTGTGGACCAGCGTCTCCCGCGGCGCCCTCGGCTTTCTGGCCTCGGTGGCCATCGGCACGGTGCTCGGGCTGATCGTCGCCCGGGTCAAGGCCGTACGGGCCGCGATCGGGCCGATCCTGAGCGGGCTGCAGTCCCTGCCGTCGGTGGCCTGGGTCCCGGCCGCGATCATCTGGTTCGGGCTGAGCGACGCCACCATCTACACGGTGGTGCTGCTCGGCGCGGTCCCCTCCATCGCCAACGGACTGGTGGCCGGTGTCGACCAGATCTCCCCGCTCTACCTGCGGGCGGGCCGCACGATCGGTGCCACGGGCCTCGCCGGGGTACGGCATGTGCTGCTGCCGGCCGCGCTGCCGGGCTATATCGCCGGGCTCAAGCAGGGCTGGGCGTTCTCCTGGCGTTCCCTGATGGCCGCCGAACTCATCGTGAACGCGCCCGATCTGGGCACCGGTCTGGGCCAGCTGCTGGAGCAGGGCCGTGAGCTCCAGGACATGTCCTGGGTGCTGTCCGCGATCCTCCTCATCCTCATCGTCGGCATCGGCATCGAGCTGCTGATCTTCGCCCCCGTCGAACGCCGGGTGCTGCGCAGCCGCGGCCTCCTCGTGAAGAGCTGATCCATGGACACCCGCCCCACTCTTCTCGTCATCGCCCACGGCAGCCGTGACCCGAGGCACGCGGCGACCGTCGCCGCGCTCTGCGCGCGGGTGCGGGCGCTGCGGCCGGGGCTGCGGGTCGAGGTCGGCCATCTCGACTTCAACGCCCCCCGGGTGCCGCGGGTGCTGGAGCGCCTGTCGGCCGAAGGAGTACGGGACGTGGTGGCGCTGCCGCTGCTGCTGACCCGGGCCTTCCACGCCAAGTCCGACATCCCGGCGGTACTGCGGGAGGCGGCGGCCCGGCTGCCCCTGCTGACCATCCGCCAGGCCGACGTGCTGGGCCCGTCGTCCCTGCTGACCGCCGCGCTGGAGCGCCGGCTGGCGGAAGCCGGGCTGCGGCCCGGTGACCGTCGCTCGACCGGGGTCGTACTGGCCTCGGCGGGCTCCTCGGACCCGGAGGCGAGCGCAGTGATCGCTGAAATCGCGCGGGAGTGGTGGCACACCGCTGGCTGGTGTGCCGTGCGACCTGCGTTCGCCTCCGCATCTCTTCCCCGCACCGCGGACGCCGTACGGGCGCTGCGTGCCGAGGGCGTCCGCCGGGTGGCCGTCGCCCCGTACGTCATCGCCCCCGGGTTCCTCCCGGACCGGATCGCCGCCGGCGCCCGCGAGGCCCGCGCCGACCTGCTCGCCCCCGTTCTCGGCCCGGCGCCCGAGCTGGCCCGTCTGCTGCTGCGGCGCTACGACGGGGCGGTCCTGGCGCACGCCCGTGGGGACCTGGCGGCGCTGAGCGCCTGACAGGTCCCCGGGGTGCGGCGGTTCAGCGCGTGGTGCGCAGCCAGACCGTGGTCCACGGCGGCAGCTCGTCGCCGGTGACCGGTGCGGAGCTCAGCAGCAGCTCACCGGCCGGCAGCGGCCGGGGCCCGTCCGACAGGTTGGCCACGCACTCCCAGCCGCCCGAGCGGCGGAAGTGCAGAGTGCCCCGCTCGGTCGCCGATGAGTCGCCGGCCCATTCCAGCGCCTCGTCGGCCACCAGCCGGCGGCGGGTGGCCAGTGCCGTGCGGTAGAGCTCCAGGGGTGCGGACGCCACGCCCTGCTGTGCCTCGACGGACAGCGTGCCCCAGCCCGGGGGCTGCGGCAGCCAGGAGCCGCCGCTGCCGAATCCGTACGAGCTGCCCTCGCGCCGCCACGGCAGCGGCACCCGGCAGCCGTCCCGCCCCTTGAGCGCACCGCCGCTCCGGGTCCACACCGGGTCCTGCAGGCTGTCGCGGGTGAGGTCGGCGACTTCGGGCAGGCCCAGTTCCTCGCCCTGGTACACATAGGCCGAGCCGGGCAGCGCCAGCATCAGCAGGGTCGCGGCCAGCGCCCGGCGCAGGCCGAACTCCCGGTCCAGGGCGGGGTCCTGGCCGTCGGAGAGCAGCCAGGCCTCTTCGTCGCGGCCGTCCGGGAGGCCGTACCGGGAGGCATGCCGGATCACATCGTGGTTGGAGAGCACCCAGGTCGCGGTCGCCCCGGCCGCCCGCGCGTCGGCGAGCGCGGTGTCGATGGCGGCGCGCAGCTCCGCCGCGTCCAGCGAGGCCCTGAGGAAGTCGAAGTTGAAGGCCTGGCCGAGCTCCTGCGGCGTGGCATAGGCGGTGCGGCGGGAGCTGCGCACCCAGGCCTCGGCGACGGCGACCCGGGGCGGGTCGTACTCGTTGAAGACCTTGCGCCACTCCCGGAAGATGTCATGGACCTCGTCGCGGTCCCAGAACGGGTGGCTGCCGTCCTCGGGCAGGTCGCCCGGCGTGTAGCCCTCGACGGTGCCGATGTCGCGGAGCGGCGCGGCCAGATCCTTCGCCAGGCCGTGTGCCACATCGACCCGGAAGCCGTCGACGCCGCGGTCGGACCAGAAGCGCAGGGTGCGCCGGAAGTCCGCGCGGACCTCGGGGTTGTCCCAGTTGAAGTCGGGCTGCTCGGGGGCGAAGAGGTGGAGGTACCACCAGCCGTCGGGCAGCCGGGTCCAGGCGGGGCCGCCGAAGCAGGAGATCCAGTCGGTGGGCGGCAGTTCACCGTGTTCACCCTTGCCCTCGCGGAAGACATAGCGCTCCCGTGCGGCGGACCCGGGCCCGGCGCGCAGTGCTTCCTGGAACCACACGTGCTGGTGGGAAGAGTGGTTGGGCACGATGTCCACCATCACCTTGAGGCCCAGGCGGTGTGCCTCGGCGACCATGGCGTCGAAGTCGTCGAGGGTGCCCAGCCGGGGGTCGACATCGCGGTAGTCGGCGACGTCGTAGCCGCCGTCGGCCAGTTCCGAGGGGTAGAAGGGGCACAGCCAGACGGCGTCCACGCCCAGGCTCGCGAGGTAGGGCAGCCGGGAGGTCACCCCGGGGAGGTCACCGATGCCGTCGCCGTCGGAGTCGGCGAAGCTGCGCGGATACACCTGGTAGACGACGGCCTGGCGCCACCAGTCGGTGGTCTCGCGGGCGGGGTCGGGGTGCGGTGCGGTCACGTGGAGGCCTTTCGGGGCGGGAGCGGACGCATGGGGGCACCTCCCAGCAGTAGCTGGGGGAAGGGTGCGGCGCGGTGCGGCGCCGGGTCGGGTGCGGCGGGGTAGCCGGCCCGGGGGCCGGGGTCATCCCTTCACCGCCCCTGAGGTCATGCCCGAGACGATCGAGCGGCGGAAGATCATGACCAGCACGCCGATCGGCACGGTGGCGGCCACGGCCCCCGCGAAGAGCGTCCCGTAGGGGACCGTGTACTGGCTGGTGAACAGGGCGATGCCGACCGGAACGGTGCGGTGGCCGTCCTCGCTGTTGAAGGTCAGCGCCAGCAGGAACTCCGCCCAGGTCGCGGTGAAGGTGAAGATGCCCGCGGTGAACAGTCCCGGCCGGGCCAGCGGCGCGATGACGGTCAGGACGGTGCGCAGCGGGCCGGCGCCGTCGACGGTGGCCGCCTCCTCCAGTTCACGGGGGATACCGACCAGGTAGTTCCGCATGATCCAGATGGCGAACGGCAGATTGAGCGCGACATAGGGCACGATCAGGCCCGCGTAGCTGTTGAGCAGCCCCAGTTGGCGCTCCAGCAGGAACAGCGGAACGACCAGCGCGATCGGCGGGAAGACGGACAGCATCAGCAGCGCGGTCATGATGGCGCCGCCGCCGCGCAGCGGGGTGCGGGCCAGGGCGTACCCCGCGAAGAAGGACAGCCCGAGCACGGCAGCCGTGGAAATCGAGGCCACCAGCACGCTGTTGAGCAGATAGCGGCCGATGCCGTTGCGGACGAAGGCCTCCGCGTAGTTGCCGAGCGTCGCCGCTTCCGGTACCAGGCTGGGCGGGGCGGCGCTGATCTCGCCCGGTCCCTTGAAGGACGAGGCGATCATCCAGTACAGCGGCAGGGTCGACAGCACGACGATCGCCAGACCGCCGAGGTTGACGGCGTTGAGGTACCGGCGGATGCCGGAGGCCGGTGCACGGCGGTTCATGCCCGCCCTCCTTCGTCGGCCTGCGTCTTGAAGACCCGCAGGAAGAGCAGACAGCAACTGATCACGATGACGGCGGTGGTGGTGGCCACCGCGGCGCCCCGGCCGATGTCGAGGTTCTGGAAGAGCGTTTTGTAGCCGAGCATCGCCAGGGATTCGGTGGCGGTGCCCGGTCCGCCCTGGGTCAGCACGAACGGCAGGTCGAAGATGCCGAAGGCCTGCAGGATGCGGAAGAGGACGGCGATGGCCATGATCGGCCGCAGCTGCGGCAGGGTCACCTTCCAGAACGTCGTCCAGGCGCCGGCGCCGTCGATCTCCGCCGCCTCGTAGACATCACCGGGAATCAGCATCAGCCCGGCAAGGACGACAATCGCGACAAAGGGTGTGGTCTTCCAGACATCGACCACCACCATGGCCCCCATAGCGGAGGCGGGCTGCCCGAGAATATCCGGCTGACGGCCGAGGATCTGCTCGAAGAGCCAGGTCAGCCCACCGTAGGTCCCATTGAAGAGGTAGCCCCACAACTGGGCGGCGACGACATTGATCAGGGCCCAGGGCAGCAGCAGAACCGCCAGCACCCAGCCGCGGGCGGCCCCCAGCCGTTCCAGTACGAGCGCCGCCGCGGTGCCGAGCACCAGCTCCAGCAGGACGGTGACGGCGGTGAAGCCAAAGGTGAAGACGAGCGCGTAACGCCATTCCGGGCTGCTCAGCACGGCGGCGTAATGGTCGCCCGTCAGGGACAGCAGACGGAACCCGCCGTATTCCAGGCGGACATCGGCGAAGCTGAGCAGCAGCGAGAAGAGCACCGGGAACACCGTCACGGCAGCGATGACGAGCAGCGCCGGCGAGGCGAAGAACCAGCCGGTGCGGGCCCGTCGGCGCCGGCTCACCCGGGCCGGGGCGCCACCGCGCGGTACGGGTCCGGCCGGCGGCCCGGCCGGCTGCGGGGCCGCGCCCTTCGAGACGGTCGCGGAGGAGGTCATGGCATTCACAGCGCTCTGCCCTCCAGCGCGGCCCGGATGTCGGCGCGGGCCGCGCGCACGGCCCGGGCGGGCGTGACCCGGCCGCCGATCACGGCGTTGGCCTGGGTGTAGAGCGCCTTGCTGACCTGGGGGTAGTACGGGGTCTGCACCGGCCGGGCGACCAGCTGCAGTTCATGTGCCCGGGTGAGCGTCGGATCACCGACCCGGCGGGCCTCCGGCCGGGTCAGTACCTCTTCGAGTGCCGGAATCACCCCGGCG
Organism: Streptomyces sp. NPDC048637; assembly: GCF_040650675.1. Classification (NCBI taxonomy): domain Bacteria; kingdom Bacillati; phylum Actinomycetota; class Actinomycetes; order Kitasatosporales; family Streptomycetaceae; genus Streptomyces; species Streptomyces sp. NPDC048637. Next base: position 279,947 of record NZ_JBEZHQ010000005.1, read on the forward strand.
TGCTTCAACAGGATCATCTGCGCCTCCTCTCCGGCGCAGAAGCGGGCGAAGGCGACCGCGGCCCCGAGGTGATGAGAGTTGGGATTGACGAAATTGCTCCAGCCGCCGGCGCAGCTCACCCCGCGCGGACCGTCGCCGGCGAAGCCGGGGCGGGGGACGACACCGACCCGGCCGGCCACCTTGGAGAGCGACCGGTTGGCCGCGTTGCCCCAGGCGTAGGACCAGTTGCGCAGAAAGACACCGCGGCCGCCGACGAACGCGTCCTGGGAGTCCGCTTCCGCGTAGGTGGTGACCGTGCGGGGCGTGACACCGGTCTCGGTGAACTCCCGCATCAGTGCGAAGGCCCGCTCCGCGCCCGGTCCGTTCAGCGCCACACGGCCCGCCTCGTCCAGTACGGGAGCCTCGGCGTCGGCCAGGAACTCGGCGACATTGCAGGTCAGCGACTCCGATACGGAGCCCTGCCAGAGGAATCCGTAGGCGGCGTCCCCGGCCCGTTGGATCCTGCGGGCGGTGCGCAGCAGCTCCTCCCAGGTGCGGGGCACCGGCAGGCCGTGCTTGGCCAGCAGGTCCTTCCGATAGAAGAGGAAGGCGTTGTCGGTGTAGAAGGGCAGCGCATACACGGCTCCGCGGTACTCGCTGACCCGTCGCAGGGCCGCCGGATAGTCCGCCCAGAAGTCCTTGGGCAGCAGCTTCTGCACCGGCAGGGCAAGGGAGTTGGCGCCGAACTGGGCCGGCCAGGTGGTGTCGCCCAGGTAGACATCGGGGGCGGGTGAGGCCCCCGCGAGCTGGGTGGTGACCGCGGCGCGGTTGCCGTCGGTGGAACTGAGGGCGTTCGACTTCCGGACATGCAGGTGCGGATGGCGGCGCTCGAAGGCGCGGATGATCAGGTCGGCCACCACCGGACCGTTCCGGGAGGGGATTTCGGACACCCACCAGACGAGGGTGGCCGGGGTACGCGGGACGTGGGCTGCCTGGGTCAGCAGGGTGTCCAAGGGCTTGCCCGCGCAACCGCTGGTGAGCCCCGCTCCGGCGGCGAGACCGCCCGCGAGCAGAGTTCTGCGGCTCAAGGCCATGAGTGCTCCTCACGTCTTGGCTGCCTTCGATGACAGCGCTTGCAGGCTAGAAGTGCCCTAGTCGCCAGGTCAACGGTTCGTGAACAACAGATTCCGCTTCGAATTCTGCTGGCAACGCTGTCATCGCCTATTTGTGCTAGCGTCCCGGCATGTCCTCAGCTCAGAGCGAGGCCACGATGGCCGATGTGGCCCATCGGGCGGGGGTTTCGGTATCCACGGTTTCGCGCACACTGCGCGGACTGTCGACGGTCTCGGACACCACACGCGCCCGTGTGGAGGCGGCGGCCCGCGAGCTCTCGTTCGCGATCACCCGCAGCGCCTCCAGTCTCGTGACCGGCCGCACCGGACGGGTCGCCGTACTCACCCCGCACCTGGAGTCGTGGTTCCTGAGCGCGGCGCTGGCCGGTATGGCGCCCGCGCTGCGCGAGGCGGGTCTCGACCTGCTGGTCTACAGCGTGGCCGATGTGCGCGAACGCGCCGATTTCTTCGACCGGTTGCCCGCCCGCCGCAACGCCGATGCCCTGCTCGTGGTGAGCTTCGCCCTCTCCCCCGCCGAGCGTGCCCGCCTCGACGACCTGGGCATGCCCCTCGTCTTCGTCAGCCAGCACGCCCCGGGGCGCCCCAGCGTCTACGTGGACGACGCGGACGCCGCGCTGCGGGGCACCCGCCATCTGATCAACCTCGGGCACCGGCGGATCGCTTTTCTCCAGACGTCCGACAAGACCGGCTTCGCCTGGAGCAGCAAGAACCGGCTCGCCGGGCATCTGCAGGCCCTTGGCGAGGCGGGTCTGGAGCGGGACGACGCGCTCATCATGAGCGTGCCGGGCTGGAAGGGCAGCGGGATGGGCGCGGCGGTGGGCCGGCTGCTGAGCCTCCAGGACCCGCCGACCGCACTGTTCGCCGAGACCGACGATTTCGCGTTCCGTCTGCTGGCGGCGCTGCGGGAGGCCAACGTCCCGGTCCCCGGGCGGGTTTCGGTCATGGGCTTCGACGACCATGTCATGGCCGGGGTGCTGGGTCTGACGACGCTGGCCCAGCCCGCCGCCGAGATAGGGCGCACCGCCGTACGCCTGGCCCGGTCCGTGATCGACGACTCCGACGGCGCCCACCAGCGCCATATCGTCCTGCCGACCGAACTCGTCCCCCGCGGCAGCACCGCGCCGCCGCCTCCGCCGGCGAGTTAGTCAGTTCGTTGGGAGCAGGCGGTCGTTGGTTCGGGCGTGCCGTCAACTGACGTGCAGGGAGCGCGACCCCAGGAGTACGGCGAGCAGCGCGAGCAGCGCGAGCAGCGCGTAACGGCGCGTAACGGCGGAAGGGCGGAAGGGCGGAAGGGCCGGGAGATCTCCTGCCTGCGCGGGCGGACGGGCTGACCCAGCAGAGCCGAGCCGCCGCGGGTGTTGAGCAGTGCCACATAACCGACGCCGAGCGCCCCGAAAGCCGCCGGGGGCCAGCTGGTCGCCGGAAGACCAGCCCTGGACCGTCCCCCGGACCGTGCCGGAAGCGTGCACCCGGCGAAAACACCTCGTGGCGGACCGGCCCGGCGCCCCGCACGGCGGGAAGCTGACCTAACTGACCCAACTGACCTAACTGACCTTGCTGACCACCCCTGACCCTTCACCGGCAGCCGCCCGTCGACTGTCATAGGACCGCACCTCTCCGATGCACCAGAGACGTTCTGGGGGAACTGATGCTGGACAAGAGTTACGTGGTGCCCTGGGGGAAGCGGGGCAGCCTGTCGACCGACGCCGAGGCTGCCGTACTGGCCGAGCTGGTCCACGAGAGCACACCGCTGCCGACGGGTGCCCGGCGCGAACGGTTCGAGCGCTCCTTCGCCGAGTCGGTCGGCAGCCGGCACGCGATCTCGGTGAACAGCGGAGCGGTCGCCCTGCACATGGCGATCCGGATGCTCGACCTGGCCCCCGGCGACGAGGTGATCGCCACCCCGCAGACCCACCGGACCACCGTCCAGCCGCTGCTCGACTACGACGTACAGGTCCGGTTCTGCGACGTCGACCCCACGACCCTCAACCTCGACCCGGCCGCGCTGGAGGCGCTGATCACCCCGCGCACCAGGGCCCTGCTGCTGGTGCACTACGGCGGCTGCCCCGCCGAGATGGACACGGTCATGGCACTGGCCCGGCGCCACGGCTTCCTGGTGCTGGAGGACTGCATGCATGCGCTGGGCGCCCGCTACCGCGGCCGGAGCCCCGGCTCCCTGGCGGACATCGCCACCTTCAGCCTCCGGAACGCCAAGGCCGGCACCATGCTCGGCGAGGGTGGTCTGATCACCTGCGACCGGGACGACTGGGCGGAGCGTCTGCGCCGGCTGCGCGCCCACGACAGGGACACCCGGACCGCGCGGCCCCGGCCGGACCGGGCGACGGAGCCGGCCGTGCCGCCGGGGGCCTCATACGCCACACCCCTCCAGCGCGGCTGCGTACGGCGGCCCGGCAGTGACGCGACGATGCCGGAGGCGGTCGCGGCCCTCGGACAGGCCCAGCTCGCCGGGGTCGAGGCCGCCGGGGCGAAACGGCGCGCGCTCGCCGGGCGGCTGGACGAGGTGCTCACCCGCTACCCGTTCCTCACCCCGCAGTCGGCGCCCGCGCACCACACACACGCCTACCACCTCTACACCTGCTTCGCCGGCCACCAGGAGCTGCGCGACCGGCTCGTCCTGGCCCTGGACCGCAGGGGGGTGGAGATCCAGCTGCGGTACTTCCCCCAGCATCTGCTGCCGCAATGGCGCCACCGCGGGCATCTGCGCGGCGAGTGCCCGGTCGCCGAACGCAGTTGGTTCGAGCAGCACCTGAACCTCCCCTGCCACGCCCTGCTGACGCCCTCTCAACAGGACTACCTCATCGAGGCGTTGGACGGATCGCTGGCGGAGCTGAACGGCGGGGCGCCGGCCCCGGCGGGGGTGCCCGCGACGGTCTGCGGACAGAGCTGAGGTGTGCTCCGCCGGGGACGGACGGGCACGAGGCCGAGGACGAGGGTGAGGACAAGGACGAGGACGCCGCCCTTGTCATGGACGGAGCCCCTGTCATGGACGCCGCCCCTGTCATGGACGCCGCCCTTGTCATGGACGGCGGCCGCCACATGGCGGCCGAAACCCCGGCGTGCGAGGGCGCACCCCGCCGTCCGTCGAAGTCATCGCCCGGGAGCTCACCCGCCAGGGCAACTCCGCCGTATGCCAGGGAAGATGGTCCTCCGCGCACCTGCCCGCGCCGGCGCCCCGACCCCGGGCGAGCGGTCCGCGGGCCGCTTCGCCCAGGAAGGCCCGAGGAACGGCATGACGGACAACGCTCAGCAGCTCCACACCTCGACCCGTGCCCAGGACGGCACCGTCCTGGCCTATCAACGGCACGGCTCCGGACGCCCTTTGGTGCTCCTCGCGGGGCAGGCGAACAACCACCACTGGTGGGACGGTGTGCGCGAGGACTTCCACGCCACACACAGCACGGTCACCATGGACTACCGCGGCACCGGAGCAAGCGGCAAACCCGGCGGGCACTACTCCACCCAGCTCTTCGCCGGCGACTTGCTCGCGGTCCTGGACGACCTGGAGGTCGAGCGGGCCGATGTGTACGGGACCTCCATGGGCGGCCGCGTCGCCCAGTGGCTCGCCGCCCGCCACCCGGACCGGGTCCGCCACCTCGTCCTGGGGTGCACCTCACCCGGCGGACCGCATGCACAGGAGCGGGACGCCTCGGTACGGCGCGCCCTGGCCCAGGCCGATCCGACGGCGTCGCGGCAGGCCCTCCTCGACCTGATGTACTCCCCTGCCTGGCTGGCGGATCATCCCGGCCCGTACACCACGCTCGGTGACGCCGGGATGCCCCCGCAGGCCCGCCGGGGTCACCTGGTGGCCAGCAACGAACACGACGCCTGGGACGCGCTCCCCCGGATCAGTGCCCCCACGCTGGTGCTGCACGGCGATCAGGACCGGCTCACGCCCGCGGCCAACGCCTCGCTGCTCGCTGCCCGTATCCCCCGGGCCCGGATGCACCTCTTCACGGGCGCCCGCCACGCCTACTTCCAGGAGTGCCGCCCCCAGGCCGGCCGCCTGGTCAGGGCTTTCCTGACCGGCCCGCAGGACCTTCCGCTCCCGGAGGCCGGACACAGCTGACCGCGCCGGTCACCGAACACCCGCTGCCGCCGCCGGGCCGCCGCCTTCGCCGAAATGCTCCCTCGCCAGGAGGATTCGAAGCGGCCCGGCCCCGGCACCACTCGGAACTCCCCTCGACAAGCGGCGTCGTCGAAGAACAGGAAAGACATCGGCTACCGATCGGGGCGCGGTTCCTGCCGGCCCACCCCCATGGGGTCCCGGTGCTGTGCGAGCAAGCGCGTACGGAAAAGGTCGAGCACCTCGTCCAGCGCCGCGCGGGTCGGCTCGCCCGGTGCGTCGATGAGGTGCCCGGTCAGTACGGCGTGCGGCGACGGCACCGCTTCGGGATTCGCGGCGGAGTCGTCCAGTTCCACGGCGGTGAAGGCATCGCCGAGTTCACGCCGCAGAAAGGCGAACCGGTCGCCCGGTACCAGCCGGTCCCCGCGGAACCGGAGCCCGATGACCCGAAGGCCCTCGCGCTCGCAGCGCCCCCGGACGGTGGCGAGGTCCGCGGCGGAAATATCGATGCCACCGGCCCGGCTCTTGGTGAGGGCCAGCGGCAGGGACGGCTGGGACAGGACGGGGGCGAGAAGGCGCTCGTCGGCGGCCATGGCCAGGGCGAAGCCACCGGTGAGACACATACCGACAGCCCCGACGCCGGGACCGCCACAGCGCTGGTGCTCGTGCGCGGCCAGGGCCCGCAGCCAGGTCACCACGGGGGAGGACTTCCCGGTGGCCAGCACGGTGAACTCCCGGCTCACGCACACCTTCCCCATGGAGGACGCCATATAGATTCCGGCCTTCAGCCGGCCGACGTTCGCGGGATCGGCATCGCGGCCGGGCGTACCGAAGAGCACCGGGAGCACTGCGGTGCAGCCGAGGTCCGCCACACGTTCCGCGAACTCCAGCACCTTGGGCGTGATCCCCGGTATTTCCGCCAGCACGATCACGGCGGGCCCCGTGCCACGCCGCAGTATCCGGCGGGTGGTGCCGTCGTGGCTGAAGGTGCCACGGTCGAAACCCGTCAGGTCATGATCTGCCATGGATACCACCGTTTTGGTCGGTCGCTGCGCGGGGCTGGTCGGTGCTGCTCTCCGGCCGGGGCACCTCGCCCACGTCCGGCGCCGCTCCAGCGCGAGACTACCCAGCGGATGCCTTGCGTCGCGCCCCCATCCGCTCACCGCCCGCTGCCAACTGGGCTGCGGGCGACGGCCATACGGACTTCCTCTTCGGATTCGGATGGGTTCGGTACGGACCGGGGTGCCGCCGATCCCGAACGCCGGCACCGCGATTCCGGCGACGGCATAGCCACGGCAGATCCGGTACAGGAGGGCGGCGATCCCGGCGCCACGTCCCCCCTCGTCCTCGCCGCCGGACGCCGCCGGACGCCGCCCGCCGCCCGCCGCCCGCCATGCGTAGTGGGGGAACAGCGAGGCGGCCACGGCGACGGTCCGAGGACGAGGATCGCCGCGGCCGGTGCGGTGTCGCGTTCCCCGTTCCGGGAGCCGGGAGCCGGGAGCCGGGAGCCGGGCCGAGTATTGCCTACGCGGCTCGCCAGACGGTGCCGCGGCGTTCGTACTCCAGCACCTCTTCGGCCAGGAGAGCGGCGCGCGAGCCGTAGTGGCGCTCGACGAGCCACAGGGCAAGATCGATCCCGGAGGTGACACCCCCGCAGGTGACCAGGTCGCCATCGTCGACCACCCGGCCGGCAACCACCTTCCCGCCCGCAGCCGCCAGATCCTTCTTGGCGATGTGGTGCGTGGTGCAGGGCCGTCCCCCGGTGACGCCGGCGGCGGAGAGCAGCAGCGTCCCGGTGCACACCCCCGCCAGGGTCAGACCGGGCCGGCGCGCGGCGGCCAGCGCCTTGGGCAGGGTGCCGAGCGCGATCTGCTTGCTCACTCCCGCCCCCTCCCCGTAGCCGCCTCCGGGCACCACGATCAGGTCAGCGGAGTGCGGCGACCACGGTGCCCGGATCACGATCTCCATGCCGGACGACGTCGTCACCGTCCCCGGGCCGCCGGCGGTGACGAAGGTCTGCTTGACCTGGTGCGAATCCTGGATGCCGAAGACCTCCACCGGGCCGGCGAAGTCCTGCTCCTCCACTCCGTCGTAGAGCACCGTGTGCACCCGCAGCGGCCCGCGCCGTGGCTCAGCGGGTGACGCCGGGCCGGTCGCGACCGCCCCGATGCCGAGGCCGGCCGTGGCGACCACGCCGGAGCGAAGAAGGTTCCGTCTGCGCATATCGTGCTCCAGAAAGTTCTTGGTGAAGGTGCTTGGCAAAGGTGCTTGGCGAAGATGCTTGGCGAAGTTGCTTGCGGAAAGCGATGTGACGCCAAGTCTGTTCACGCCGACGGCCGTCGACCAGTGGCATGACTGCCCATGGTCCGTAAGATCCGGCCACCTTCCGGCGGCTTCGGAGCCGGCGCCCTTGCCACGCGGGGCCGGGACCGCGCCGGGCGCAGACCGTCGCCCTCAGCCCTTGAACGTCGCGCGGTAGGAGGTGGGGGTGGTGCCGACATGCCGGGAGAAGTGGTGCCGGAGCGTTTCGGCCGACCCGAACCCTGCCGCCCGAGCGATCCCGTCGATGGTGAGGTCAGTGGTCTCCAGCAGCTCTCTCGCCCGCTGCAGACGCCGGTTGAGCAGCCATTGCAGCGGCGTGGTCCCCATCTGTGCGCGAAACCGCCGGGACAGGCTGCGGCTGCTCATGGCGGCCCGGCGGGCGATGTCCGCGACGGTCAGCGGCTGGTCGAGGTTCTCCTGCATCCACTGCAGGGTCGGCCCGAGGTGGTCGGTGTGGCCGAGGGGGTCGCGGTGGTCGATGAACTGCGCCTGGCCGCCGGCTCGCTGTGGCGCCATGACGATCATGCGGGCGGTACGGGCCGCCGCGGCCGCTCCCAGGTCCCGGCGCACCATGTGCAGGCACAGATCAAGCCCCGCGGCGACGCCTGCGGAGGTCAGGATCTGACCGTTGTCGACGAACAGGACCGAGGGGTCCACCTCCACGTCCGGGAAGCTCTGCGCCAGCTGGTCGGCGAACATCCAGTGTGTGGTCGCCCGGCGCCCGTCGAGCAGGCCGGCCTTCGCGAGTACGAAGGCCCCGGTGCAGATCGACGCCACGCGTCCGCCCCGGGCGGCCACCTCGCGTATCAGCCGCATGGTTCGCGCCGACGGCTCCCGGTCCGGGGGGATACCGGGCACGATCACCGTGTCGGCGTCGCGGACGTCGTCCAGTCCGTACGGCGAGGAGATCCGGAAGGACAGCTGCTCGCCGGCGGTCGCGGTGACCGCCCGCCCGGCGCACACCCGCAACTCGTAAGCCGGGGTGCCGTCCGGGCCGTGCGCCATGGCGAACACCTGGCAGGGGATGGTCAGATCGAAGGCCGCCACGTCCTCGAGGGCCAGGATGGCAACTATGTGCATGTGTCCGTAGCTTAGAGTCTGTGGCGAAGTTGGATCTCAAGTGGATCTTGAGTCATGCATCTGACGAACGGCCAGTGGGCGCTGCCCGACGGCCCGGCCTCGCGCCTCTCACCGCGACAGAAGCACGGCGGCTGCTGGCCACCGCCCTCCCCAGGACCGCGCGCGAAACCGGCCTCGTCGGCGATCTGCCGAGCCGGACAGCGACGGCGACGGCGACGGCGACGACATCAGGCCGATCGCACGCCGTTGTCACCACCACCGCCGGACCGGCCCCGTCGGCTCCCGTCGGGCGCGGCCCAAGCACTCCTCGCCGCTGGCGGGGTGGTGACATGCTGTGCCGTTTGGTGGCACGCTCGACTGCCGACTTGCAGCGCGTGATGGACCGAATGGTGGGATTCGATGGCATCGTGCGGGCCTCGACGGCGATCACGTTGGAGAATCCGGTGCCGCTCCGGATCACTCCACCGGTGCGCCAGGCGTCGTGGCAGGCGCCGCATGGACCGCTGACCGCTGGAGAACCGGCCTTGAGGGAGGGACCGAGAAGTGATCTTCTGGGAGTACCTGGGCACCCGCTGCCAGCAGCAACAGGTACGGACGGCCGTCGCGGGCGCGGGCGCCCTGCTGCTCGCGGCCGCAGGGCTGAGCGGCTGCGGACTGACCAGCGGCAGTCCGCTGGCCGACTCGGTGCAGCCCGGCTCCATCGGGAAGGGGCGGCCGCTGGAGGGCGCCCAACTGACCGTGACCTCAAAGGAGTTCACCGAGCAGATCATCCTGGGTCAGATCATGGGGCTGGTCTTCAAAGCGGCCGGCGCGGAAGTCCTGGACCGGACGAACATCCAGGGCTCGATCGGCGCCCGCGAGGCGGTCAAGTCCGGTGCGGCGGACGGGATGTACGAGTACACCGGCACGGCCTGGATCACCTACCTCGGTCACACCAAGCGGGTCGTCGACCCGCACGAGCAGTGGGAGGCCGTACGCGAGGAGGACCGCCGCAACGGCATCACCTGGCTGCCCCCCGCCCCGCTCAACAACACCTACGCGCTGGTCGCGAACCAGGCGAATGCGCAGAAGTACCGGCTGCGCACACTCTCCGACGTGGCACGTCTGACGAAGAAAGACCCGGGCGCGGCGACGATCTGCGGCGGAAGCGAGTTCTCGGTGCGCGAGGACGGCCTGCCGGGCGTGGCGAAGACGTACGGATTCGCCCTCCGGCGCGGGAACTTCAAAAAGATGGACGACGGCGTCGTCTACACCCAGGTCGCCGAGGGCGCGGCCTGCGCCCTCGGCGTGGCGGCCACCACCGACGGCCGCATCCCCGAACTCAAGCTGAAGGTGCTGGAGGACGACCGGCACTTCTTCCCCAACTACAACGCGGCACCCGAGATGAACAGCGCCACATTGAGGAAGTACCCCGCCATCACCGACCTCCTCACCCCGATCACCAAGCGGCTGACGGGGGCGGAGGCCCAGCGGCTGAACGCGCGGGTGGACGTGGACGGGGAGGACCCGCACGAGGTGGCGAAGGACTGGCTGGTGCGGGAGGGTTTCATCCGGGAAGGCTGACAGACGGATTCGCACGAGCGTCCGACGAGCAGGAGGAGAGCGCCCTGCCGCTCGCGTAGACGCTGCCGTCCGGAGGGCGGGGACACCATGATCCGAACGACGCCCCCTAGTCCAGGGCCTTGCGGACGGCGGTCAGGATGGCTTCGGGGTCGGCGCCCAGAGCGCGGGCGGCCGCGGTGAAGTCGTCGGCCAGCTTGTCGAGTTGGGCCGGATCCGGGTGTTTCCGTGCGGGCGGGGGCGCCGCGACCCGGGTGCCTGCGCCACGGCGGGTGCGGATCAGCTTGGCGGTCTCCAGCTCACGGTAGGCGCGGGCCACGGTGCCCGGTGCCAGTCCCAGGTCGATGGCGAGCTGACGCACGGTCGGCAGGCGTTCGTCCTCGGCCAGTCGGCCGGTGGCGATCAGCGCGGCGAGCTGGGCGCGGACCTGCTCGTACGGCGGTGTCGGGCTGGTGGTGTCGACGCGGACGGCGAGTGCGGTCATCGTCGGGCCGCCCGGGGCACCACCACGGTGCACAGGGACCAGGCCAGGGTGAACAGGGCCGGCAGGCCCAGGGCGTAGACCGCCGAGGAGGTGACGGCGCCCATCATGTCGGCGCAGTTCCGCTGTGCCAGCCAGGTGGCGATCATCGAAACGACGAGCAACAGCTGGGTCGAGACCAGCACCCCCCCCAGGCTGCGATGATCGCCCATGAGCGGTCGCGGCGCTGCTGGTCGCCGCCCGCACGACGGGCGACACGGCGCAGGGCCCAGGCGCAGGCGACTGTGCCGAGGGCGAGAGAGCCGAGGATCTGGCGGCCGTGGAGGATGCCGGGCCAGAGGATGACAGGTGGCTCGTTCCCGTCACAGCCGTACGTCATCACCCCGAGCGCCCGGTCCATGGCTTCTTGGGTGGCCGTGGCGTCCCCGATGCCCACCAGCGCGACGAGGAGCAGCGCCTGGAGGAGAAGGAGAGAGGTGAGACGGAGCGGCACATGGTCTCGGACCCGGCGCGGAGTGAGGCTGGCGGTGCGTACCGCGTCCCGGGGGCGGGGAGTGAGGGTGTCGCCGAGCAGGACGCCGCCCACCGCGCACAGGCCGAAAGCGGTGACGAAGCTGACCAGGGGCACGCCGGCGTCGAAGCTCCTGAGGGGGTAGTGGGTGAGGTCTATGGTGGCCCACAGCGGTGCGGCCACGACGCCCACGGCCAGACCGGCCCAGCGGGCGAATCGCTCTCCCGGACCGCCGCCGGTCAGGCCGTCGGCCCCTCCCCCCTGCGGACCAGCCGCCAGGCCTCGGTGAACAGCTCGGGGAGCGTGCCCGGGAGCAGCTCGAAGGTGCTCACCTCGCTTCCGTCGGCGCTCAACTGCGCGCCGATCAGGGGCGCTTTCCAGGACTCCATCGGCGGCAGCGGCTTCTTGGCGTGCGCCCACGGGCCAGGCAGGAAATGCCTGCGTCCCGCACGGGCCCGGCGGTCCTCCACCACCAGGCCGCGCGCCACCAGCTCCGCCGCGGCCGCCTTGTGGCGGGCCGGGGCCCAGGCGTTCCAGCGCCGCACGTTGCGGTCCGACGGCACGGGGAGCAGCAGGATCTGGAGGTAGAGGGCGGCGGCGTCCTCGGGCAGGTCGAGGGTGGCGGCGACATCGGCGACCAGGTCGGGGGCGCAGGCGCGCGGGTCGGACTCGTAGCGGCCCGGGGGCAGGTCATCGCCGGTGATGCGGGCCATGACGCGGTCGCAGGTGCCGTCCGCCAGCCAGTCCCAGCGCCGGCTCCCCCGGTTGCCGCGGATCAGGCCCGAGTGGAGGACCCGGGCCGGTGAGTCGCGGCCGGCCAGCACCTTGCGCAGGTGGCGGACGACCTCCGGCGCCCCGGTGCGTACAGGGTCCCCGGCGGGCAGGTCCGCGTACGCCCACGGCAGGCCGGCGAAGACGGCGTCCACGACGGTCTCGGAGTCGCGGTCGCCCATGACGTCCCACGCGGTGGGCAGGTGGCGGTGCTCGGACGGGCAGGGCCAGAGCCGCAGGTAGCAGCTCGGCGGCAGGGACGCGGTCGCCGGGTCGAGGAACAGGTGGCACAGGTGGGTCGCCGGCATCCGGGTCTCCAGGGCGACCGCGGCCTGCCAGGTGCTCCACGGCGCGTGCGGGCGGGCGCCGTGCTGATCTGCCCAGGCCGCGGCGGTGCGCTCCGCGACGCGGGCGAGGCCGCCCGGCCGCCACAGGTCCTCGGGGTCCGCGGGCAGCACGCCGGCGAGCAGGGCGAGCCGTTCCTCCTTGTGCAGCATCGACAACTCTTGGCGCGCCGCTTCGAGTTCGCGGGTCTTGAATCCGAGCACGGCGCGCTCGTGCTCGTCGAGGTAGGGCGGGTGGTAGCCGCCCTCGCCGGGGTTGCCGGCCAGGGCGAGGGCAGCAGCGGGGCGGCTCAGGCCGGTCGCCTCGCTCAGGGCGAGGACCGCGTCCACGTCCCAGGCGACCGGCCCGCGCTCCCATACGAGCTCCACCAGGCGCAGCAGCTGCTCCGGGGTGCCCCAGCCGCGCGGGCAGTCCACGACGTAGAGCGGTTCTTCGGGGCGCGGGGCGGTCTCGCCGCCGGGGAGCACGGCCTCGAAGTAGCGCGTCTCGCGCGCGGCCGGCAGGTGCAGGCCGAAGGAGGCGCCCTGGTGGTCGCGGACGGTGAACGAGGTCGTTCCGGCGAGCCGGCCGAGGCGGAAGTGGTAGGCCGGGTCGGCGAACGGCGTCCGCGCCCACATCTCCAGAAAGTCGAGCAGCACCTCGCGGCGCTCCGGCCTGGTCGCCGGGGCGGCCGCGCGCAGCGCAAGTGCGCCCGTGCGCCCTATGAACTCCGTCCAGCTGCCCGCCGCGGGCGGGCGGACCTCGGGTTCGCCGGGCTCGGGCGCCCAACTTCCCTCGATGTAGCGGCCGATGCTCCGGATGTCGTCGAAGGAGTCCTCGTTCCAGCATCCCGGGGCCTCAACGAGACCCTGCAGGGCGAGGGATGCGGCGAACCTGCTCCATCTGCGGGAGGTGCGGGGTGCGGCCATGTCGCGCTCGTTCATGCATCCGATCATGACGGACGGCACTGACAACGGGGTGCGCCGTCCCACGGGCCGCTGCGCCCCGCCGCTTCGCGCCGAAAATCTCGTCGCCTCCAACCGGCGCGAGGGCACCCGACCGCCTCATGGGGACACCGGCTGACCGCAACGGTTCCTACCGTGCTCCGCATGGATCAGAGCACCGCAATCCTCCCCTTCCACCTCGATGTCCCGCAGGCCGATCTCGACGAGCTGCGGCACCGGCTCGCCAGGACCCGCTGGCCCGACGAGCTTCCCGCGGCGGGCTGGGACTACGGCGTCGCCCTCCCGTACCTCAAGGAGCTCGTCGCGTACTGGGCCGACGCATACGACTGGCGGGTACACGAGGCCCGGCTCAACGCCCTTCCGCAGTTCACCACCGTCATCGACGGGCAGAACGTGCACTTCCTGCACGTCCGATCCCCCGAACCGGAGGCCACCCCGCTGATCGTCACCCACGGCTGGCCCAGCACGGTCAACGACTTCCTGGGCATCCTCGGTCCGCTCACCGATCCGCGGTCACACGGAGCGGACCCGGCCGACGCCTTTCATGTCGTCGCGCCTTCCGTCCCCGGGTTCGCCTTCTCCGGGCCCACCCAGGACAAGGGCTGGGGAACCCGCCGCATCGCCCGCGCCTGGGCCGAACTGATGCGACGCCTCGGCTACGACCGGTACGGCGCGCAGGGCGGCGACTTCGGCGCCCTGGTCTCCCCCGAACTCGGCCGGGTCGCCCCCGGCAACGTCCTCGGCGTCCATGTCAACGCGCTGGTCAACGCCGCGACAGCGGTCAGCCCGGACGAGCTGGACAACCTTTCCGGGGCCGAACGTGAGCGAGCGCGGGAAAACGAGCTGTGGTGGTACGGACACTCCGGTTACGCCACCCAGATGGCCACCCGTCCGCAGACGGTGGCGTATGCGCTCAATGACTCACCCGCAGGGCAACTGGCCTGGAACCTGGAATGGTTCGTCGACCATGATCCGACCCGAACCCGGCAGACACCGGTCGACCGGGACGCCGTGCTGACCAATGTCAGCGCCCTCTGGCTCACCTCCACCGCCGGGTCGGCCGCCCGGCTCTACCTCGAAGCCGGTGCGGACGGCTGGGGTGAACGCCCGGCGCCCTCAGGCGTTCCCACCGGGGTGGCCAACTTCCTCGGCGACCACGCCCTCCGCGGACTGGCGTCGCTCTCGCACCACCTCACCCACTGGGCGGAGTACGCCACCGGCGGCCACTTCGCCGCACTTCAGGCCCCGGACACACTCGTCGCCGACATCCGATCCTTCTTCCGTACCCTGCGCTGAGCACCGCGCGGCGTCCCACTCCCCCGGCGGAGGGGACGCCGCGGGGCCGAACCCTATGGGCAGGCCGCGGCGAGGAGGGATTCCGCGACGGAGGTGCGGGCGTACCACACGGAGCGGCCGGCTCGGTGGGCGCTGACCAGGCCCGCGGCGCGCAGCGCGGTGAGGTACGGGGAGAACCGGCCGGGGAGAGCCTCGTGCGGTCTGCCAGTTCGGTGGTGGAGGCCGGGGTTTCCAGTTCGGTCGGCAGCCGGGTCCGCGAACGGCCGAGTACGGCGGCGAGGGCCGCGGTCCCGGCCACGGGGCGGGGTCCCGGCCACGGGGCGGGGTTCCCACAGTGCGCCGACGCCGCGTGCCGGGTAGGCGAGTTGGGGCGGCTCCGGCAGCGCCACCCGGGTGAGCAGGCCGGGTCCCGTGAAGGCCGACGGAATCAGCAGCAGTCCTGCACTTGCCGTCCTCCGGGACAGGGTCTGCGACCGGCGGCCCAGACGGAGCGCGTTGTCGTCCCAGCCCATCCAGGGGTGCAGAGCGTTGAAGCGCAGGGGCGGCGGCCGCCCCTTCCCGATGAGGCGCTCAGCGGAAGGCGGCGGCATGCTCCGCGGCCCATTGGGGGAAGGGGGTGGCGGAGCGGCCTGTTATCCGCGGGACGGTGTCGTGCACCTTCAGCAGTTCGTCGTTGATGTCCCCGCCCATGAGGTCGAGCACCGCGTTCGCGGTCTCGTCCCCCAGGAAGGAAACCATCTGCCGGTGGGCCTGCTCCCGGCTGATCCCGACCAGGGACACCTCTTCTCCCAGAGCCGCAGCGAGGGCCGCTACCTGCTGCCGTGCCGTGACGCGTTCCGGTCCGGTCAGCGGGTACGTCCGCCCCCGGTGGCCCGGCTCGACGAGCACCGCTCGGGCCACTGCCGCGATGTCCGCGGGATGGATGGTGGGAAGTCCCAGGTCCGCGTACGGCACCTGGACCGTCCGGTGCTCGCGGATCGACGTCGCCCACCACAAGGTGTTGGAAGCGAACTGCGTCGGCCGCAGGATCGTCCAGGCCATCCCGGTGTCCTTCAGCAACCTCTCGACGGCCGCGTTCACCCCGGCAGCGGGCAGGTGTGGGTGGGTCTGCACCGTGATCGACGACACGAGGACCACATGCTCCACACCTGCCTCCCGAGCGGCCTCAAGGACCTCGCCCTCTGCCCCCATGCCCTGCACCAGGAACAGTGAACGCACGCCGTCGAGGGCCGAGTTGAGGGTTTCCACGCGCGCGAGATCTCCCTCAACGGCGTCGACCCCCTCGGGGAACGCGGCCCGAGCGGCGTCCCGGGTGAGACCTCTCACCGGACCGGCGCCGCACGCACGCAACTCCGTCAGCAGAGCACGTCCTATGTTTCCGGTGGCTCCTGTCACGAGGATCACGGGTGCCTTCTCCTGCCGTCCGACGATGATCAACTCGCGGACACGCTAGAACCTCAATCGCACTTCAGGTCAAGGGGATTCGCGGCAGGTGGGGCGCCAGAACCTCGCCCCGTACTCATACATACGCCCATACATGAGCGTGCGGGCACGGGGCAGGGTCAGGCGTCAGCGTGTACGTGCCGGGGCGAAGGGGATCCCCGAAGTCATGCCGCGGCGGCCGATCATGAGGGACTCGCCGAGGAAGCTCACGCCGATGGAGAGCTGGAGGGGGCGCGCGTCCTCGTGCATGCCCATCTTCGCCGCCAGGAAACTGAAGCCGGCCATGACCGCCAGGGTGCCGATCACGGCGAGGAAGGTGCGGCCGGTGTATCGCTGCCACAGGACACCTCCCTTGTCGACGAGCTGAACGCTGGCGCCACGGAGTGCGCCGAGTGCCGCACCGAGGACGGCGCCCGCGATGACCCAGGTGAGGTCGGTGCCGGTCAGATCCGTTTTCTTGAGGAGGGTCAGGACACCGATCCCGGTCAGGACCGCCGGGGCCACGAAGAGGTCCCGCGCGTTGACCGGTTCACCGATCATCCGCTTGATCACGACCGCGATCACGACCACCGCGATGATCGCAGCGAGCAGCCAGGGGTTCACGTAGACACCATCCATTTTCGTAGCACGATTGAGCTAAAAAAGGATGTTAGCCCGGTCGTGCTATAAAGGCAATGTGCCAAAGATCGTCGATCCCGCAGCCCGCCGCAGGGCGGTGGCGCAGGCCGTCCTGTCCGTCGCCGCCCGCCATGGGCTGGAGCATGCGTCGCTGCGCAATGTCGCCGAGGAAGCCGGACTCGCCATCGGCTCGGTCCGCCACTACTTCGCCGACCACGACGAGTTGATGACCTTCACGATGCGGGAGCTGAGCCGGCGCATCGGCGACCGCATCGGCGCCCACGCCGAGCGGCTCCTGGCTCCCGACGCCGGCACCGACCGCCGGGCCGGAACGGAGGAGCTGCTGGCCGAGTTCCTCCCCCTGGACGAGGCCCGCCGTCAGGAGTCCGCGCTCTGGCTCGCCTTCGCCGCCGCGGCGCTCACCCGCCCCGAACTGCGGCCCTGCGCCGCCGAAATGCAGGCCGACCTGCACGCCCTGATGTCGCGCGTGCTGCACGAAGTCCAATCCGCCGGTGGGCTGCCGGACGGCATGGATGCCGAACTGGAAAGCACGCGACTGGCCGCCCTCCTCGACGGCCTCACCCTCCAGGCAACTCTGCTGCCGGACCGCTATCCGCCGAAGCTGCTCCGGCAGGTACTGCGACGGCACCTGGAAGCCCTCAGAGCCGGGAGCTGACCTCCGGCCCTGCGCGGGGCGGGCGAGGAGCCGTCACCTACTCCCGGTGGGCCCCGCGCCGCGATATCCGGCACCGGAGGGAAGCACGGGAACACCCCTCAGCCAGCAGCTGCCTGATACACGTGAACGGCCTGCTGGGCGGGACGCCGCGGAGGCCGCCGCGGCCGCCGCGCCGCGCCGTGCTGCGGCGCGCCGGTCGGAATTCCGGCGCGCTGGGGCCGGTGCGGGGGAATCGTGCGCACTCCCCCGCACCCGCGTCCCGCACCCGCGTCCCGCACCCGCGTCCCGCTGCCGCGTGCGGATCCGCCTACGCGAGGTAGTCGAGCAGGGCCCGCACCTCGGCCCGGCGGCGCTTCGCGGTCTCGTCGGTCCCGCTGCTGTCATCGGTCCCGCTGCCGTCGTCGTCACCGTAGTCGTCCAGGACGGCACGGGCGCGGGTGCCGGCGGCGGAGCCGCGACCGAGGTGGGCCTCCAGCCAAGCGGCCATCAACTGGGCGCCGGTGCGGTCGTGGCGTGCCGTCTCGCCGAGCGAGGCGAAGACGGCGATCGCCTTCTCCGCGCAGTCGAGGGCGTCCTCGTAGGCGCGCCGTGCCGTGCCGTCGTCGTCCTCGTCGCCGGGCTCGGAGTCGCAGCCACGGACCAGCAGTTCGCCGGTCTGGCGGTAGGTGCCGGCGAGTTCGGCCCGCAGCATGGCGTGGCTGTCGTCGTCCGCCGGCTCGGCGACGGCCTCGGTGAGCAACTGCTCGGCGGTGGCCATCAGGTCGCGGGCGACCGGCAGGCCGCGCCCGGCGTCGCGCAGCGCGAGCCAGGCCTGGGCACGCACGGCGCGGGCCGCGTTGTGCGGCCGGCCGAGCGCACGCCAGAGTTCCTCGGCGCGGGCGTAGGCAGCGGCGGCCTGCTCGTTCAGCCCGGCGCCGTTGAGGGCGTCACCGGCGAGGTGGGCGAGGACGGCGTGGTCGCGCTGTCCGTCCCAGCCCTTGGCGATGTCGGCCGCGAGCAGGAAGTGTTCGCCGGCCTGCCGGGGGGCGCCGAGCGCGTCCAGGCATTCGCCGAGCCACCAGCGGGCCTGCACGACCTGTCGTTCATGGTGGTGCTCCGCGAGGTCCGGCAGCGCGCTTTCCAGGACGGACGCCGCCTCGTCGAAGCGCCGGAGGCGGAGCAGGGCGCCGCCGAGCACCAGCTGCGCCCAGGCACCGAGCCCTTCGCTGCCGGCCACCTCGTCGGCCCAGTGCGTGGCTTCGAGGGCATGGTCGGCCACCTCGTTGTCGTCCTGACCGGTGGCGGCCAGGGCCTCCGCGACGATGAGGTGGAGGTGGGCGCGGCCGACCGGTTCGAGCAGCTCGGCGCCGTGGTCGAGGGCGGCGCGGGCGGCCTGCTCGGCCTGTTGCGGACGGCCCAGCGAGAGGGAGAGTTCGGCGAGCCGGGCCTCGGCCTCCGCGGCGAACCAGGGGACGGCGGCCTCGTGGTACAGCTCCACCGCCCGGCCGAACAGCTCCGCGGCCTGCGGGGCGTCGCCGCGCCCGGCGAGCAGGCCGCCCAGCAGGCAGGAGGTGTCGGCGATGCGGGACAGCATCCGCTGGTCCTCGGTGCGGTACTGCTCGGCGAGGCCGAGCGCCGCACGGAGCTCATCGGTGAGGGCTTCCGCGGCCGCTGCGGGGTCCGGCGCCGCCTGGATCATGACCAGCCGGACGCGGGCCGCGGACAGGAGCGCCCCGGTCAGCTGCCGGGCAGTGGCCCGGCCGTCGGCGTGCAGGGTGCGCAACTGTCCGCAGAGCGCGTCGAGTTCGGCGAGCCCCTCCTCCATGCGGCCGGAGACCGCCATGGTGTAAGCGGCCCGGGCCCGGCCGGCCGCGCCCTCGCCGGGGTCACCGGCGGCCTCGAACTGCTCGGCGGCCCGGCGGAACAGCGCGATGGCCGTGTCCGGGTCGTCGAGTGCGTCGATGGCGGCGTGGTAGGTCACGTCGGCGCGGGCGGACGCGTCCAGTGCGGTGCCGGTCCGTTCGGCGGTTCCGGCGACCGTCCGCCACGCGGCGCGTGCGTCCGGGTGCTGGGCCAGGGTGAGGCGCCGGGCCTCGGCCAGCTGTGCGGTGAGGTCTTCGGAGCCGGCCTCCACCGCCGCCGGAGCGGGTTCCGGTGCGGACTGCGGACGGGCGGGGGAGCCGGCGGCGAGCCGGGCGCCGCGGACACCGAGGGGGAGCCGGTCGGTGAACGGCGTGCCGGCGATCCGCGCGGCCACCCAGGTGCCGACCCGGTCGGTGCCGTTGCGCGCGTCGAAGCGGCGGGCCAGGCCGTCGGCGGCTTCCTGCGTACGGGCCAGGAGCCGTTCCGTGGTGACGGTGGTGCCGCCCGGCAGGGGCACGGGCCGGTCGGCGTGGCCGAGTTCCACGAGACGGCGCAGCAGCAAGGCCGCGGCGCTCAGTATCTGCAGCCGGGAGAGCGGTTCTCCGTCGTTGTCGAGATACGCCGCATGTTCGGCGAGGATCTCCAGGCCACGCGCTTCGTTGCCGGTCAGTGCGCAGAATTCGATGTGGCGGGCGATGGCCGGTACGAGGCTGCCGTTGCCCCGGGCCAGGCGATAGCCCCGGAGATGATTGCGGCGGGCCTCCTCGACTCGCCCGAGGCGCAGCAGCGGCACCAGGGACAGGGCGAGGATGTGGTGCGGCTGCTCCGCACAGGACTGTTCACCGTTCAGTACGGGTGCCCAGGTGGCGATGGCGCGCTCGTCGTCCGCGCGGGCCGCGTGCCATTCGCCCTGGTCGTTGAGTTCGCAGGCCAGGCAGTCGCTCATACCGTCGCGGTCGGCGGCCCTCCACTCCGCCAGGAGCCGGGCGGCCAGGGCGTCGTCTCCGATGTGCTGGGCGAGGTAGAACTCGGCCGCGCGGACCGGGCGCAGGGAATACCCGGCAATGCGGTAGTGGCGCTCCATGTCCGGGAGCCAGCGGCGGACGGCGTCCAGCGGGATGTCGGGGTTACCGGTGAGGCTGTAGATGATCCATTTGAACCGCCAGTGGAGCCGGTGGAGGGCCGGGCCGCTGAAGTCCTCCGGGTTCTCGTCCCACATGCGCAGCAGCCGGGAGAACGGCACCAGCGTCCTGCCGCTCTCCGAGCTGAACTGGTACGAGCTGATCAGGTCCAGGAGTGCGTCGAGGAGCAGTTGCCGGTCGCCGGTCGTCTCGGCGAGGGCGACGAGTTCCTCGGCGCGGTGGTTGCGGGACGGCCCCTTGGGCTCGGCGTCGTTCTCCCACAGGGCGCGGCGGATCGACTCGACGGTGTGCGGCGTGGTGTTCTCGTGCGTCATCGGCTTTCCTCCTGGCCGTCCGAGTGCGTGGCCCGGCCCAGCAGGTCCAGGAACGCACGGTTGAGCAGTGCCGAGTCGGCGGGCCGCAGCGGGCGCGGGGCCATCAGCAGGGCCTGGCCGTAGAGCGCCTCGGCGGCGGTCCCGGCGAGTTCCGGGTCGTCGATCCGGGCGATCCGGCGGACCAGCGGGTTGTGGTGGTTGAGGACGAGCCGGGCGCGCGGTGCGCTGCCGCGCAGGCTGCCGAGGATGCCGGCCCACAACTCATCTGCCTGGGTCTCTTCCTCGGCGCGGGCCCGTTCCTGGCGGGCCGAGCGGTCGTCCAGGTGAAGGGCGGGGACGGACACCGGGTGGAAGGTGCGCAGCACCACGTCGCAGCCGAGCGGGTCGAGTTTGCTCCGGGCGGCGGCGAGGAAACCGGACAGGGCCAGTTCCTCGGCGGGGTCGACCGGGTCGAGGTGGGCGGTGACGGTGTCGGCGTCGAGTTCGGCGACGCCGGTGCCGGGCCGTACCGACGGCAGCAGCTCGACGAGCTCGGCGTCGTACGTGTAGCCGCCGTTGACGACGCCGATGCCCTGCGCGGCGGCGATCGCGGCGACCTGCCGGTACTCCTCGACGGTCCGCGTGAAGTGCACGACAGGGTGCCGGCGGGCGAACTCCGCCAAGGACAGCTGCCCGTCCGTGGTCTCGAACGGCAGCCAGGGCAGCATGGTGGTCAGCACCTCCCGGTCGTGCCTGGCCAGGGACTTCACGCCCAGGTGGTGCACGGACAGGAACTGTGCGAGCCGCTCGGGTTCTCCGGCGGCGAGTCCGGTGAACCAGTCCTTGACGCGCGCGCCGAGGGCCTCACGGACCGCGGCGAGGGTCTCGTCGGCGTACAGGCTCTCGCGGGAGGCGGTGGGGCGCAGGCTGTCGGTGTCGATGACGCAGCGGACGAAGAACGCCCAGTCGGGGAGCAGTTCGTCGGCCCGTTCCGTCAGCAGCATGCCCTTGAGGTGGACCCGGTGCCCGGCGCGCTGGGCGGGGCTGACGGCGGACGGCAGGACGTAGGCGACCCCGCGTACGCCCGCGACCGGCACCTCCAGGTCGATGGAGTCGAGCGGGGTGAAGCCGAATTGCTGATGACAGTGGCGGGCGAGGGCGACACGCCGTGCGGCGGGGTTCGGGTAGCGGCGCTCCCAGACGGCCGGGCGGTCGGTGACCGGCTCCTCCCCCACCCGTACGTCGTAGGGCAGGAGCGATCCGAAGTCCTTGGCGAGACCCCGCACTTTGTCCTCGGCGAGCCATTCGGCGGCGCCGGGCCGGGCCGTGAGGTGCACCGTGGTGCCGGGCTCGGGGTGCGCGTCTGCGGGCAGCGTGCGCACCGTGTACGAGCCGTCGTCGCGGGCCGTCCATTCGACGGGCGGGGCAGTGGTGTCCCGCGCGGAGCGGCTGACGACGCGTATCTCCTCCGCGACGACGAAGCACGCCAGCAGACCGATGCCGAACTGACCGAGAAATTCGGAGCGGGCCGACTCCAGGCCGTCGCGCTTGGAGCTGCGGCCGATGGTGGCCAGCAGGTTGTGCACATCGGCCTCGGTCAGGCCGATCCCGGTGTCCGTCACGCGCAGCCCATCGGCGTCCGCGTGCAGGCGCACCCGGGCGGGGCAGTCGGGCTGCTCGGCGCGGCGTGCGGTGAGGGCGTCCACGGCGTTCTGCAGCAGTTCGCGCAGATAGACCCTGGGGCTGGAGTAGAGGTGGTGGGAGAGCAGATCCACCAGGCCCCGGAGGTCGACCTGGAAGGTGTGCGGTATGTGATCAGAAGTCATTTATGGGTGCGTCGGCGGACATTCACTGCCCTGCGGCGCGGATCGTGCGGCCGTGGCCGCCAGCGGTCAGGGCTGGCCATCATAGGAGCCGCAGCAGGCAGCCGACCATGGGATTCTGCTCCGTCACCTGCCCGGCGGGCGGCGGGCCGGGAGCGTCAGACCGCCTGACTGGACGCCTCGACCTCGCGCCGCTCGATGGCCTGCTGGTAAAGGCGGCCGGCGCGGTAGGAGGAGCGGACCAGCGGGCCGGACATGACACCCGCGTAGCCGATCTCCTCGGCCTCTTCCTTCAGCTCCACGAACTCGGCGGGCTTGACCCAGCGCTCGATGGGGTGGTGGCGCACGGTCGGGCGCAGGTACTGGGTGATCGTGATCAGCTCGCATCCCGCGTCGTGGAGGTCCTGCAGCGCCTGGCTGATCTCCTCGCGCTCCTCGCCCATGCCCAGGATGAGGTTCGACTTGGTGACCAGACCGGCCTCGCGGGACTTGGAGATGACCTCCAGCGAGCGCTCGTAGCGGAAGCCGGGGCGGATCCGCTTGAAGATCCGCGGCACCGTCTCGACATTGTGCGCGAACACTTCGGGACGACACGAGAAGACCTCGTCCAGTGCCTCCGGCGCACCGTTGAAGTCGGGTGCGAGCAGCTCCACTTTGGTACGCCCGGCCTCGCGTGCCGCTGTCATCGCGTGGATCCGGCGCACGGTCTCCGCGTACAGCCAGGCACCGCCGTCCGCCAGGTCGTCGCGCGCGACGCCGGTGATCGTCGCGTAGTTGAGGTCCATCGTGACGACGGACTCGCCCACCCGGCGCGGCTCGTCGCGGTCCAGCTCCTGCGGCTTGCCCGTGTCGATCAGGCAGAAGTCGCACCGCCGGGTGCACTGGTCACCACCGACGAGGAAGGTGGCCTCCCGGTCCTCCCAGCATTCGAAGATGTTGGGACAGCCGGCCTCCTGGCAGACCGTGTGCAGATCCTCGCTCTTCACCAGGTTCCGGAGGTGGTTGTACTCGGGACCCATTGTCGCCCGGGTCTTGATCCACTCGGGCTTGTGCTCAATGGGCGTCCGGCTGTTCCGGACCTCCAGGCGCAACATCTTGCGTCCGTCGGGTGCGACAGCGGGCACGTTCGGTACCTCTCTTTGCACAAGGGTGAGCCAGCAACACTTCGGCGGGATCAGGCTAGGCCGGGCGGTAACCGCACCCGCTCGGATTCGGCCCGGCCTGACGGCCTGCCAGAGCACGAGAAGAGCGGCTCTCCCGGCGAACCCGGCCGCTGCCCTTCCTGCCGACCGTGGACACGGTGACCTGAAACCGATGCTATGAGGGCCGCCGGCCGTACCGGCCGTACGGAAGGCGGCCGCCCCTAGGTGAGTAAGCCCGGCCCCTCACCCCGCCCCTGCGGGAGCTGCCTGTGCCGTCCGGTGATCGGCGCGTCCCTTCTCGTAGACGGTCAGCCCCCGCGAGAGGCGGAGGGGGACCAGCAGCAGCTCGACGACGAGGGCCTTCCAGGCGTAGACGAGGTTGACGGCCTTGGTGGCGTAGACACACGGGATGTTCAACAGGACGCCAGGAAGCGGGAGTTTGCGCCGATGGGCGGCGTAGAGCAGAGGTGGGAGGGTCAGGAGGATCTCGGCTCCGGCCCACCAGAGGAAGGCGAGTGCGGGTGGCTGGTCCGTGGTCGCGGCGATCACGAAGGGTGTCGCCCACCAGAGCGGTGCGGTGAGAATCTCCAGCAGCGCCAGCAGCACCCAGACCGCCAGCAAGGGTTTGTGGACGATCAGCCGCCCGAGGTGGAGCCGGACGTTCTGGCAGAAGCCGGCCATCCAGCGCCAGACCTGTTTGCGGAGGTAGGTGAGGTCTTCAGGGTCGGCCGCGAGGGCTACCGCGTCGGAGACGTAGACCGCGCGTCTGCCCGCGATCTGCTGGGACCACGTGAAATCCATGTCCTCGACGATGGTGCGTTCCGGGAAGCCGCCGAAGGCCATCAGGTCGTCACGGCGGAAGACCGAGCAGCAACCCGAGCAGACCATGGGGCTGTTGGCCAGGGCCTGGATCGGACGGTGCCAGTGGAAGCCGCACATGCACCAGATCAGCGTTCTTGCTGGTCACGGCGCCTTAAAGCCATCTGGGGTCAGCAAAGCGTCAGCATCAGTCGAGACCCCGTCCGGTGGCCGACATGTCAGCCCCCTCTACGCAACGAGGTCGTGGTCCAAGATCTTTGCGGCAGCAGCGATCGACCCCGGCATCAGATGCCGGTAGGTACGGTAAGTGATTTGGATGTTTCTGTGGCCCATCCACTCCGCGACATCCGTGATTGGGATCCCGTGGCTCAAGCAGTTCGATGCGAAGTAGTGGCGAAATCCGTACAACGTCATACCCTCTGGAGGCGGCGCCTTCTTGAAAAGGTTCCTGACCCGCCGAGACTCCATGGAGTACGTGAAGTATCCCGTCGGACCGCGAAGCAGGTACCCGTCCTCCGAGACACCATACCTCTCCGCGAATCGTTCAACGGCTTCCTTGACCGATCGCGGCAGCGGCACCTCGCGAAAATCGCCAGCCTCTCGATGTTTCAATGGAGCAGGCCGGTAGGTATTGTGATGTATTTGCTCCGTCACTCGATATACATCGTCAGCAACGATGTTGTTGATGTTGACGGCGCGAGCTTCACCACTCCTCAGGCCACACCCATACAT
The DNA here is from genome assembly GCF_040650675.1 of Streptomyces sp. NPDC048637. Lineage (NCBI taxonomy): Bacteria > Bacillati > Actinomycetota > Actinomycetes > Kitasatosporales > Streptomycetaceae > Streptomyces > Streptomyces sp. NPDC048637. The sequence continues at coordinate 304,983 of NZ_JBEZHQ010000005.1, forward strand.
CATCCGCATCTGCATGGTCAGCTGGAAGTCAGCGTTCTTTGCCGCCTCTTGCACGTAGCCCTTTGTGGGGATCACTGCCCGGTCAGGTACATATTTCGGCGGTATGACCCCCAGCGTAGGATCCTCCCCGATTGCCCCTTTGCGAAAGGCATCCGTCAGGATCGCACGAAGGATGCCGTACGCGTTCCTCTGCGTCCCGAGCTGCACACCGTTCCGCTCCATGGTCGCAATGAAGCGTTCCAGGATCATCGGAGCGAACGTTTCCATTTTCCTGGAAGAAAACTCCGGGTACAAATGCGCCCGCAGATACGTCTCGTGAGCAGGGCCCGTGGCATATTCAACGATGTCGCGCCGACGGGTACGCCAATCCTCTGCATACTCCTTGAAGGTCATTCGACCCAGCTGAGCCCTGACCTCAGCGACAGAAATGGGAGTGTTGCGCTTATCGTTATAGATTGCCGTTAGTCGATCTTTGGCAGCGTCTTGCGTCGGGTAGCCAGTTTCTTCGCGTTGCTTTCCCGCAGGGTCGCGGTAGCGGATTGTGTACGTGTGAGGGCACCGCGTGGGCTTCGAGCAAGAACAGTTCTTCAGGAAGCTCCCCATCCCTCGGGCAAGCTTGACGGGAATCAATACAGCCACTCCTCAGTCGCGCCGTTTGCGTGTTAGTGAATCTTCTGCTGCTCAAGCCATTTGATTACTTCGCTGTACTTAAATCGAAGTTTGGCATTCCTCCCACGGCCGAATTTGTATCCAGTTAGCCCAAGCTTTGGCGCATCTCGATACATCCAGGTCAGGGACACGTTCAGGAAATCTGCCGCCTCTTTTGCGGTCAGCATGCTTTGTAGAGTCATAATCGTCAGTTCCGAGTCGGGCGAAGTGACGGCACGCGCCCACACAGACGGCTGAGCGATCGAATCAAGGCAGGGGGGATCGCGGATCGGCACATCAGATGGTCTTCCTTGCGAAGGAGGGCGGAGCGACAGGGCGGGATCCACAAGGCCGGGAGCCCACGCCAGCTCGGCGAGGGTGTCGCTGTCTGTCAGCGAATAGGCACTGCGGATTTCAGGGCAGCAGCAGGTGGGAGCCGCTCGTTGCCTCCTTGAATCTTTGCAGCACCGCCTACTGCGTTCGCCACGGCTCCACCGCCAAGCACAGCCGAGAATGAACAGCCTCTATCGTCCCCACGATCCCCGGTTTCGGTAACCGGGGATCGTGGCGTATATTCCGCGCGCATTCGCAGGCTACGAGGCAAGTCGGTATGACCTGAGCGCGGGGTGGGCGTCGTCCTCGACCAGGACCACGAGCCCTTGCTCAGTGAGTCGGCTGAGGTTTCGAGTCACGACGCGTTCGGGGGCACCGACGGCTCGGGCAATGACACGGATCTCACTACCGGGGTGAGCCGCTACGTGTGCGAGCACCACTACGTCCTGGCGGTGCTCGCGCTGCACCAAGTCCTCGCCGAAAAGCCCGGCTGCGCAGACACAGAGGCACAGGGCCGTGGAGAGCGCGGCGTAGTCTCCAGTCGCCTGGGCGGTCCACGCGTTCAGGGAGCCGAGCGCCAGCAGGACGGGGGCGGTGAAACGGATGGAGCGTATTGCGGGACTCGACAGGTTGCCCTCCTGGAATAGGTCTCATCGAGGAGACCGACCAGATCAGCGACGAGTTGTGTTGCTGGCCGCAGTGCCATTCAGCGCCGCAAGCAAGCCACACACCGTCACTGACCTGGTGTTTTACGCGACGTTGTACGTTGACATAGTCCCGGAGGAGCTTCCAGTCCCTTGGGGTACTTTCTCGTCTGCCGTGGGCGGATTTCTTGGTGGCCCCTGGGGCGCCCTGCCGATTCCTTCAGGACGGCAATCGCCGAAGCGGTGCCCCATGATCACGAGCCCGCCGCGCCGACCTGGGGTCGTCACTGGCCGGCCCCGGCCTCGCAGGCGGGAGGGCCGGCGACTGTCCATCGACCGCGCAGCAGTGCGGCGTTTGAGGAGCCCGCGGCCCCTCGAACGCCGCTTGATCTACTGGCCAGCTTCGGCAGCCAAGCGGGGGCGATCCGTGCGCAGCGAGCAGCGTACTCCTGAAGGTGGAGGACCTTGAACTGCTGGGCGTCCCAGTTCTCGTCACGGACATCGCCCTCCGGCCAGAGATAAGCGAGTCCGCGCCCGCCTGATGTCAGCTCCACGTCACCCAGGTCGTAGCGGTCGTCTTCGAAGGCGTCGAAGATCCCCCACTCCCTTCGGCTGAGGTCGGTGAGCCGCAAGCCGGGAGCCGCAGAACCGGGAGCTGCTACGAGCCCGGGGTAGACGCGCCCTTCCAATGCCTGTCCGCCCTGGCGCGCGGTCACTGTCTCGAAGCCTTCACTGCTGAGCCAAAGTGGCGGCGCATGCAACGTGGGATCGAGTAGGCGGTGTGGCAGTCACCGTCGAGCGCTCCGAGAACGTCCCGCGATCCGCAACAGGCGCTGCGTAGAGAAGTCCGGGGGCATGCGCGGCCGGCGGCTTGAGAAGCGGGCAGTGAGACGCGCCGACGGCAACAAAAGCGTCCGATTGCCCTCAGCCGATGCGAAGTCCTCCAGAACCCGGTACGCCGTCGATGGACGCAAGAATGTAGATGCCGTACGTGCCAGTGGACTGCTAGTGAGCGCTCACTGTCGAAGTGGATAGAGACACGGACTTGGCCATAGCGCGATTCACGCTTGAGTCTCTACCTGGAACGTACGACGGGCAGGGTTGATATCCGCAGCTTCGATACAAGGCGAGCGCCGCGTCGTTCCGAACTCCCGTTTCTAGGACCATCCGGATCACGCCACGAGAAACCGCCTGCGACTCCAGATGCTCCAGAATCTGCCGTCCTATTCCTCTGCCCCTGCCCTCTTGTGTCACGTACATACGTTTAATCTCTGCGGTACCCGGCGACAGCAACCGCCAGCCTCCGCAACCGACTGCCTCTGGAGAATCGTCACACCTGGCGATGACGAAGAGGCCCTGAGGCAACACATAGTGACTCGCCGGAGTGCCATCAGGGTCATCAGCGAATCCGTAGACAGCAACCTGCTCGGCGTGGAGCGCTCGTGTGAGGCGCCGGGCTTCGGGATCACCGTAGGAAGTGACTGTCAGGGACGGGTGGCCCGTCTGGCACGGCCGAGCGGCACTGAGGAACGTCATGCAGCCGATAGTGCCCTGTCCACCGCTAGGAGCGCATCAGCACATGTCCCTGACTGGACGCGGTTACCGACCTGGCGTCGAATTCGACTCAGCAGATTGCGGCAACGGATCGACTGCACGTCGGGGACACGACCCGCCAGGTGAAGGAGTGTGCCGACACTGGTCTCCGAGTCCCGGCGGAGAAGGTGGGCTCGGGCCAGGTGTATCCCGTGCAGCAACGCAGAGCGGGGGTACCCGCTGTTCGCGCCGTGGTCCGTCAAGGGTGTGAGTAGGTCTGTGGCCTCGGCGAGGAGGCGTCGCGCCTGGGCAGGGTTTGCAGCAGCCAGTTCCACCAGGGCATGCCCTGACTCAGCTGCCACCTGCTCTGCTGTGAAGTAGTACAACGATGGAGGATCATCGTCTCTACGGTGGTCCAGCAGTACACGACACTGGTCAGTGGCATTGCGGAAGGCGTCAATATCGCCCGCAGCAGCATGAGCAGTGGCTAGGCGACCGAGGGCTCGGGCGCGCACGGTGGGGGCGCTTCGAGCAGTGTGCTCAACTGCCGCCTCCGCAAAACGCAGTGCGGAGGAAGGCTTGCCAGCGGCCGCATGCTGATAGGCCAGCATGCCCAGCACATTGGCGGCTCCGTTGCTGTCGTTAGCTGCGCGAGCAAGACGGATGGCGAATAGCTGATAGCGCTGCGCGGGGGCAGCTAGGTCGGCGTCGAAAGCCATCCAACCGGCAAGTTGCGACAAACCACTGGCCGTGATGAGCAGGCGCAGGCGAATCTCAGGAGAGTAACGACAGTTACGCAACAGGTCCAGGACACCGAGCAGTTCGGTTCGCACGTAACGCTGAGGAAGGGCTCCACCACCCGCCGTGTCATCAAGGCGGCGCAGCCCCCGAAGATGGGCTTCAAGAACATCCATCACCGGAGGAAGGACCTGGTCCGTTCCCGGGCCGAGGCTCGGCTGAGAAGCAGCTTGGTGGGTTGCGTCCCAGACCGCGCCGAAGAGCTGCTCCTCGCTAGCCGGCTTGGTAGTGGCCTGGTCGCGCGGGTCTGCTGCGGTCCAGGCCACGGCGGAAGCCAGAACGTCGCCTAGCGAGCGACGCCCGAGCAGGTCGTCGGTGGCCCCTCTCTCAGCTTCCTTGCCGTTGCGCTGATCGCCCCAGAGACCAGCGACGGTGTACGGGATGCCCGTAGCTTCACTGAGCGCGGTGGCGGTCAGCCGTCGCACCGTCTGAGATCGCGGTCGCCCGCCCGCCAACCAGCCGTGTGGCGCTGTGAGGTGCAAGGCATGTTCACCGACCGCTGTCAGACGCGGGTTGAGCACACGCATCAGCTCTCGCGGCGACCAACCGGCCTGACAAAGCGCCTCCGCCAAGGCCCGATTGGGGCCCGGTTTACCCGAGTTGGAGTGCTCACCTGGTGCAGTGCGAACGGTCCTCACATATGGACGGTAAGTCATAACGGCGCCTCCGAGCGCGAATTCGCGGATTTTCGCACTCGCTCCGAGAAGTTCGCGATATTCACGCCTCCCCCCACTGCTGGCATGGCGCGTCTCGCTGTGTGCTGGTTCCGCATCCGGCCTCCGAGTGGATGGGCTCCTCGCATGGGGTGCCCGCCCCGAGGGGTTGGCCCGTCAGCTGCTTCGAACTTCGACCTACGGAGGCGACTTCGTGCTGACCGTCCACAACCCAAACGGTCAAAGGATCTACGAGTACGTTCCGATCCCGACTCGGGATGAGCGCTGGCTCTACGAGTGGGAGTCGAAGCCCACGCTCACACAGCCATTCGTGGATCTTTCGTCGCTGCGCAGCATTGTGTGCCGGCTCACAATGCTGGCCCAGTTCGGCACAGTCGTGACCGCGGCTCCGCATACAGTCTTTACCCCTTCCCCGGAGGTGCCGGGGAGGGTCAGGCCCCTTAGGGGATCGCTGACAGTCGCCCGCTGCCACTCAGCGGATGTGAGCGAATCAATTTATACGCTCACTGGCGAGTGTCCAGTACTGGGCAAGCATTTCGCTGGGCCATTCCGGCTGGCGCACTCGGCCGCGGGGTCCCATTTCTTGAAACCAGGGGGCGATGTCGATAATTGGGGTGCCGTCAACGGCGTCCAGGTCCGTCACGACCAAGTCATGGCCGTCCACACTCAGCAGGCGTGGGTAGGACGTTGCCAACTGGTTGGGACGCCGGTGATTGCGGTGAACGAATGTCCCAGTGGCTGGCCACCTCGTGTTCCCCCGAGGGCTACGTGCGTGAAGCTCGACGTCAGCTGGCGAGGCCAGGCTAAATCGCCAGATAACGGCGAGGTGGGAAAATTCTTCGATGCCCTGGAGCGTTTCGAGGGGGAATTCCTCGCTGACCCGGATGATCGACTCCACGCCGCCCTGGAAATCGTCGGCAGGCACCATGTGCCCGCCAACCACTGTCGCGATGGGCTTGACCTCGAACGCCCCAGACATCAATGTCCTCATTCCTGCGAGTCCCAACCAACGAGGACACGGCAGTCTCAACAGGTCCCCGCTGTAACGGCTCGGTCAGCCTATGCCGCGCAGCATGGCGCGAGCACGCCGATCCAGTTCCGCCGCCGCGGATCCGCCTCGTCCCCGCACCGGGGAGAGCGCTTGGCGCATCCGCACGACCACCTCTCGTGCGCGACCGGACTGGATACCGCTCATGGTGTCCAGTGCTTGCTGCCATGTAGCGCAGGCCGCGTCGATCTGCCCCTGCCTGACCTGGACGTCACCGAGGTATCCAAGCGTGACGGCGTGTGTGCGGGCCGCGAGGGGAAGCGCGCGGGTGCGGACGCTGCGCTTGAACTCGGACTCCGCACCTTTCAGATCGCCGAGGTCTCGCAATGTGGCGGCTGTTTCGTGTGCAAGGGATGCTTCGGCGAAGAAGAAGACCCTGGCTGGCTCCTCACCGCCTCCTTTCGCCTTGCTGAGATCGGACTCGGCAAGGCGAAGTGCCGCAAGCGCTTCGGTCTTCCGCCTGGCCGCCGCCAGGGCACGGGCGTGGACCACGCCGAGCAGTGCTCGCTCCCGTGGGCTCGCGAGGTGATACCGGGAGCGATCGACGGACCCTTCTGCGAGTTCGAGGGCGCGTTGCGGATGACCAAGATCGACCGCCTGATGGGCTGCCGCTCGAAGAATGTGGCCGGCGAGTGGCGCGTCGTCTGCCTCGGCCGCCAGGTGGAAGGCAACGCGGAACGCCTTCTGCGCCTTGTTGTGGTTCGACGAGTCGAATGCCGTCCATCCGGCAAGGTAGGTCAGTTCAGAGGCGGCGGAAGCGAACTCACGGCGTACCTGCTCCGAGGTGAAGCGGCTGCTGAGGTAGTCGGTGACGTCGGATTTGAGGTATGCGATCAGGGCAGAGCGGCCGGCTTGCCCGCCGAGGCGCTGATCTTGACGGGAGTAGAAGGCCATTGCTTCGCGCACTGCATTGACGTGTGCGGAGGAGACGATGAAGGGAGTAAGCGGGCGCCTTGTACGTGCCTGCTCTGCAGCCCTCTCCCACCATCCGGAGGGCGGGAGCGCAGTGCCAACCGCAGAGTAGGCGGTGGCCGCCAGCACCTGCCGACGGTTCATGTCCATGTTGTCTTCGTCTCCGAGGTTCACCAGAGCGGTCACCGTGTCGAGGTCCCACTTCGAGGGCATCGCCGGCGCTGGCTCAGCGGGGGCGAGCCCGATCTGTGCCGGCGTGATGACGCGCCCGAGTCTGCGCGAGAGCGTTTCGCAGAGGATATGGGTCGCCACCCCCTCGGGGCGCGTCCCGCTGATCCACATCGCAATGTGCGAGCGCGACACCGAGCACAGTTCGTCTGCACCGTTCTCGGCGGCAACCCTCACTACGTTTGCGGCTACCTGAGTCTGTGGCCAGCCGGTTTCCTTGATGACCGACGCCAGCAGGATGTTGCGTGTGCGCGCCATGGTGCGCCCCTCGGTCTGCAAATGATCTTTGACGGCTTTGACGGCATCCACGCAAGCAACGGGGTACCTCTGAGCCGCGATTCACGGTTCTCTCATCACGACGATATTCCTCCATGGCCCAACCTCGCACCGCATAGCCATAGTTCGCTCTCCCAGGGCGCGTCGGTCTTCGCGCTGCCCAGGGAGCAGAGGAGTCGTCCCCCTTCACGTTCCTCAACGCCTGGAGGCGACGCCATGCCAGCCACACCGTTCGCAAACGGCCTCGTCCGGTCTCTTCGCGGTACTGCACTCGCTGGGGCCGAGCACGCTCTCGGTGGCTCGCTCGGTAGGAACAGCAGGTTCCAGGCGTCCAACTGGCTCGTGGACAGAGCCCTCAAGGGCCGCTCATCCAGGTGGTTCAGCCGACGCCGGAGGCCCGTGCTGAGCATGCAAGCTGCAATTCCTGCACGGCTCTCGGAAGTCGCCGGCGTTCGTCACCGGCTACGCGAGCAGCTCCACGACTGGAAGCTGGATCCAGTCATGGACGAGGCGGTCATCGCGACGAGCGAGCTGGTGGCGAACGCTGTCGTTCACGGCTGCCACGGGGCGAACGACGTGGTGACAATGACGGCGCGCTGCTCCGGAGAACAGCTTCTGATCACCGTCGAAGATTCGTCACAGCAACGCCCCCAACTCCGCCGCGTCCCCTGCGAAGCCGAGTCCGGTCGCGGCCTGGAACTCGTCAGGGCGCTAGCTGACGGATGGGGCGTGATGCCCGCGCAAGAAGGCATCGGCAAGCGGGTCTGGCTGGCCTTCGACCTCCACCCCCAGACGGGAAGGACTGCTCCGTGACTCGCCTGGCTAAGGGCATGGGTGACGCGCTGCGACGATCGATCAAGGTTCGTCGTCGGGTTATCCAGTCGGCAACAACCGCTACGTCAGAGACGGTTGCACTCGTCCTCGATGATTCCGTGCCGCTCCCGTCCTGTCAGGCGGATGTCGACGACCTGGCGGAACGACTGCGCGAGCACATCGTGGCCCTGGCCGGCCTGCGGACTGCGCGGCGGTTGGATGAGGCACCCGAGCAGCTTCGACGGTCCGTGGTCCAGGCCCGCGCCCTGCACCGAAGGGAGGTGCCCCCGGACTACGTCGGTTCCCGTATCCATCTCGTGCACCTGGCAGAGAGCACCCAACGCCTTCTGACTTGGGCGGCCGACGCCGAGCCCGGCGCCGCCGCGCAGGCTGCCTGTCCTCCCCCGAACCCAAGCCATTCCGAGACACACGGCAGGGCCGCTCTCCCCGTGGTCGGCCGGTGGGCGAGCCTTCGCGGAAGCGCTTCACGGCGGGGGGCGTGAGGTGCCGTGTCGTCGACAATCACATCTCTCGCGGCCCCCCCTCAGCCCGTGCGCGCCAACCCGGTCACGAAGTATCCGTGGTGGTTCCAGCTGGCCGAGAAGCCGCTCCCCGAGCCACTGCCTCAGCGCGAATGGGCCGTCCTACCCCTTCGCTTCCACCCTGGTCTGGCGGAACTGGAAGCTCTCCTTCACGACGGTGTGGCAGTGGGCCCGGTCCTGTGCTGTCCGCGACACCGCTGGCTCTACGTGCCAGTGGCCCCGGAGTGTTGGCACAGCCCGGTGGGCAAGCGGCTCGGCGTACGGGGGCAGGACCTCTCCTGCCCGTTCGACACTCGGCACCGCGCAGGCTGCGATGACCGGCTGTGGCTGCTCCCGGCCGATCCTCGCTACCTCACCGACTTGCCGGCGCTGGCCGACCGCATGTATCGGGTGCGGTCTGCTCCTCCCAGGCTGGCGGCGGCAGCATGCGCCTGACCGTTCCTGCAGTGATGGTTCTGGGAGTCCTGACTGCTCTGCTGATCCGCAGCCAGAGGCTGCGCGCCGGACCAGCCACGGTAGCCGTGGCGCTCGGCTTCGAGCTGGCGCACTCCCAGGCCGCCCCGGTCATCGCAGAGACATGCCGCTGCGTCGCACAGCTGATCAGCCGACTTCACCTCTAGTGCCAGCGCGAGCGTGCTCGTGCCCTTCAGCCTCCCTTCTCTTCGAGGACCTTGTGACCGCAATACCTCCCCTGGACCTGGCCAGCCGGCCGCGACACCGTCGTGCGTCGGAGATGACGTTGGGACGCAGCATGCTGGTGGTTGCGCTGGTCGCTGCTGCGTCTGCCGCCGCCGTGATCCTGTCGTCTCCGACAGGCCGTACATCTGTTGCCTGGTGCACCGCAGTCTCCACCGTGCTGGTAACAGCGGGGCTGGCCGAGGCGCAGCAGCGGCTCCGCTCACTCGGCCGGGAGCGTCATGCGGCTTGGGAGCGAGTGCGTCGCGCGGAGGCCGGCCGGGAGCAATCGCGAGGTGAGCTTCGTCGACTCCGGAACGACGTCGAGTCGGTAGCGGAGGTGCTCCCTTCAGCGGTTGAGCAGCTGCGCGAGCGGGCTTCAGCCGCCACTGTTCTGGCGCAGTTGGGCGAGCAGGGCCTTCTGCCGTCAGACGGCACGCTCCGGGGTGTCGTCCACAAGACGGTGCACACGCTCCACCAGGAGCACCGGCGGCTGACGTCCGCGATGGTCATGGTGCAGAGCTGTGCGCAGCGCCTTCATGCCGCGCTCACCGACCACCTTCGGGAGGTCGATGAGCGGAAGAGGCCCTACTGGGACAGCAGTTCCGCGCTGATTCGCCGGGAGGACGTACGCGCGGATTTCGAGGCGCTTGATGCGGGGCTGTCGAGTACGGGGCTGCTGACCCAGCGGCTGCTGGCTCTGTCCGGAGCCCGCCGAGCGGGACGGCCGTGGGCGAAGCCGGTCTCGCTGGAGCGCGTCGTGCGGGCAGCGATAGGTGCCTGCGAACACCACCCACGAGTTGAGCTGGCCCTGCCTCAGGTGCCCGTCGCGGTCGCCGGGCCGGCCGTCACTGCCACGATCCACGGACTGGCGGAACTGGTCGACAACGCGCTGCGGTTCAGCCCACCGACGACGCGGGTGCGGTTGTCGGGCGAGGATGCCGCCTCCGCGATGGTCCTGCACGTAGACGACAGCGGCCTGACCATGGGCGAAGAGACCCTGCGCCGTGCACGCGAGACCGTCGACTTCGAGCAGCCGCTGGACATCACCAGGCTCTCCGGAAGTCGGCTGGGCCTTGCCGCCGCACGCCTCTCCGCCGAACGCTTCGGCTTGAGGATCGCCTTCTGCCACTCGGCCACTGGCGGTACCCGAGCCAGCATCGTCCTACCTCGCCAGTGGCTCACCCACGACACGCCAACACCCCCCGCAGCCGGCCGTGCTCCGGCCCTTCTGCAGGGCGGCGGGCCGCCACCGGCCCGTGAGGTGCAGCCACCACCGGACCACTCGGCCGCCGCAACGCAGGCGCCACGGAGCACTGCGCATCTGCCGCGCCGGATCCCCGGCGCCACGCGGTCGAGCCCGGCCGAGCATCCAGCCGAGCCCGCACCACCGCCGACGCGAAGCGCACTGGAGACCGGCAAGCGCCTGTCCGCCTTCCGCCGAGCCACCCGCCCCGCTGACGCCCCCCGCACCGACCCTGGAGGATCACGGTGAGTACTGACCTTTCCTGGCTGCTCGACCAGCTCTGCCGCGACACCGCCGGCGTTCGCCACGCCCTGCTCCTGTCCAGCGACGGCCTGAAACTCGCCTACGACAAGAGCCTCGATCTCGACTCCGCCGACATTCTCTCCGCGATGTGCTCCAGTCTGCGCGCCATCTCCACTGAGCTGGACAAGGCGTTCAAGGCCGGGGGCCCAGCGTTGACGATCACCATCGACACACCCCGCGCCCAGCTTCTGGTAGTCGGCGCCGGGACAGGCGGCGTCCTCGCCACTGTGGCCGAGAGTGAGGCTGACCCCGGCATTGTCGGCACCGCGATGGCCCAGCTGGTGGAGCGCGTCGCGGACCACCTGAGCGTCCCACCGCGGTCACCCCGGGCTCCGTCATGAGCCCCGAGTGGGATGCGGATGTACCGGACCGGTCCTTCGTCGCTCTGGGCGGACGTACTGTCGCCGACCGCGATCTCGACGCGGTCTCCCTGATCGTCACCGAGCGCGACGACACCGCCGGCCTCGGGCTGGAGGAGGCCGCCATCGTGCGGATGTGCGCCTCGCCGACCGGGGTCGTGGAAATAGCAAGCCGCCTGCGGCTGCCCGTAGGGATGGCCCAGGTCCTCATCTCTGGCCTCCTCGACCAGAACCGCGTCACCGCCCGACACCCACACGCCACCTCAGCCTCGCCACACGATGCTGCTCTTTTGAGGAAGGTCCTCGTTGGACTCAACCACCTGTGAAGCCGCGCCGGTGCCGCTCCCGCAGACGGCCAGCCGCGGGGTGAAGATCGCCGTGGCCGGCGGCTTCGGAGTCGGGAAGACAACCTTCGTCGGCGCCGTCAGCGAGATCGCTCCGATGCGCACCGAGGCGGAGATGACCGCCGCGAGCATCGGCACCGACGACCTGTCCGCCACACCGTCGAAGCGGACCACGACGGTCTCCTTCGACTTCGGCCGGGCCGCGCTCAGCCAGTCCACGGTGCTGTATCTCTTCGGCACTCCCGGCCAGGACCGCTTCAAGTTCATGTGGGACACGGTGCTCAACGGTGCCCTGGGCGCGGTGGTACTGGTCGACACCCGCCGGGTGGAGGACTCCTTCCCGTCCCTGGACAGGGTCGAGGACCAGCACCTGCCCTACGTGGTGGCCCACAACGTCTTCGGCCACGAAGACCAGCAGCACACCCTGGACGACATCCGCGACGCGCTGCAAATGGCCCCTGGAGTGCCGGTGATGCGCTGCGACGCCCGCGACCGGCAATCGGTACGCCGCGTATTGATCGCCCTCGTCGAGCACGTGCTGCAGCTGGCCGACCTGCGGGTGGTAGGGGCATGAGCAGTCCGCAGAAGGGGCTCGTGGAGCTGCCCGACAGTCACCAGCGTGCGGTCATGCTGGGTGACCCGGGCTATCACCGCGACCCCGCCGAGGTCTTCTCCCATCTCAGGCGCACCTACGGGCCGGTGGCACCGGTGCTGCTGGACGGGCAAGTGCCGGCCTGGCTGGTGCTCGGGCACCGCGAGCTGACCCAAGTCACGACCGACACGCGGCTGTTCGCACGCAACGTCGGGCGGTGGCGGCTGCGCGATCAGATCCCGGCCGACTGGCCGGTTTGGCCGATGGTCGGCGGCGGCCCGGCAGGTGAGTCTCTCCTCTATACCGAAGGGGCTGAGCACCGGCAGCGCGCCGGGGCGGTCAGCCGTGCTCTCGCCGGGATCGACCCGGTCGAGTTCCGGGCCCAGTGCGAGTCGCACGCCGAGGACCTCGTTGAGTCCGTCGCGCACAGCGGGCGTGCCGAGCTGATGGCCCAATACGCCTTGCTGTTGCCGGTGATGGTGATGGGCTGGGCCCTGGGCGTTCCGGCCAAGGAGAACAGGGACCTGGTGGCGGCGTTCACCGACCAGGTCGCCGGCGGCGACCGCGCTCTGGCTGGACACCAGCACATCCGCCGCACCATGCAAGCCCTCGTCCAGCGCGTGCGCGAGCGTCCCAGTGCCGATGCCGCTTCGAGACTGGCAGCTGACCCCGTCGGGCTGAACGATGAGCAGCTGTGCCAGGACCTGATCGTCACCATCCTGGCCGGTCACCAGACCACCGCGTACTGGATGGGCAATGCCATCTACCGGATGGTGACCGACCCCCGTCACACCGACGCCTTCATCCGTGGCCGACTCGCCGTAAGCCAGGCCCTGCGCGAAGTCCTCTGGGACGACACCCCCACGCAGATTTTCGCCGGACGCTGGACCAGCCGCCCCGCGCACCTCGGCCACGTCACCATCCCGGCCGGCGACCTGGTCATGCTCGGGCTGGCCGCAGCCAACACCGACCCCCACCTCCGGCCCGAACCGGGCGTCGGCGTGCGCGGCAGTCGGGCCTACCTGTCCTACTCCCATGGCCCGCACAGCTGCCCCGACCCGGCCCGGGACCTCGCCGAGGCGATCGTCACCGCCGGAATCGAGGTTCTCCTGGACCGGCTCCCCGACCTGCATCTGGCCTGCTCGCCCGAACAGGTCCGCTGGCAACGGTCGGTGTGGATGCGCGGCCTTGAATGCCTCCCCGTCAACTTCACCCCCACCCCGCCGACCACCCGCTACGCCGGAGGCACTCCATGGATCTGACCCACCCGACCCCTGTCGCCGAGCCTTCGTTGCCGGAGCTGTCGCTGTCGCGTCCGGTGCACCGGCTCGACCCGCACAGCCTCGACCTTCACTACGACGCCGCCGTCATGCGCAAGGCCGGCGCGGTCGTGCCGGTCCAGCTACCCGGCGGTGTGCCGGTGTGGGCAGTTACACGTGACGCCACCGCCCGTGCCGTACTGCGCAACACCGATATCTTCCGCAAGGCCCCCCGGCACTGGGATGCCCTCCAGCGCGGACAGGTCCCTTCCGACTGGCCTCTGATCGGTCTTGCCGCACCGGCCGGGCGCAGCATGGTGACCACCGACGGAGTCGACCACTGGCGCCTACGCGGCCCGATCTCGACCACTTTCACCGAAACGCGAGTACGGGGTCTGCGGACGAGCATCGACATCATCGCTCAGAAGCTGCTGGCCGATCTCGCCGACGCCGCCACCGTCGCCGACGACGGGATCGTCGACTTCCGCCAGCTCGTGGCCTGGCCCCTGCCGATGACCGTCATCAGCCTCCTGCTGGGCCTGCCGGAGTCCGAACACGACACCCTGCGCAGCAATTACGACATCTTCTTCGACGACACCCGTGATCCGACGGCCGCGCTCGCGGCCATCGAGGACATCATCACCCGCCACCTCGATGCCAAGCGACGTCATCCCGGGGACGACCTCACCAGCGCCCTGCTCCAGCTCCCTGACGGCGAGCAGCTGACGACGGACGAACTGGTCGCAACTGTGCAGGTCCTCATCGCCGCCGGCCACGAGACCACCGTCCACCTCCTCGTCAACGGGGTCCTGGCTCTCACGAGCCACCGCGACCAGCTCGACCTGCTCCTCCAGGGCGAGGTCGCCTGGGAGCGTGCGGTCGAGGAGATCCTGCGGTGGCAGCCCCCCACCATGAACTTCCTGATGCGCTTCGCCACCCGGGACAGCGTCCTCGGCGACACGCTCATCCGCCGGGGCGAGCCGGTAATGATCGCCTATGGCGCCATGGGCCGTGATCCCGACCGCTACGGCCCCACCGCAGACGACTTCGACATCACCCGCGCCGCCGGCCACACCTCCTTCGGCCACGGGCCGCACGCCTGCATCGGCGCCCCCCTCGCCCGCCTCGAAGGACGGATTGCGCTCAAAGCCCTCTTCAGCCGGTGGCCCGACCTCGCCCCGGCCGCGCCGGCACCGCGCGCCCCCTCGGTCCTGATGAACGCCCACGCCAGCCTCCCCCTCCGCCTGCGCCCCTCCCACCAGCGGCACGAGGCCGGAGCGGCAAAGTGACCACCGAGACCACCGACGACGCCGCGGCCCGCACGCTGGACCCCCGTCAACTTCGGGACGATCTCCTCGTCCTGCACCGTGTCAGCAGGAACAGGATGCAAGCGGCTCCTGCGTCTGTTGCCCGCAACTGCGACATGGTCCGGCGCATCGCCCGCCACTGGGCTCCCTTCGGCCACACCCGTCGCGCCGCCGCCAAGGGCTCCGCTGCCGAGGAACGGCGGTGGGACATCCTGCTGGCGCGTGCCGACGCCGAGCGGTCCGTGGAGCAGTGCTACGCCGACGTGGTGGCGTATGCGTACGCCGTCCGGGAGTTCGTGCAAGCGCTGCACGACGCCACCCGGCCGGGCACGACCGTGCCCGAGGTCGCCCGGGCGATCACGGCAGCGGTGGCCAAGGGTGACTTCCCTGTTGGATTTGAACTGCGGGTGAAACAGGTGGCCGCTGCGCTGCGGGCACCTGCTGAGATGGTCCGCGCCGCGATGAGCAGTCTCGTCGACAGCAACCGCCTGGAGAGGCGAAGCCGACGGATCTTCCCGGCAGGGAGTCTTCAGATGCACGACGCGCTGGCCACCCACATTGCCGACCGGCTGCGCGCCCAGATCTCCGCCGGCGTCTACGCCCGCGGCAGCCGGCTGCCCAGCGCGAAGTTCCTGGCCACCACGGTGTGCAGCGACTCCGCGCCCGTAGGGCGCGCGCTGCGGATCCTGGACGCCGAAGGCACGGTGCACATCGGACCGCGCGGCACCAAGGTGTCGCAACCCGCCCGTCTCCTTCCCCACCCCGCTCCCACCGCGCCCCATCACGACGAGAAGAAGCCCCGTTTCAGCCGGGACACGATCGTGGCTACCTGCCGTGCTGCTCATGAGCAGTGGCGCCGTCGCGGCCCGGCTCCGGCCGAGGTGCTGCACGGACGGTGGCAGGACCTGCGCTCCATGGCCGGCCAACTGCTGGGGGCAGCCCCAGCTCCGGCCCCTGACGTCACACAGGAGCTGGCATCCGTTGCCCGAGCCGCGGAGCTTGCGTCCGCCCCTTTGCCGGACGAGCCCTGGCTCCAGCAGTGGCACACCGCCTGCCTGGCCAAGTCCATCAGCGACATCCTCCCCCTGATCCCCAAGGACCCTCGATGACAGCCGACGAGATCCAGCCCGACGCCTATCCGCCTCCCACCGCTGCCGGGCCGTCGTCAGAGACGGCCGAGGTGATGCGCGACCTGGACTATCGCTGCGTCGAGGTGCCTCACACCATTGACCCCTTTGCGCACTACTTCGGCGATCTCCTGCACTGAGCGACGACCTCCGCACTTCGGCGCACCCACGCGTGTCCCCCAACACGTTCGCCGCCCGCACACAGCCTCAAAGGGACGACTGTGACCACCTACCGGTACACCGCAGCGACAGCACCCCCCACCCACCACGACCCGACACAGATCGAGACCGTCCTGGCCAGAGTGGTCCCCGGCTGCATCCGTCCTCAGAAGACCATCGCCGAGCTCCAGGCGATACGCGAAGCCGGCGTTGCCGCGGCCATCAGCCGTACGCCGCGCCCTCGCATCGTCATCTACGCCCTGGTGCAGGCGCACCAGGACCCTGCCGTGCGGTTGGCCGTAGCCCGCGGCATGGCCGTTCGGAACGGCTGGCTCCTGGAGCGGGCTCCGGCCGTGGACTTCACGGGGATGACCGACCCGGTCACTCGACCTCAGCTGGCCCGCCTGCTGGATGCCCTCGACCACGACGACATAGATGGCATCGCCGCGATGTCCCGGACCGACTTCTCCGACCTCAACAGCGATTACGAGGACGTCCTCCGGCGGATCCACGCCCGCCGCGGCTTCCTCGCCCTCGCCACCACCGAGACGGACGTCTAACTCATCTGCCCAAATCCACGAAAGGATCACTGATCGTATGGGCCGGACCATCACCCTGCTCTGCTGGAACTTCGAGGCCAACGGCGGCGCTGACTCCAACAAGCGTAAGGAGGCCAACCGGCTGCTCGCCTCCCTCCGTCCGGACCTGCTCTTTCGGCAGGAGATGTGGGGAGCCAATGCCAAGGGCAAGGCCGTGATGGAGTCCATGGAGGAGGTCTTGTCCCTGCGTGGCTGGCTGGGGCCCTCCTCCCATACCGCCGTCTTCGCCGCCACGTCTCTGTTCACCCCCGTGTGCGGGTGGCCGGACAGGGATGAAGAGACCATCTGGAAGATGCCACCGACCGTTCGGGGGCTGCGATTCCGTCCCGCAGGTCCTGGCGCGGTGCCCCTGGTCTGCGCCTCCTACCACCACAACTATGCCTCTTCGACGCAACGGCACGCCGAAGCGGAGTGGGCGACCACCTTCGCCGACAAGACGTTGACCACCCCTACCGGGATGGACGTCAAACTGCCCGTGCTGATGGGCGGAGACCACAACTCCTACCCCGTACCCGGCGCGGACGGGGACCTTCCGCTGCCGGTCCTGGAGGAGATCCGCGACCGGCGACACCGGGTTCATCGCTCCTGTATGGGTCCCGACGGGACCAGGCGGATGTGCACCTGCCCGGACGAGACCCTGCGCGCCGCGGGGCTGGAAGACGTGGCACGCCACATCGCCTCTCGAAGCGGCAACACCCGCGCGCTGGCGCGAACGGTCACCGGCTGTGAGACGCACGGGCCGGACTCGCGTATCGACCGCATCTACACCTCGGATGTTCTGCTGCCCGCGGTGTCTGATGTTGACGTGATCGAGGTTCCGCTGGACATGTCGGATCACCACATCGTCCGTGCCCGACTCGACGGAGACCGGCTCGCGGACATCCTCCGCCAGGAGGCGCACACCCCCCAGGACGCGGGCGTCGCATGACGACGGTCAGAGGCCCGTCGTCGCCGCCGGCGGAATCGACGCCTCGACTCCTCCGCGTGCCGTCGAATGGCCGGCACTCGCGAGGGACCAGACCGGCACCCCCACCCCTGGGTGCCCGGCGCTGCTGGTCGGCCCGCCACTCCCTGCCCTGAAGCGGGTCGGCCGGTAGCGACAACCCTGCACACCCCGACGGCGTAGCCACACCCCCGATTCGGAGTTCTCCATGTGCCAGCATCAGCCCCCGTGCCCGCCGCCCGACGCTTCCGATCGGGAGGCCGCGTACCCAGTGGCTCACCACCCGGAGCAGGGCTGGAGCCTGCTGTGCAACGGCGTCCTGCTCTTCGACGTTATGTCGATCTCTCAGTCACAAGGACTGGTCTGACGTGCTGCTTTGCGAGATGGACATGTCTTCTAAGCGGCTCGGGACGAGGGGCTGCGTGAGCTTAGGAGGTGGCCGCCAGCAGTTCGGGCAGGTTGCGCATGTCGTCGAACACGACGGTGCCTGGCCCTTCCAGCCGCGAGGCCGGGGTGAGGCCACCGCAGTATCCGAAGGCCCGCATGCCAGCGGCCCGGGCTGCCTGCACCCCGTATGCGCTGTCCTCGATCACCGCGCACCGCTCGGGTTGTACCCCCATGGAACGTGCAGCGTGCTGGAAGAGGTCGGGAGCGGGCTTGCCTCGGCGAACGTCGGCCGCGCTGAAGATGCGGTTCTCGAAGTGGTTCGTCAGATCGGCGATCTCCAGGCTTCGCCGGATGCCGGCGTGATCGCCATTCGATGCGACGCAGACGGCTGCAGTGAGGCGGTTCAGGGCCTCTGCAATGCCGTCGACAGCGGTCAGTTCGGCCTCGAAGGCCTCCTCGTACAGATGCTCGTACCGCTGCTGCCAGCCCTTCTCCAGGCGCCGCCCGAGTCGCTCCTCGACAGCTGCGGTGTAGACCTCGGTGGACGAGCCAACGAACCGCTCGATGATCTCAGCGTCAGTGAACGTGCACCCCAGGTCAGCCATGATCATCGCGTCTACCTTGACGCATATCTTCTCGCTGTCCACCAGTACGCCGTCACAGTCGAAGATCACCAGTTCAACAGGGGTCTGCGTCATGATCGACAGCGTAGTGGGGTGCTGGTGCCTGCCCCGCACCGCGTAGGGCTGTCGCCGGTTTTGCCGGTGTCTCATCCCGAGCTGCTCACTCCCGAAAGGGTGCGGAGGCGTCGGATTTCGCCGTGGGCGGCCTCCAGTTTCCGGGTGAGATCAGCGACCTGGTCGCGAAGTTGCCGGTTGCGGTCGAGAGCGATCTCCAGCCTGCGTTGCAGGGAGGCGTCCGAGGCCGCATGTCGTGGGTTTCGGTGTGGGGCAGGGGCTCGCTGTTGGAGCTGGTTGATCGCGGTGATGAGGTCGGTCTGCGTGTATAGCCAGGACCGGGAGACACCGGCGGCGCTCGCGATGCCGACGACCGTGGGTCGCTCGCTGCGGCGGGCGGCGGCCTTGACCGCTTCCTCGGCACACTCGCGCGCCTGCTTACTGCGTGCTTTCGAGGCTTCGATGAGGAAGCGGGCATTGTCAGCCGGCGGCATCGAGATCGGTCACCTTCCCGCCGGCCACGATCTGCTGCGGTCCGGCCTGTTCCAGGGCATCGATGATGGTGTCGAGCTTGCCGAGCGTGCGGGTGTTCTTCTCGGCGATCCGCGAGAGCCCGCCCCTCTCGGCATCGCCGATGAGCTTGCGGGTCTCATCGCGCTGGCGTCGGTGCTGGTCGAGGAAGTCGCCGGTGGTGATGAAGAACCGGCAGTCCAGACACGGGTTGGCGTACTCGCAGTCGGTCTGGATGGGGGCCCCGCAGTACCCGTTGGGGAGACTGACCTTGGCGCGAACCAAGGACAGACGCATCCAGGCGGCGTCGGCGAGTGGATGGTCGGTGGGCAGTTCGACAGGTTCGCCGTCGGCGTCGACCTTGAGGGCCCTCTCCCAGTGCTCGCGCAGGGTCTTCTGGTGGAGCCGCGCGTAGACGGCCGTCATTTCCGGCGACATGTGGTCAAGCAGCTGCTGGACGATGTATTGCGGGACGTTGGCGTTGATCAGTCTGGTGCCCAGCGTGTGTCGGAACTGGTGAAAGGTGACCCGCGCGGAGCGTCCGTGCTCGTCGAGGAGACGGATGCGCTGCCAGCCAGTTCTCCATGAGGCTGCGGCACCAGGTGTCCGAGATGGGTTTGCTGCCGTTGAGGTTTGCCTGCCCGCTGGGGAACAGGAAGCGGCTCCCGCCCGGGAATCTCGACCCGACCCGACGTTGCTGTTCTGCGATCTCATCTGCCAGGTCCTGGCTGATCGGGAAGAACGCGGCCCGTCCGTGCATCTTGTGGTTGATCCACGCCAGGTAGGGGGCGCCCGTGTCGTCGTGTGTGACGCAGTCGAATCGCAGGCGCCGGGCGTCCTTCATGCGCAGGCCGCAGGAGATCAGCAGGGGAATCATGAGGCGGAGGTCATCACTGGGGATCAGTGCCAGGTTGGAGGGATTTTCCAGCTGGCGCATGAGGTGCTCGGAGATCCAGCGCGGCTTGGCCGGCGGCAAGGCCGGGGCGTCGTTGTAGACGACGGCGTTGCGCGGAAGGTCCGGCTGCCAGTCGTGCGCCCGGGTGTCTGTGAGCAACCGGCTCAGAGCGTTGACCGCGGTCCGGCGGGTGTAGACGTCCGGGTAGTCGATGCTCAGGACGGCGATCCATGTCTCGATCCGTGCGCGTGTCAGGTCGGCGGGCGCTGCGTTCGGCGGGAGATGCCGGGCGAAGTGGACCAGGGAGCGGAGGTTGTTCGCCACCGTGTTGACGCTGATGCCCGTACTGATCCTCCACCGGCACCACCGTTTGGTCAGCTCGCGAAGCCAGGGCTGGGGGATGCTCCCAAAGCGCAGGTAGCGCGACTCGCCCTCTGCCAGGGCGAGATGGCGCAGGTCCCAGGTCTCGCGCGGGTACTGGTCGGCCCACGGGTCATCGGCGATGAGCAGGTGTTCCAGTGCGAAGCGGGTGTCCGCGATGAAGCGGAAGGCCACCACGTTGTGGGTCGAACGCTGGCCGTCGGGGTTGGCGGGGGCGACGTAGTCCCGCCAGTGGGCTTCGCTCCAGTCGACGAGGCTGGTGACCGGTGCCTGGGACGCCCAGGTGACCGCGCGGCGCACGTCTCGGGCGGGGGTGAAACGGAGCCCTTCATCAAGGCGGTGCTGGAGTCCGAACTGGAACTCCAGGCGGAGTCCGGGGGCGAGCTGGCCGAGGCGGATCTTCGGGTCGCCGCGGTGGGCGAGGTCGTCGTACCAACCGCTGAGATCAGGGCGACCGTGCTTGCGCCACCGGCTGTGGTGCGTGTGACACAGCGATGCGTTGGTGCTGTCGGTCCAGCGCGGGCAGTCGGGGAACTCGCAGGACCGTTCCACGGCCTGGGGCCCCTGCGGCGGCTGGTAGATGGTCCGTCCGACCCAGTCCGCGAGGTCCGGCCGTCCAGCATGGTTCCAGCGCGAGGCATGTCGGTGGCACAGGGTATTGGCGGCTCTGGCCCGGTTGCATCCGGGGAGCACGCAGTCCAGCACCTGATTGCGCTGCCGCAGCCGCGCGTCGACCTGCACGGACCAGCTGTCCAGGTCGGCCGGTCGGTCGGCTGCCACCCAGTGGTGATGGTGGGTGCGACAGAGCAGCAGCCGGCCCATGGTCAGCGTGGTCGGGCAGGACGGGATGCGGCACTCCCCCGGGAAGAACGTCGGGCTGTCACGAGGGGGACGGAACACGTCGGCCCGGAATTCCGGCCGGACCGTCTCCATCAGCTTCGCCAGAAGCCCAGCCGGGCCCCGCTGTATCTGGGGTGTGTTCACCGCTCTGGCATCCCGTCCTTGATGACCCCAGCCGAGAAGAGCACCCTGCGATGATCTTCGACACTGAGGTGGCTGTAGATCTCCGCGGTCGTCTGCGAACTGGCGTGGCCGAGGAGCTCGGCCACGACCTCGATCGGAACCTTGGCCCGCAGCAGTCGCGTGGCGTAGGAGTGCCGGCACGCGTGCGGCGAGAAATGAGCGATGCCGGTCCACTTCTTCAGGCGCCCCACGAGCTCGTTGACGTTCGCCCGGGTCATCGGGGAGCCGATCGGGGCACGGAAGAGGTTGACGAACACGAAGTCGCAGTCAAGAGCCCCGTACTCGCTCTCCATGTAGGAGGCGTAGCGGTCGAACAGCTCCGGACTCACCGGAACGGTTCGACCCTTCATCCCCTTGACCCGAGCGCGGTTCAGATTGTTCTCCCGCGGAACGATGTAGATCTCGCCCTTGCGGAGGTTGAGGTCGCTATGCCGCAGGCCCAGGGCCTCGCTGATCCGCAGGCCCGAGTCGTCCAGGAGGGCGATAAGGAACTGGTCCCGCTGCCGACTGCAGGCTCGCATCAGCCGCTGTACCTCGTCGCCGGTGAGGGTCTTGGGCGGCTTGCGGTGGGCGTGGATGCGGATCGGGCTGTGCTCGACTTCCCCGCCGCGCTGGGTGTGCACCAGCATCGGCATGTAGGTGCCGGTGGGCTGCCTGGCCAGCAGGTTTCCCAGCAGCGCGGGAACACTCTCATCCCGCCGGGAGTGGAACCGGTAGAAGGACGCGAGCGCCGCCCGTTTCCGCTGCAGCGTGGTGTTCTCCAGCGCCGGACCGACATCCGGCAGCACGAACACACCGGCCGCTCGCGCCGGCTTCGGCCGGCGCAGCCAGTCGAAGAACTGGGCAAGGACCTCCAACCGCACCCGCCGGAAGTCCAGACATACCTGCTCCAGCCAGACGAAGAAGTCTCTCAGGTCGTAGGCGTAGCCCTGGACCGTGTTCGGCGACGCGCCCGTCGCGGACAGGTACGCAAGGAAGTCCTCCACGGCATCGACGGGCAATCCGTCGTCTCCCACCACGGTGTACGAGAGCGGACCGTCATCGGACAGCCGCAGCCTCTGCACTGCGAACGACACACCACACCCCAGGCCGATATGGACAGGCGAACGGAACCCGTCCATGAAGCACTGAAAGGCCCTTGGATGGCAGCGAGTTGGACGTCAAAGACACTCGGAAGACTGATCGACATAGTCGAGGACACCGGCGAACTGCTGCCTGACGGACAGATCATCGACCCGGTGATGCGCCGTGCGCAGGGGGCGGCGGCCTGATGAGCACGACCGTTGCGAAGGTCATCCTCGCGCCTAGGGAGCGGCAGGTCCTCGAGGGCCTGGCCGACGGCAGCGTGCTCGCCGCGGTTGCGCTGAGCCTCACGATCCGGGAGGGCACAGCTGCGGGCTACCTCAAGCTCGCAAAGCGGAAGTTGTACGGCGTGAGCGAGACGGCTGCCGCACTCGCCGTCGCCTACGCCACCAAGGCCATCGACCGCCCGAAGCTGTTAGATCCCGAGTTGCTGAACCTGTCCCGTGAACAGCGTGACCTCGTGCCCCTCATCGCCCAGGAGATGACGGCGGCGCAGATGGCCATAGCTTTGAAGCGGGAGGTCGACATCATCCGCCGGGATGGCCGCGATCTGCTGATGAACCTGCGCGCTCGAAACCGCGCTCACGCCATCACGCGGGCGTGGCAGTACCAACTCCTCACCGCTGGCCAGGTGATCGAATGGCTGCGTTGACATCAGTGCTAGGCCGCCATTTCCTGCCGTATCCGGTCGAGCGCCTGAACCGCCTGGCCACGCACGTCGGGAAGCCGGTCGCCGGCGGTCCGTACGATCCGCTGCAACTGGTGCGGCAGCCGCTGAACTACCGCCTCAGTCATCGCGGTGTTCAGCGATTCCGTCGCCCCGCCCCGGTCGTCCGCAAGGAGCCGTACGCGGGCGACAGTGATCAGTTCGATCACTCTCCATTGCGGTGCGACGGAGGTCGTCGAGCCAGGTCCATGGTCGACCAGCCGTATGGCGACGTCCGCACGCCCCGTGCTGACGAAGCCGCGCAGGCGGATCTCGTGCAGCGCGTAGGGGTTGAAGAGCGACGTGTGCTCTGCGGTTTCGATCAGTTCGTCGGCCTCTTGCATCACGCTGTCGAAGAGCTGGGCATCGCCGAGTTCGCCTGCGGCTCGGGCGTACAGCGGCAGTACCGCCGCACGGGTCTCGCGGTCCGGTGCCAGGCCCGCTGCGTGGCGCAGCCGGTCCACCGCGGCGCCCCGGATGTGGGCCTTGCGCAGTTCGTTTCCGTGCATGCGCAGGGCGTAGCTGGTGAAGGCGGGATCGTTGAAGTGGGCGGCGATGCTCAGGCTCTTGGCGGTCCAGTGGGCGGCGGTGGCCAGTCGCTCCTCGGGAAGAATGTTTCCGAGCGCGACGCCGAGGCCGACCCGGGCGTGGGCGAGGAGACGCAGGACCTCGCGTTCGGCGTGCCCGTCTTCGAGGCGCGCTTCGAGGCGGGCGACCAGCGGCCACAGTTCGGCGACGGCTTCGGAGGCGTGACCGCTCTGGCGGGCGATCTCGGCGAGGCGGACCGTGGACTGTCCGAACTGGACCATGGCCCGGTGATCGGTGTCAGCCGGATCGGTGACGCCCAGGATGTGCGGGGGCAGTCGCAGCTGCTCGGCAACGCGGCGCAGGGAGCCCACATCGCCCAGGGTCTTCTTCCGGAGTTCGAGGGCCGAGATGTAGGTCTTGTCGTAGCCGAGAAGGTTTCCCAGCTCGGTCTGGTTCAGGCCGTGGACAGTTCGGTGGAAGCGCAGGATCGCGCCGAGATCGCCGCTGTTCAGGATGGTGCGGGCCTGCGGGGTGGCCCAGTGCCACACCACATGCTGGGCCGAGGGACGGGACACCGGCAGACGCTCGGGGGCGGCCACGGCCTGCTACATCCGCCCGTACCAGGTAGCGATGGACTGCTTGTAGCCCTCGGGCATGGTGAGTCCAGGGACCTCCGCCGCGGTGAACAGGCCGATCTGCTTGTGCTCGTGGCTGAGCACCGGGTCCACTTCCGGCGTGAGGACCGTGCAGCCGTAGGTGATGATCACAACGCGTCGTTCGGGGCGGGTCTGCGGAAGCGGCTGGTAGATCCAGGTGTCCAGCAGCGGCCCCGCCTTGACCATCCAGCCGGACTCTTCCTGCAGTTCGCGCTCGACCGTGCACTCGGGGCTTGGGTCTGCTGCCTCCAGCCGGCCGCCGGGCAGCTCCCACTCCTCACGCTCATTCTTCAGCAGCAGCACCCGGCCGCGCACATCCAGGGCGACACCTTTGACGGAAACGGGCCAGGTGGGGGGCGTGTACGTCATGAGCTTCCTCGCAGTGCAGGGCAGTGCCGGAGTGTTCGGACCGTAGCACGGTGCGTTCAACGCTCACTGCTCTTGGGTGATTTGCCGGAGTCGACAATCAGTCGCTTTACCTTCTGCGCCTCCGATCTCGACAGTGAAGCCACTGACCGCCGACGAAGGAGTCACACGATGCGACCCGGTGATCTGTTTGCAGCGCACTTCCTCAATCACAAAGCCCCGGGCGCATCGGCCCAGATCGCCGAGCAACTGAGCAAGGATGGCCTGGTCACTGTCGCCGGGCTCGCCACCCGCGACGCCGTACGGGCCTTCGCCTCCCGCATCATGACCATCTCCGCGCACCGCGACAGTGACTCCGATGGGCTGACCACCATCCGCGACACCCCGCGCCACGCCGGCCGGCCCGGGTTCGCCGGCCTTAGCAACGGAGAGCTCGACCCACATACGGAACGGTCCGGCCTCCCTCATCCTCCGCGTCTGATGCTGCTGGTCTGCTCCCAGCCCGCCGACCGAGGAGGCGAATGCCTGCTCACCGACGGACGTAGCGTGCACGCCGACTTGCTGCATCACAAAGGTGGTGAAGCCGCTGATGCCCTGTCCCTGCCGAGAACGGCGTACTTCGGCGCCGGAGACGGACATGCCGCCCAGGTCCTCAGCCCTCACAGCGGCGGACGGATGGCCATACGGCTGCGGTTCGATGCTCTCGCCCGATGGAGCCCCATGGTCCAGCCGCACCTGCCCGACCTCAAGGCGGCAGCTCTTCGCTACCAACAGTCCCTTCCCTTGAAGCCGGGCCAGGGATATCTCCTCGACAACGAGCGATGGCTGCACGCCCGTACAGCATTTGTCGGTGACCGCGTGCACTGGCGGGCCCTGGGCAACCCGCGCTTCGACCTCGATCACGGTTTCGCGCCTGCCCTGTACGCACCCCAGCCCCCCGCGCGCGTGGAGGCTATGTCATGAGCGTGACGCTGTCGGGGACTCAAGTCCCGAGGAATGCCGTGGGGGCTGCCCTGACCCGGGTGGTCCCCGACAAGGCCGCGATGCTGCCGCTCGTCGAGACGGTCCTCAGTTGGGACCTGAACCGCGGAAGCCTGCCGGAGGTCGACGTCAGCCTGGACCTGGTGAAGGCGTTCACCGCCTATGGGCGAGTCCTCGAAGGCGAGCTCGCCGCTGTGTGCCGCCGGTTGCCGGCCGACTCGGATCTCCGCTGCGGGCCGGAGGCGACGCTCAGCGAAGCCGCCCGGCGTCTCTACATGCCGCCTCCTGGCTGTTCGGAGCGCGGGGCCGCCCACAGAGCGCAGAACCTCGCGCGCCTGATCCAAGCCCTGCTCCGTGGCACCGGCAGCGCCGCCCCTGCCCCAGCCGACGAGGGCACCGTATGAACGCGAAGCAAGAGACGCCTCAGCGCAAGGGCCTGCCCGAAGACTGGTTCCGCCGCCCCACCGAGGCCCTGTCCGTAGGCCCGTGACCACAGACCGCCCGCCCGCCGTCGGTGCGTGACGGTCCGATTGGTGGGCGGGTGCACCACCTGGCAGCCGGACCCGCGCCAGGGCTCGGTGCCGGACGAAGCGTGCGGGGAGGAGTTCCCCTCCACTGGCTCCTCCCCAGAAGCCTGGCCTGAAGAGAGGAAAGAGCAGCAGTGACTTCCGGGACTGTCCTTCAGCCGAACTCCGAAGGCCGTCCTGCCGGTTCGCGCAGTTGTGCGCCAAGGCTCCTGGGCCCGGTCGGGTCCAGGCACATTGCACATTCAGCCACTACCAAGGAGGCAAGCATGACCGCCGTTCACACGGAGAAGCCGGTCGCTCCCGTGCAGCCGACCCTCGACATCCTCGACGATGTCGACCCGTTCGGGCTCGACATCTCCTTCATCGAGGGCACGCCGGCGACCGAGACGGTCCTGATGTGCACCACGGGCGACACCTGCGGCAGCTCCTGTCCCAGCGCCTGCACCACCTCGTAAGCCGGGACAGCTCGGCAGTGCTGGCCGGACTGGACTGCCCGTCCGGCCAGCACCCCGCCTACCAAGAACGGAGTGGTGATGACACGCGTACGACACAGCCTGTACCAGTGTGCCGGGCAAGGGATGCTGCGCGCTGCGGTGAACCTCGCCGCCCCGGCCATGCCGTCCTGGCCGGGGCGAGCGGCCCCGCTTGAAGAGTGGCGTTCATGGCTGAGCACAGTGTGGGGCGACGGCCCCTTCCGACAGGCGGTGTCCAGCGCCAGCCCGGATCTGGCCCTCCAGGTGCAGGGGATCCTAGACGGCCGGTTCCCGAAGCTGCGCCGTGTGCGCCGAGCGGCACTGGCCACGGCCCGATACGCGATCCGGTACGAGCGCCGCTCCACCCCGTACGGCTACTTCGCCGGCGTCACGCTGATCGAGTTCGGCGACACGGCGAAGGTCCACTTCGGCCACCACCACCAGGCCATCACCCGTCTCGACCCGGTGGCGCTCGATGAGGCGATCAGTGCATGGGAGACGGACGGCACGCGGATGGCCGACGTCGACGTACGCGTCAATACCCTTGCACAGCAGCGCGAGGGACACATCTACGTGCCGTCCGAGGGCGAGGCCGAGTTCCGCCTCGCGCTGAGCAGCCCCGCGCTCAGGTTCGTCCTCGACGCAGCGCGCTCCCCCATCCGCTACTCGCTCCTGGCGGACAAGCTCGCCGCCGAGTTCCCGGCCACCTCCGAACGCAACCGCGTCAAGCTGCTCGGAGAGCTGCTTCGGGTGCGGCTGCTGCGCTCGTCGCTGCGCGCACCCGCCACCGTCATCGACCCCACCGACCCGTTACCGCCCGCTCTGCTCGCGCAGGTGCGCGACCGCTCGGCGGCCACCGATTTGCGGCTGGACGCCACGGTGGTGCTGCCGCGGGAAGTCGTGACCGAGGCGGAGGCTGCTGCGACCGTCCTTGCCCGGCTCGCCACGCACCCGAACGGCACTCCGGCCTGGCGCCGCTGGGTCGAACGGTTCACGGAGCGCTACGGCGAGCACACCGCGGTGCCGGTGGAGGTGGCGACAGACCCCGAGAGAGGCGTGGGCTTCCCCGACGGGTTCGTCAAGGTGGTCGAGCCTCCCCGCCCGATGTCCCGACGCGACCGGCTCTTGCTGGAGCTGGCCGGAACCGCAGCGGTCGAAGGCACCCGCTCCGTGGCCCTGACCGGCGCGGTGATCGAGGAGCTGGAAGCGGCCGGTGAAAAGCCCAACCTCACCGCGCCTCACCTCGAATTGGCCGCTCAGGTACATGCCCGCTCGGTCCAGGTTCTGGAGCGAGGAAACTTTCGGCTCCGCGTGGTCACCGTCTCCCGCTCGGCCGGCTCGATGTCGGGACGGTTCTGGCACCTGCTCCCGGATACGGGGGAGATGTACACGGATCTGCCCACGGTCGAGCGCGGCGCCGAGTTGGCCCAGCTTTCCTTCCACGCCGGGCGCGTCCCGGCCGACCTCCTCACCCGCGCCCCGTGCGTGCTGCCCCGGGTCGTCAGCGTCGGTGAGTTCCGCCACCCTGGCGACGGTGTGCTGTTCTCCTCCGACCTGGCTGTCAGCGTCCGCGACGGCCGCCCCTGCCTGGTTGAGATCGCCACCGGCACGCACCTGGAACTACTGGCTCCGACCGCGATCAACTTCCTCTGGAACAACTACACGCCGCCGATGGCTCGGTTCCTGGGCGAGATCAGCCGGGCCACAGCACCGCAGGTGACCTGGTTCGACTGGGGCGCGGCATGGACGCTGCCCTTCACTCCGGCACTCACCTACCGGCGCTCCATCCTCGCGGTCGCGCGGTGGAAGGTGCGGACTCGGGATCTGCCCGGCCGTACCGCACCTATCGAGGAATGGGCCGAGCAACTGCATGCCTGGCGAGGCCGTTTCCGGGTGCCGGAACGCGTGCTGCTGGCTGAGGACGATCAGCAACTCCCTCTCGATCTGAGCCAGGACATGCACCTGGACCTGCTGCGCGCTCACCTGGACGCCAGCCCCATCGGCGTCGCAACCCTGCACGAGGCACCGCCGCCCGACGGCGATGGCTGGATCGGTGGCCGGGCCCACAGCCTCGTCCTTCCCCTGGCGGCACGCTCATGACGAGCACAACGTTCCCACCCCGTACGCAGGATCTCTCCGAGGGCGCTCTTGGGATGGCGTTGTTGGACATCGAGCTCGGCGACCTGTCCACTGCGCGGCGCCACCTCACGCAAGCCGTCGCACACGGCGTGAGCTCCGGAGGCAACGCGTCTCTGTTCCACGGAGCCCCCGCGCTGGAGTTCGTACTTGCCCGCACCGGACATGCCGGCCGCCACGTCCGCGGAGTCGTCGACCGCGTCGTGGATGCCCGGCTGGCCGCAGCACGGCGACGGCGGGCGTCCGGGGCTCTGCCCAACCTCGCGGAATGGGACCTCATCCGCGGCCTGGCCGGTCTGGGCGCGCTTCTCCTGACCCGCGGAGCACCCTCCGCCCGGCTGACGGACGTGCTGGCTTACCTCGTTTCCCTGTCACGGCCGGTCCGCATCGCGGGCCGGGAGCTGCCGGGATGGTGGTCCGCGGTTGGGCCCACAGGTGAGGAGATGGCCGGCGGGCACGGCAATAACGGCATGGCGCACGGCGTCGCCGGTCCCCTGACGGTGCTCTCTCTCGCTGCCCGACGCGACGTCCAGGTGCCGGGGCAGCCCGAGGCGATCGAGGTGTTCGCGCGCTGGCTGGACAGGTTCGGCGGGTGCTACTGGACTACCCGCGCCCAACTGGACGCTGCCGAGCCGCCCGAGCTGGAGACCGCCCGCCAGTCATGGTGCTACGGCCAGCCCGGCATCGCCCGCGCCCAACAGCTCGCCGCGCTTGCCCTGGGCGACCCGGCCCGACGCCAGGCTGCAGAGGACACCGTCGCACGCACGCTGTCCGACCGCTTCCACCTCGCTCGGATCACCGACGCCACGCTGTGCCACGGCTGGGCCGGTCTGGTAACGCTCGCCCGCGCCGTTGCCGCTGACAGCCCCGTCCCCGAACGTTTCACCCCCGCGATCGGCGACCTGCAACAGCGCCTGGCCGCAGACCTCGACCGGCTGGCCAAGCCCGGCTTCATGGAGGGCCGCAGCGGCGCGCAGCTCGCCCTCACCGGCACGAACGCCACGGACTGGACCAGCGCTCTGCTGATCACCTGACCTGCACCGATCCCACCGACAAGGAGCGCCCACGCGTATGGACTTCGACGACGAGAACCTTCCGATCACCCTGGACACGACCTGGTGGCACGCCAGTGTGGCCTTCCCCGGCGGCTCGGTGAGCCCCGAAGCCGCCCAGGTCCTGTCGGCCGCGCTGCACGACCAGCGCTTCCACTTCCTGCGCAAGGACTCAGGGCTGCGGCTGCGCACCGAGCGCCCCTGTGCCGCAGTGCTGGACCGCCTTGTCGCCGAACAGCAGGCCACCGGTTGGGTCGGCGGCGTCTACGAGCCGGAGACCGATGTTTTCGGCGGGCCCGAGGGCATGGACGTGGCGCACGACGTGTTCTGCGCCGACAGCCGCAGCGCCCTGCCCGAGACCGGAAGCCCCGGCACCCGCGAGCGCTGCGTGATGTTGCTGTCAGCCATGATTCGCGAAGCCGGCCTGGACCCGTTCGAGGCCGGAGACGTCTGGTCCCAGTTCGCGGCCGTGCGGCCCCCCGTCACTCCGCCCAACGGGGCCGCGCTCGACCGCTCGGTCTCGGCGATGCGGCGTCTGATGAACGCGGACGCCGGCCGTCGGCCGGACGCTGAACCGGGCTGGGCTGAGCGCGTCACGGCCTTCGAGGACGCAGGCCGTCGCCTGCGTCAGCTCGCCGCTGATGGACGACTGATACGTGGTCTGCGCGCCGTC
This sequence comes from Streptomyces sp. NPDC048637, assembly GCF_040650675.1. Taxonomy (NCBI): domain Bacteria; kingdom Bacillati; phylum Actinomycetota; class Actinomycetes; order Kitasatosporales; family Streptomycetaceae; genus Streptomyces; species Streptomyces sp. NPDC048637. Next base: position 335,399 of record NZ_JBEZHQ010000005.1, read on the forward strand.
CTCGCCCATCACGCGATCTTCGCGTTCAACCGCGCCGGCGTGCCTGCCGCCGAGCAGGCCGCCACTGCGTGGTTGGGCCGCCAAGTCGCCTTCTACACAGGGGAAGACGCTGTCGTGTCTACCCGCCGGTCCACTTTTGCGGACCCTAACGTCGCTCGAATGGAGACCACCGTGACAGCCGTCACTGACCCCGCCGAACTGCGCGAATCCCTGGCGAACCGCCTCGTCGACAGCGGCCACCTGCGCACCCCCGCCACCATCGATGCCTTCCGTACCACCGACCGCCACCAGTTCCTGCCCGGCGTCGACATCGAGTCGGCGTACAAGGAGGACGCGGTCCCCATCAAGCACGACGAGCACGGCGAGATGATCTCCTGCATCTCCGCGCCCTCCATCGTCGCCACCCAGCTCGAACAGTTGGGCGCCCAGCCCGGCCACAAGGTCCTGGAGGCCGGAGCCGCTACCGGCTACAACGCCCGCCTGCTGGGCAAGCTCGTCGGCCCGAGCGGGCACGTGTGGACCCTGGACGTCGACCAGGACCTCGTCGCAGGTGCCCAGAAGAACCTCGCCCAGGCCGGGGCTACCAACGTCACCGCCATGCTGGCCGACGGCGCCGCCGGACTTCCCGAGCACGCCCCGTACGACCGCATCCAGTTCACCGTCGGTGCGGGCGACGTCCCCGTGAAGATCCTCGACCAGCTCGCCCCCGGCGGACGCCTGGTCCTGCCCATGCGGATTCGCGGCAGCATCAGCCGGAGCTTTGCCTTCGAGCGGGACGGCGACAACTGGAAGACCGTCTCCTGCGAGATGGCCACCTTCATTCCCCTGCGCAAGGGCGTCTGCGACGACATCTACACCCTCGTGCCCATGGCCGGCGAGGGCAACGTCCGGCTGGAGACCTTCAGCGAGCAGAACGTGGACCACGACGCGATCCGCACCGTCCTGGACCAGCCGCAGACCAAGATCTACACCGGCGTCAAGTTCCGCCAGGGCGACCCGTGGGAGTGGCTGTACCTGTACCTGGCCTGTGTGCTGCCCAATGGCCTGTCGCGCCTGCCCGGAGCACGCCCCGGCTTCACCCCGCACTTCGGCTGGGGATCCATGGCCGCGCTCGACGGCGACTCCCTGGCCTACCTGACCATCCGCGAAGGGGAGGACGACGAGGGCCGGTTCTGGGAGATCGGCGTCATCGGCCACGGCTCCCGAGGCGACGCGCTCGCCGAACAAGTCGTGCGCGAGATCCGCGACTGGGATGCAGGCTGGGGCAACACCGGGCCGGAGCCCGCCTTCCGCATGGCGGTCGGGGACGCCCGCGACAAGCTCACGGCGGCCGACCCGCGCTTCATCATCGACAAGACGTACGGCCGTCTCGTCGTCGACTGGCCGCGCAAGGGCTGAGCCGATGATCCCCGCGATGGCCAGCCGCATCCCTCTGGTCTGCCGCTCGAAGGCGCCGGCGCTCCCGCTGGACGACCGCATCACCCACCTCAACGCGCTGTCCATTGCACCCGCAGGCGCGAGCCACCGCGACCTGGTGGCACGTGTCTGCGGGGTCCTCAACTATGCCGCGCTGATCGCCTCCGACGTAGGGATGCCCGCCCTGGCAGCCGACCTGTGCTGGAGACAGCACCAAGTCTTCGCGGCCGCCGGGCGCCTGACGGGCGATGTCGCTGTGATGTCGTTGATGCCCCTTATCAATGTCTCCCGGTTGCTGACCCGCGAGGGCGACGGCGAAGCCGCCTACAACGTCCTTGCCCGCCTCTACCGCGCCGCTCAGAAGCGCGGGGCAGCCGAGATCCACGGACGCACCGTCGACCTGTGGGCACTGACCGACACGGACGCGAACCACCGCAAGGTCTGCCAAGAACTGTGGGTCACCGTGCTCGTTGACGGCGCCCGCGCCCTGGCACGGATCGGCCGCTGGGCCGAGGCCGCCGACATCATGGCCAAGCACCGCGGCATCGGTAACCGCCTTCTCGACGGCCGCCAACTCCAGATCATGGCGCTGATGGAACGCGGCCTCGACCAGCAGGCTCGCAACACGATCGACACCACAGTCCCCACGGAACCGTGGGAGAACGCCATCGCGGCCCTCCTGCGTCTCCACTGCCGACCCGCGGTCTCGCCCGCGCCGCAGCAGGAGTTGGACCTCGCTCTGCAAGGGGCAGCCGCGCTGATAGCTACACCCGAACCCTCGACAGCAGCGTTCCAGACCAGAGCCGGACTGACCGCGCTCGATCTGGCCCATGACCGAACCAGCCCCCACACGCCCCCGCTACAGGATGCCGTGGCGAACGTGGCCATTCTCGACGCCTACGCCGCTCGCGACGTCCTGAACCACTCCGTGACCCGTCCCGACCTGACCACCGCGCAGATACAGAAACTCGACGCCGTGCTCACCGCCTCAGGACTCGGCACAGGGCATCTCTCAACAACCCACATGCAGACCCTCACTGAGGCCGTAGACAAAGCGGAGGTCGCCCTCCGCGGGCTTCTGTGACCGTTCCGCAGACGATCCGTCCGGCCGACACTGCGCCAAGCGATCAACGCCCACCTGCGCCGCACACCCGCCGCCTACGAAGCATCCGCATCCGAAGGGCCGGCACCGCCCAACGGACTGCCCCATGACGACTCCAGCCTGAGATCAACCCACGACCGCCACCCAGGAGCATGACGTGAAGCGCCCCGCCTGCCAGGGCGGCGGCACGCCAGCGCCACTGCCCTCCGGGCGATGCCCGCACGCCCCTCCCGGACTTGCATCGACCAAGGCGACGCAAGCCCACGAGGAGTGAAACGCACCGTTCGAGTGCCGGCCTGCATCCACAACCAAAGCCGCGCCCACCTTCCGCCACCGAATAGAACGTGCATCCACTAACTGCCCCCTCTTCACCCGTTACGGGGAGCGGGATGGGCCGTTCTTTAGAGCACCTGTGCCCACCAACGCTCGTTCCGGAGGAGCCATGAACCCTGTGCAGGTCGACGCACATCAGCCCATTCGATTCGAACGGTGGCGGCCCGCGGCCGTAGCGGCGGGCCTCCCCAGGCACGTGATTGACGCCTCTGCCCGGCCTTTTCTCCCCTCATCCCGTCCGGATACGTGGTGGTGGGCATGAAGCTGCGGAGCACTGTGACCCGCTTGGTCCGGGCCGTGAGGCGCGACGGCGAAGGGGGAACCCACATGAAGCGCCAACAGACAGAAGCGGACGGCGTCTCAGCGGCGGAACGCGAGCTGTTCGGGGGACGGCTGCGCTGGGACCAGTCGTACATCGGGCACGAAGATGTGGTCGCCCGTATGGGGTTCGGGCAGATGGCCGCCGCGCTGCCGCGCATGGTGGGTGTGGTCTTACGTGCCGGGTGGACCGCAGACCGACGGGCCCTGACCGGCCTGGTGGTCTCGCAGATCGCACAAGGTGTGACGGCCGCGCTCGGCCTGGTGGCCGTCAATGGTGTGCTCAACCAGTTGTTCGCGGACGGCCCGACCGGAGACAAGCTGCGACAGTCACTGTCTGCGCTGCTGGTGCTGGCGGTCGTCTCCGTGGGGGCGGCGCTGCTGTCGGCCTGGTCGACAGCGATGTCCGGTCGGCTGGAACCGCAGGTCGAGCGGGCCGTCTCCACCCAGTACTACCGAGCCGTGACACGGGTGGAGGTCGAGGCTACAGAACGGCCCGACGTGCAGCGGGACTTGGAGGCAGGGAAGTTCGGCACCGATTCCGCCAGGCGGATGCTCGGCCTGTCCGTGGGCGTCTCCGGCGTCGTGATCGGCATGGTGGCTGCGGCCGTGGTCCTGGCCTCGCTGCACTGGGCTCTTCTTCCGATGTTGCTGGCCATCGCTCTGCCCAAGGGCTGGGGGGCCGTGCGCTCCGCCCGCCGCGAATACATTTCGCGCCTGCACTGGGTCGACCACCGCCGGGCAGTGGCCAGTCTGTTGCAGTACCTGACGATGCCGCACGCGGCGGGCGAGATCCGGGTGCACGCGGCCTCCGCGCTGCTGCTGCGCGGGTACGGGGAGATGTCGGGGCTGATGGAGACCGAGCAGCGGCGCCTGGCCCGGGCCCAGGCTCGCACGGACCTCGTCGCCGGCGCGTTCTCCGGTCTGGCGTCTCTGGGTTGCTACGGATGTTGTGGTGGCTGCTGACCAGCGGCGGGCTGCCGCTGGCGGTCGGTGGCACCGCGGTGGTCGCGATCCGCAACTCCACCGCCCGGCTCACCTCCCTCGTGCAGCAGGTCAACCGTATGTACGAGGAGATGTTGCAGCTCGGCGACACCGAGGCGGCCACTGAGCTGGCGGCGAAGCACGCCATCCCGGCGACGGGTGCGCCGCTCCCCTCCCCGGTGCGGGCCATTGAGGTCCAGGACGTCTCCTTCATCTACCCGGGGTCGACGACGTCCTCGCTGCGCGAGGTGAGCGTCACCGTGCGCCGGGGCGAGGTGACGGCGCTGGTGGGCGCGAACGGCTCCGGCAAGACCACGCTGGCCAAGCTCCTGGCCGGACTGCTGCTGCCCAACAACGGAGAAGTGTGGTGGGAGGGGGCTAACGGGGAACGGGTGGAGGTACGCGAGGCCGACAGGGCCCAGGTCTTCAGCTCCATCGGGCTGCTGGCGCAGGACTTCCCGCACTGGCAGATGACGGCCGCTGCGAACATCGCCGTCGGTGCTGGTGACCGCCCGCGGGACATGCCCCAGGTCAAGGCCGCCGCACAAGCCGCCGACGTGGGAGACCTGATCGAGGGCTTGGAGCACGGATGGGACTCCATCGTCTTCAAGGGCTATGAACGCGGCGTGGAGCTTTCAGGCGGGCAGTGGCAGAAGCTGGGCAACGCCCGCAGCCGCTACCGCGACGCGCCGTTCCTCCTGGTGGATGAACCCACCTCCGCCCTCGACCCGCACGCCGAGATCGAAGCGTTCGAGCGCCTGCGGTCCATGGCCGGCAACGGCACCGGGGTCGTGCTGATCACCCACCGTCTCGCCGCGACCGCCACCGCCGACCACATCTACGTCCTCGATGACGGGCGCATCGCCGAACACGGCACGCACGACCAGCTCATGACCGCCGGTGGCCTTTACCACGGCATGTTCCAAGCGCAGGCCGCCCAGTACGGAATCGCCCTTCCCCCGGCAGACGGACTCCCCGCACCTCGGCGCGAAGACACGCGTGAGCACAAGAGAGCCCGGTGAGCACTGCTCACAGAACCCCGCCGAACACCCTCCCCAGGCGGCGCTCCGGCGCCGACCCCCCTGTCGATTCCGAGGTGATGACATGCCGCCCAGCCGCTCCCTCATCCGCAGCACCGTCGAGGCGTATCTCGAACGCCACCCGGACGAGCGTTCCGGCCTTGACGCTCTCCTGACGGCTCTCGACTGCCCTGCCGACCCGACCAGTCGCACTACCCTCCCCGGCCACGTGACCTGTGGCGCCATCCTGATCGACGACACCGGCCGGGTGCTGCACATCCATCACCGTGCCAGCGGGAAGGTCCTCGCCCCTGGCGGCCACACCGAGCCCGGCGATGAGACGCTCGCCGCGGCGGCCCTGCGCGAACTGCACGAAGAGGCCGGCATCCCACCACACGCCGTATCCGCCTGGCCCGGGTACGCCAGTGTGCCCTTGGACATCGATGTGCACGACATCGACGCCAGTCCGGCGAAGAACGAATCGGCCCACCAGCACTACGACCTGCGCTTCCCCTTCCGCCTCGTCGAGCGCGAGGCGGCCATCACCCTCCAAGCCGAAGAAGTCTCCGGGTGGGAGTGGCGCCCCCTGGACCGTGTCACCTCGCCCACGCTGCGCGAAAAGCTGCTCAAGCTCGGCTCCTCCGCCGCCGTAGCCGAGCCAGTGAATGCCTCGGCCCTGATCCACAACGACGCCGGACAGTACCTCCTTCACCTGCGTGATGACGTTCCCGGCATCTGGGAACCGGGAGCCTGGTCGCTCCTGGGAGGCGGCCGTGAAGCGCAGGACCGGTCGCTGGAAGAGACCGTCCGCAGGGAACTGCGGGAAGAAGCCAGCCTCGATCTGCCGGACTTGGAGCCGTTCGCCGTCGAGGAAGCACGCAGCGACGACGGCGCAACGATCTCCATCGCCATCTACTCGGGCCGCTGGAACGGCGCCCCTGCCGACCTCACCCTGACCGAAGGCGTGATGCTGGCGTGGTTCGACCCGGAGGTCCTCCCCCGGCTGCGGATCAGCCCCTCAACCGTCGACCTGGTGAAGCGCCACGCTGCACGTGCAGGCGGGTCCGGGCTCGCGGGGACGCCCCGTCCGCCGACCACGCAGGTACCCGCGCCGAGCGTGGCCGTTCTGAACGTCATCGGCGTCCACCTCTACCTGGAGGACACCGAAGGGCGAGTGCTGCTCGGGCTGCGCCACCCCGACTCGGCCTACGCCGCCTCCATGCACCACTTCCTCGCGGGCCACTGCGAGCGCGAAAGCGCCGTGACCTGCCTCGTGCGGGAGGCGCAGGAGGAAGCCGGGCTGGTGATCGACCCCGGAGACGTCGAACTCGCCCACGTGGTCCACCTCGTGGACGCCTCCGGCTACACCCCGCGGATGGGATTGGTCTTCCGTGCCCGGTCCTGGTCCGGGAGTCCCGAGATCCGGGAGCCCGACAAATGCATCGGCTGGCGCTTCTGGAATCCCGAAGAGCTCCCCGAGCCGGTCGTTCCGTATACCCGGGCCGCCATCGAAGGCATCCGTGCAGGCCGCCTCTATACGGAGATGGGCTGGTCATGACCGCTGAGGAGAGCCGAGGAACGGACCGAACCAGCACGCAAGGCGGCGTGCCACCCCGGCGGGGCAGGGACCGGCCGACAGGGGCGGGCGGCCCAGGAGCCGCCCGCGCAGGTGAAGCCGCATCCGCGCGGGCACAGATGGTCGCCCGACTGGAGGCGGCCGGTGCCCTCGTCCCCGGCCTGGTGCGTGAGGCCCTGCTCGCGCTGCCTCGCGAGGTGCTGATGCCGCAGGCGTACGTCCGCCGCAGCGCGCTCGATGAACGTCCGCCGCGCTGGGACCTGCTGGACTGGTCGGAAGCGGGTGACCGCGAGGAGCTGCTGGCGGTGCTCTATGGCGGCGAGAGCGTGCTCATCCAGCACGACGGGGAGCCGCTCCTGGACCGGCCGAGAGGTGCTCGCTCGGACGGGGCGATCACGTCCATGTCGACCGTGATGAGCCTGACCTCCTCCTTACTGGAGGAGCTGGATCTGCACCCCGGGCAGCGGGTGCTCGACATCGGCACCGGCGCCGCGGTGACCGCGGCGGTGGCCTGCCACATCTGCGGGCCCACCGCGGTGGTCACCCTCGACCGCGACCGGAACATCGCGACGGCCGCCCAAGCGCGACTGAAGGCACTCGGGTACCGGCCCGCCGTGGTGAGCCGGTACGGACAGGACGGCTGGGCCAAGGGCGCCCCGTACGACCGGATATTCGTCTCCTTCGCCCTCCCGCGCGTGCCGGAAGCGTTGGTCAGCCAACTCGCGCCCGGAGGCAGGCTATTGGTCCACATCACGACGGCGTCGCCGTCGTGGCCCGCACTGGCCGTGGTCTCCCGGCATCCGGAGGGGCGGATCGTCTCGCAACTGCGGGCGGTGGAGTTCGCCCACCGCGCGGGGCACGGCCGCAAGCAGCTCTTCCTGTCCCGGCAGCTCCGCGAGCGCACCGAGACCCGGCACGCCGACGGTGCAGAGGTCCGGCCCTTCCGCTCGTCTGCGGTGCCGCCGCCGGAGGAGGCCCGCGGCTTCTGGCTCGCGCTGGACGCGCTGCACCCGGGCCTGGTGCGGCACCGGGGAGTCGGAGACCTGGCGATCGGCGCGCCCGACTGCGGCTCCTGGATGGTCGCCCACCCGGACAGGACCGGCACATGGGAGGTCACCGCCAGTGGACCACGGGACATCTGGGCCGAGATCCACGAAACGGCCCTCCGCTGGCGGGCCGCCGGCGAGCCGGAAAGCTACCGGCTCGACCTGGAGCCCGATGGCGAACAGCGGGTGAGCGCCGGCCACGGACCGGGCGCCTTGACCTGGCGACTCCCCGCGCCCGACACAGAAACCGAGGAGGCAGCGCGATGAAGCACACCACCACCGGAATTGAGCCGACGCGGACGCAACCCGGCACCCCCGTACGGTCCGGCGGATGCCTGTGCCGGCGGATCCGGTTCACGATCGTCGGGAAGGCCGACTACCCCCACACCTGTAGTTGCCCGCACTGCCAGAAGCTGTCGGGTGGCCCGATGATGTCCTGGGCCTCATTCCCTCTGAGCGGTCTGACGTGGACCGAAGAGGGCGGCGAGCCGGCCTGGCACTACACCTGGCCGGATTCGCGGCGCGGCTTCTGCCCGGGCTGCGGCAGCCAGCTGTGCGCTCTCGACGACGGGGCCACCAGCATCGCGATCACCCTGTCCGCGCTGGACGACGCAACCGGCCTCGTGCCGGTCAACCAGAGCTTCCGCGAGGACGCCGTCGCCTGGCTGGCCCAGGTTCCCGACACCCAGCACCGCAGCATCACCTGACCCTCCACTCAGCCGTGCCCCGGACGCGTGAGCGTCCCGCTGTCCGATCCGGACCGTGCGCGCTCGCCCAAGCGCAGATCTGTGCCCGACGGAGCGGTGCCCCGACACCGCGTCCGGCCCAAGCCGAACCCGGCGCCCGCCCGGCTGGGTAATGCCGTCCGCTGGCACGCCTTCGTGCCATCCCACGCCCGTGAACCGCCGTACATCTACTGCTGACGAGGAGCGAAAGCTGTGGCATACGACCGAGCCGAATGGCCCAAGCACTACGACGACGATGGTGGCTTCCTGCCTCTCCGCGACAGCGAACGGAACCTGATCACCCGGCACGCCCCCGCCCCGGACGGCGGGCGTGCTCTGGAGCTGGGCTGCGGCACCGGCGAACTCGCCGCCTTCCTCGCCGAACTCGGCTACACCGTCGATGCGGTTGACTCCGCCGAGGGCGCACTGGCCCGTGCCCGCAAGGAACGCGCAGACGCCGAGCGGGTGCGGTGGCTGTGCCTGGACATCGAGCACGACGATCCAGCCGACCTGAGCGACGACGGGTACGACCTGATCACCCTGCGCCTGGTGTTCGCCCTCCTGCACGATCGCACCCGAGTCCTGCACGCCCTCGCTGCAAGCCTGCGACCACGCGGTGCGCTGGTGGTGGTTACACACGTGGCGGTGAGCGCGCCGGAGGAGCGACGGCACATCGTGCTCGACGAGGAGGAGATCGCGCTGCTGGCGGAGGGGTGGTCGCAGATGGAGCGGTTCGAGGCGGAGGACCTGGCGGTGCTCGTGCTGCGCGGCCCCGCCGGGGAATTCACCGCGGTGGAGAAGGGCCGGCCGGAGCCGCAGTCCGTCGTCGGGGTGTGTGCGGTGGTCACCGACGTCTCCGGGCGCGTGCTGCTCGGCCGGTCGACACAGGGCATGTGGGAGCTGCCCGGCGGGCGCGTCGAGGCTGGCGAGTCTTTCCAGATGGCAGCGGTACGGGAGTTGGCCGAAGAGACCGGCCTGACGGCCGACATCTGCAATGCCCACCTGCTGACCATCCTCCACGACGACCGGGCGGACGTCCGGCGGCTGTCCGCGGTGGTGCGCATGAGCACGTGGGACGGAACGCTCGGCCTACCGGAACCGCACCGGTTCCGGCGGTGGGAGTGGCACGACCTGCACGCGCTGTCCGGCCTCGGAGCGCTCTTCACACCCAGCGCCCACGCGCTGGAAGCGGTATGGCCCGGCGTCCTGCCCGGCCTGCCGCCGATACACTCCTACCCGCACGCGCTCGCGGCTCCGGCTGTCGGCGGCGAACCGGCCGAAGCGGTCCGCCTGCGGCAGGAGATGACCGAGCGCATCATCGCCGGAGGCTGGGCACCCTCCTCTGCGGTCCAAGACGCACTGCGGACGGTGCCGCGGCACCGGTTCGCCCCGGAAAACCCGTTGCGGCTCGCCTACGACGACGACCTTGCCCTCGTCACCAGCCGGGACGAAACCGGTACGGCCGTCAGTTCCGTGAGCGCTCCCTGGCTGCAAGCCGACATGATCGAGAAACTGCGCCTGCAGCCCGGGATGACGGTGTTCGAGGCCGGTTCCGGCGGCTACAACGCCGAACTGATCGCCCACGTCGTCGCCCCGGCCGGACGCGTGGTCACCATGGACCTCGACCGCTACGTCGTCCAACGCACCCGACGGTTCACCGCCGAGGCCGGCAGCGGACAGGTGACGGTACTGCTCGGCGACGGCAGCCACGGTGCGCCCGGGCACCTGCCGCGCGGAGGCTTCGACGGCAGCGTGATCACCCACAACTGCTGGGATGTTGCGTCGGCTTGGCGGGAGCAGTTGGCCGAGGGCCGGTATCTGGTGCTGCCGCTGGAGATCCACGGCTACACCCGCGCCATCGCGTTCCAGCGGCACGGAGACGTGCTGCACGCGCGCGACTGGACGTACTGCGGGTTCGTCCGCGACCGCGGTTCCGCCGCCCGCACCACCCCGATCATCGACCTGGCCGGGGGCGAATTGCAGCTGTGCCATGAGGACGGCACGCCCCCGGATCCCACCGGCTTGGAAGAGGCGTTGCGAGGCCCGCGATATGAGCTGCCCACCGGCGTCACCGTTGCGGGGAACGAGTCGTTCGAGACCCTCCAGCTCTATGCGGCCACCACCCTGCCGGCGTTCTGCCGACTGGCCGGTGCCCGGAACACCGCTCTGGCCCACCTTCCGCACAGCGCGGACGCCGCGGCCACCGTCGCGGACGGCTCAATGGCCTACCTCACTTACGTCCTGGTCAAGAACGGCGAGACACCTGAGGAGCGCCGCTCCGAGTTCGTCGTCCACGCCGTCGGCCCGGCCGGCACCGAGCTGGCGGAGCGAATGGCCGCCTGCGTACGGTCCTGGGACCAGCACGTCCGCGGGACCGGCTACCCGGAAATGACCGTGCACCCGGCAGGCACTCCCGACCACGCACTCCCCATCGGGCACGTCCTAGACAAAACCTCCTCCCGTCTGGTGTTCCAGTGGCCGGGCCAGCCTCCCGCCGCTCAGGGGACGGCCGAAGCAGCGGTTCTCGCAGAGTCCGGAGGCAGTCGATGACCACGAGGACGGAGCAGACGACGTCGCCGTCGGCAGGGCCCGGCCCGGTGGAGGCGGACATCTGGGAGACGGTTGGTCGGCTTGCCCGGCTCTTCGAGGCCCACGACGGCGCCCGCGGCCTGGGCCAGGCACAGCAGTGGACCCTACAGGTGCTGAAGATCGCCGAGGAGACCGGCGAAGCCTCCCAGGCCGTCATCGGTGCCCGCGGCACCAACCCCCGCAAGGGCGACAGCCACACCTGGCAGGACGTCCACGCCGAGGTCGCCGACGTCATCATCACGGGCATGGTCGCCCTCGCTCGCATGCGCCCCGACGACGCCGAGCACTACCTCCAACGCCAACTCGACGCAAAGGCGGCCACGTTCCTCCCGGCAGCACCGAGTGCCGGCCTCGCGGCAGATGTGGAGACGGCATGAGCGGCACATGGATTCCTCCCGAGCAGTACATCGCGACCCTGCCCAAGGCCACCGTCTACGGGTGCCTGTTCGTCACCGACGAGGCATACCGCCCGCTCCAACTACGTGCTGCGCGCACCCCTGACCTATGGCAGTGGCCCGGCGGCAACATGGACCCAGGCGAAACTCCCTGGCAGTGCGCGCTCCGCGAGTGCCTCGAAGAAACGGGCTTAAGTCTCACCGTCGAACAGCGGCTGCTGGCCGTGCACTTCTTGCCGCCACTGGGCAACTGGACCACCCACAAGGTCGGTTTCGTCTTCGACGGTGGCCGGCTGACCCAGCAGCAGATCAACAGCATCGTCCTGGACCCGGACGAACACACCGAGGTCGCCGTCAAGCCGCTGGACGTCTGGAAGAAGGAGATGTCGCCGCGCTCCTTCGCCCAGCTCCAAGCGGTCGCCCGCGCCCGCCATACCGGAGCGGCCTGCTACCTCGAAGAGACGTCGTAGCACGCACGGGAGCGGAGCGGCCCGCCACTCCGCTCCCGTCAGGCCAGCGGTACCCGTGTGGAGGAATCCGCAGTTCCCCTGGACGCGGTCCCCGATGTCGTACGAGGGAGCCAGGACGGCCTGACTCGCTCGCCCAACCGATTCACCAGCAGCCCGCCGTGCAGTCGAACTGTCCCTGCACGGCGCCGGCCAATGTCTACGGAGGCATCTTGTTCACCGGCATCCGCACCATCATGATCTTCGCCGAGGACCCCGACGAGGCCGCCGGGTGGTGGTCTCACCTCCTTGACACCCCCGTACACCGCGAGGTCGCCGGCACCCACGTCTACGCCTGGCTCGACGTCGGCGGCGTCGAATTCGGCTTTCACATGCTCGATGAACAGCGCAACAAGCGCGGCGGAAGCCCAGTGCCGTACTGGTCCGTGGATGACATCGAATCCGCACTCACGAAACTGCTCGCCGAGGGGTGCACTCAGCACCGGGGCCCCCTCGACATCGGGGACGGCACCGGCCGCCAGATCGCACAGGTTGTCGACCCCTTCGGCAACATCATTGGCATCGACGGGCCATGACCGTGCCGTGCCCTGCCTGGCGATTTCACGGCCCCTCCCAGCGACTAAGCCAGTACCGGAACTCAATGCGGCGATGCCGCCTCCTCTCCGGGATAGGTTCTGAGGGACTTGTGTCTCGTGGACGGAGCCATGGATGCTGCCGATGAGCTTGGCCCAGATTGCCCAGGTGGTGCAGGGGCGACTGCACCAGGTGCCCGACCCGGACGCCGTGGTGGCGGGCCCGACGGTCATCGACTCCCGGCAGGCCCGCGATGGGTGCCTGTTCGTCGCCTTCGTCGGCGACCAGGTCGATGGTCATGACTTCGCGAGCGCAGCTGTAGCCGCAGGGGCCGTGGGTGTGCTGGCGTCGCGGCCGGTGGCAGGGCCGGCGATCGTCGTCGCGGATGTGCTGGACGCCCTGCGCACGCTCACTTCCTGGACGGCCCAGAAGATGCTGGGCACCACGTGCATCGGCGTGACCGGGTCGAGCGGAAAGACCAGCACGAAGGACTTGCTGGGTCAGGTGCTGTGCCGGTCCGGCTCGACGATCGTCACGGCTGGGTCGCAGAACAACGAGATCGGCGTTCCGCTGACGGTGCTGGGTGCACCCTCGGACACCGAGTACCTGGTGCTGGAAATGGGCGCACGGGGAATCGGCCACCTGTCCTATCTGACAGAGATGGTCCCGCTGGACGTGTCGTTGGTTCTGAACGTGGGGTCGGCGCATGCGGGAGAGTTCGGCGGCCGGGAGGCGACTGCGCAGGCCAAGGGTGAGCTGGTCGAGGCTCTGTCGTCCGATGGTACGGCGCTGCTGAACCTCGACGATCCGCTGGTGGCAGCCATGGCATCGCGCAGTAAGGCGCCGGTGACGTACTTCGGCTGTAGCCCGCAGGCACATATCCGGGCCGAGAACGTCGAGCTGGATGAGCGCGGCCGGCCGCGCTTCGATCTGCTCACCCCGGCCGGGAAGGCCTCCGTGACGCTGCAGTTGCTGGGGGTGCATCAGGTGTCCAATGCGCTCGCCACGGCGGCTGTCGCGTACACGCTGGGGATGGGTACTGCGGAGATCGCGGACGCGTTGAGTTGCGCGGTGGCGACTACGGGGAGCCGGATGCAGCTGCACGAGCGGGCCGACGGGGTCACGGTGATCGACGATGCGTACAACGCGAACCCGGACTCCATGGCGGCGGCGCTTCGGGCTCTGACGTCGGTGGGCGGCGCTGACCGGCGGACGGTCGCTGTTATCGGGGAGATGCGGGAGCTGGGGGCGGAGTCGCCTGCGGAGCACCGCGCGGTGGGCGAGCTGGCCGGCGGACTCGGCGTGGAGGTGGTGGTCGGCGTCGGCGGTGTTGAGGCCGGTCAGGTGGTGGCTGGCGCAGCGGCGAAGGGGGCGGTAACCCACCTGACTGCTGACCGCGGTGCTGCCGCTGACCTGCTGGCCGGGCTGCTGAGGCCCGGAGACCTGGTCTTGGTGAAGGCAAGCCTGGGAGCTGGGCTCCAGGCCCTCGTCCGCGACCTGCTGGACGAGTCGACAGGAAGGTAGAGCGGTCACGCACGGGCGGGGGCGACGGCCTCGTGGGAGACCGTCGCCCCCGCCCACAGGGATGGATCGGGGCGTCAGCCCAGGACGCAGGACCACAGCGTGCGTGGGTTGACGGTGAGCTGCCCGTCTTCGGTGCGAGTGTGGGGGAAGGACAGACGGCCGTGGCCGAAGCGGTCGTTGTCCAGGATGATCATCTCGCCCGGGCGAAGAGTGTGGGTGTAGCGGACGGCGGGGTGGTTGGCGGCCTGGGCGAAGTGGCCGAGAGCTTCGGCGTACTGCGTGCGGACTTCGTCGTCCATCGCCATCCGGGGGAGCTGGTCGAGTATCGCGAGGGAGTAGCGGGCTCCGAGGTCTTCGTCGCAGGTTGCGTCGTCCAGGTCGTAGAGCAGGGGCAGGGTCGACCACTCGTCGACGACGTGCTGGGCAGTGATGCGGAGGGGGGCCCGGGTCAGCAGGGCGTGGTCCGCGCTGTAGGTGTCGGGTGTGCTTTGGCGCATCTGGCGCAGTGCGTCGGACCACCGGATGATCGTGGATTCGCCAGCTTCGCCGGGCTCGGCCGGCCAGCCGTCGGTGGTCATCAGCATGGCGATGTACTTCGGGCGACTCTTGCTGAACGCCCGTGCGGAGTGCGCGGGAAGCGGCCCGCCTTGCTCCTGCACGCGCGTGCCGGTTGTGGAGCAGCGGACAACGTTGATGTTGGGGTGCAGGGTGTAGGCCGTGCTGGTTGACCCCGCGCCGTAGTTCTCCAACGGCCGCCCGAAGTAGCGCAGGAAGCCGATGTACTGCTCGGCGTCGGTGGTGGGGAAGCCTTGGATAAGTGCGGCCCTGTGGTCGGCCAGTCGCTGCATGACCCGGTTCACGAGTCCGTCGGGGCCTGTCGCGGCGCCGATCGGCTTCCCGAAGAGCCCGGCGGAGTCCTTGCCGATCTGGTTCATGGTCGAGTCGTCTCCTGGGCGCTGAGCCTTGCGGATCCTGCTGCGTGGACCACACGGTGCAGGTAGGGGATGAGGTCTGGGTCGGCGGTAGCGAGCACGGCCAGTTGTGGTGCGAGGTGAGCGAGCCGGGCCCGGAACGTGACGGGGTTGCGCGTGTGGGCCGGGGCGTAGGTGACCGGGAGGTCGCCAAGACCTGCGGATTCCAGGAAGGCCCGTGCGCCCAGAGCGCCGGTGGCATCGCCTGAGACGCACACCACGCCAGCGATCTTCTGTCGCAGCCCCGGTTGACGCAGGAACGTGTCGTTGTTGCCCCAGATCAGGTCGCCGCCGAGTTCGCAGACCACCAGGTCGGGCCGGTGTTCTTCGGCGTACAGCAGGCAGTGGCCTATCTGGGCGGCGAACCGCTCCGCGCTGGTGTAGGAGGAGGGCAGTCCGCAGTCCACGAGGTCGACGGTGGCGGACGCGCCGGCCTTCCGGTGGGCGAGGGAGTCGGCGATGCCGCCCGAGCCCGTGGGCTTGATCGCCACCACGTGGAGGCCCATGAGATTGACGAGATGGTCGATCATGCGGCCCGCGAGCGTCGTCTTGCCCACCTCGGCCGCGGTGCCGCATATGACCAGGACCGGCGCGGTGGCCTGCTCTACGGCAGGGGTTCGCGCGAGCTGGGCGGTGTTGACCGCCCCGGTGGGCCCCGCCAGCAGGCCGATCGCCTCCACGGTGGCGGAAGCCTGTGCTCCTTGGGCGTTGCCCGTGGCCGGTGACCAGCTCTCGATCCCGAGGAGTCCGCTCTGCCCTCCCAGCCATGACAGCTGGGTGCCCTCGGCGATCGGGATACCGTCCGCGGGCAGTCCTCCGGAGGCGTGGGTGGTGGAGTCCCGGTTGGCGAGGACGCCCAGCAGGACAGTGCCTGCCCGTACCGGGTGGCGGGCCTCCTGTGAGTCCACGAGGAAGACGACCCCACCCGGGTCGACGACCCGGACGAGTACGACGTCTCCTTCCTTCCCGAGCCCTTCCCGCACCTCGGTGCCGAACCGGCTCAGGTCTCCTCGGATGGTCGTGGCCTGCAGTGCGGGAAAGTCCGACAGCTTCACCGCTCCCCCCTCCCCGAGCGGCCCTGCGCCCGTTCTCCGTGCTCGGAAGGTCCCGTCGTCAAGGGGACGGACTTAGTGAGTGCTTCGGCGTAGTCCGCGGTGACGAACGCGCTGCGCGGTGGCGCCTGCGGTGCGGGGTCCTCTGTCACGTACAGCAGGCTGGGGCCGTCCAGGAGCACGGCCTGGGCGAGGGCGTCGTCCAGCTCGCCGGCGGTGCTGCTGCTGAACGCGTGCCGGTAGCCGAGCACCTTGGCCGCTGCGTGTACACGGCCTGTGTCGGATGGGCCGGGTACGCGCTGTCCTCCGGTGCTTCGGTAGACGCCGTTGGAGCTGACGATATGGACGAGCGGCAGCCCGAGGGCACCGATGAGCTGCGCGCAGCCCCACCCCATGAGGTGGTTGCCGTCGCCTTCCAGAACGATGGCGCCGGAGTTTGGCCGGGCCAGCAGGTAGCCGGCCGCGACACCTCCCGCCAGTCCCATTCCGCCGTGAAGCGGCAGTACGGGGTGCTGGCCCGGGTCGGCCAGGGTCATGACCTCTCGGCACAGGAGGCCGTTGCCGGTGAACAGCGGCCAGCCCCGGCGCGACGCCGTCGCGACGGCTGTACGGGCGATGGCGGTCCTAGTGGCCATGGGTGCCTCCCGGGGGCAGAAGCAACGCGCAGTGGGTGCGCTGACGGCGGCACTTCTCGTACCAGCCGGCGGTCTCCTCGATGTCGCCGGCGATGCGCCAGGGGATGCCGAGGCTGTCCAGGAAGGGGGTGGTTCGCTCGCCGGAGACCACGTGATGCGGCAGATGGTCGCTGCCCACACCGGCCCAGCCGACGAGCATGAACAGGCTCACCTCCATGTCGCGTGCCAGGGACAGCAGGGCGTCGCCGCAGGTGAACAGGCCCGCGTTCTTCATGTAGAGCATCGGCCGGGCTCCGCCGAGCTTCAGTCCGCAGGCTGTGGCCACCGCCACGTCTTCCCGCGGAGCGATATGGACGGGGATGGACTGCGCCACCTGCTCCATGAGCGCGCTCAGGTGGGAGTCCGGTACGCCGACGGCGCAGTCGAATCCCAACCCGAGCAGTTGCTGGTCCAGGGTCTGCATCGTCACCTCGCTTCTTTTCTGGGTGCCAGACGTCACAGGCAGGAACGGGCGGAGGGGTTGCCGATGCGGAGCAGCGTCTGGACGTCGGCCAGCGGCGGTCCCCCGGGGGCGCTGAACGAGCCGGTGGCGGCGAAGTGCGCGGCGGCGGCCGTCATCGCCGCCAGGGCTGCGCGGGTGAACTGGTTGGCGTAGATGACCAGCGAGAAGCCGGCCTCGCCCAGCTCCTGAGGCCCGTGGTGCGGGAACGCGGTGGGGACGGTGACCAAGGGGACTCGGCCGTTCCAGGCGGCGGCGGTTTCCAGGGCCTGCGCGCCGCTGCGGTCCTTGGAGTGGACCAGTACCGCGTCCGCGCCGGCCTCGGTATAGGTGTGCGCCCTCTCCAGCGCTTCGGGCAGTGTGCCGCCGCAGATCAGCATTTCGGTGCGTGCGATCAGCAGGGTCTGCGTGGCCGTGGCCTCGCGCAGCGCGGCGAGTTGGTCGACCACTAACGCGGTCTCGGCGAGCTGCTGGTGGCGGTGCTCGGCGAAGCTGTTGACCTTGGGATAGGTGCTGTCCTCCAGGCACAGTGCTGCTGCACCGGCCGCCGTCAGGTCGGCGCCGAAGCGGTGCGCGGTGGCCACCGAACCGCCGGCGTTGTCGATGTCCACGATCACGGGGAGGCCAGCGGCGCTCCGACCGAGGACGCTGACCACGTCGGCTAGATCGCGGGGCCCGAGCACGTTCTCGTCCGGCAGCCCCAGCGAGGTGGAGACCTCCAGGCCCGAGACCCACAGGGCGTCGAAGCCGGCTTCGACGGCGACCCGGGCCGACAGGGCGCTGGCCGCGCCCACCGCTCGCAGCGCAGTACGTTCGGCCTCGGCCCTGGAGAGGGACTGTGCCAGCCGGGACGAGACCACGGCTTCTTCCACGGCAAAGGTCATGGGAATTCCCTTCAGTGCAGTGAAGCGGAGACAGCGAGTGCTGCTCCGTGCGGAACCCGGCGACCCGTGCAAAGGGTTAGCCGCCGGCAGGCTCATGGGACGAGGGCAGGCTCCGGGGCGCCGTGCGGCTCCAAGGAGCGCACCCAATCGGCGAGCGCGTCCGCCCACCTGCTGGTGGCGACTCCGACACGCACCCGGTACATCGGGGCGCTGTCGATCAAGAGGTCCGCCACCACCCGTACCGGTGCAGGGTCGGGCTGCCATGTCCAGCCGGGCAGCCATCCGGTCGGCAACCGGTCCTCGATCAGCCGCTCTCCGATGAATGCGCGCTTCTCGGGCGGAGTCAGGCGCCGTACGGCCAACCCGGTGCTGGTGGTGTCAAGGCCCAGGTCGACAACGGCCGCCACGCGCGCAGGAGGCGCGGCGATCGGTCGGGAGAACACCTCGTCGAGACGTGAGAAGAACACCTCGGCCTTGCCGTCCCGGCGGTTTCGCGGTGCCCAGTCCTCCGGCAGGGCTCCCAGCACGCGGTTGCACCGTACGGTTCCCTCGTCGATCCGTACGACATGAGGCCAGGCCGCCGCCTCAACCTGGTCGCCGGCAGGCGCGAGCAGCGTGGCGTCGTTCCCCAGGGCAGACAGACCGCGGGTGATCATCTCGACGAACACCGTCGTCTTGCCTGCCCTGTGAGGGCCGAGGAACAAGCAGCAAGCCCCAGGTGCGATTTGCACCGCGGAGGAATGAGCGAGCACCGCTCCCTGACGCTCGACGGCGCGCCGAAGCGGATACTTCACGAGGTAGTGCACGAACGGCAGATGGGCGCTCTCCGACCCGAACTGTGCGACGGAGATCGAGGGCTCCCCCACGGTGACGATCGAGAGCGGCGGCCCATCGTGCACCATGCTGGCACCCCGCGGCACTGCGAGAAAGTCACCGCCCCCGTGAGGAAGCCTCATTCTCTCCCAGCCCGGCCCTTCGGGCACCCCGCGAAAGTGCCGCACCGACACCACAGGTACGACGCCATCACCGCTATCAACCACGGTCTGGGCGCCGTACGACTCGAACGGCCCACGCAGCGCCTGGCCAAGAGCCGGGGGCCCGGCCAAGCGGACGCGGGCGCCCCGATAGAGGATCTCGTACAGGCTGCTGTCTTGCGGATGGACAGTCGGCTCAGTGCTCATCTACGCCTCCATGAACAGCCCGAGAGTGCCGGAGTGCGCACGGCGTACCCGGGAGAAGGTCCGATCGGTGCGCTCAGGCTGGCGCAGCCCGCCGCCGGGCGGGAAGGGGATCGGGTGTTGCTGTCCGTTGCGCTCACGAGCAACAAGGAGCAACGCCCAGCCCACTGCCAGGAGATACCCCGTCTCGCTACTGTCGATCACCTCGTGTGATGGACCAAGCGCTCGGCGGAGGCACCGATGGACAGGTACCGGCTTCAGACCAGCCCGAAGGCCCTCGGCTACCTGCTGACCCGGGCCATCGACGCTCGCGGTTGGCGCCGGGCGGAGACCGCTCGCAAGTTGCGGGAGTTGAGCGAGAAGCGCGGGCACCCGCTCAACACCGGGCGAGACGGCATCTGGTACTGGGAACACGGCCGCACCCCGGACAGAGCAACACAGCTTCTCCTCGCCGAGTTATTCGGCATTCCCCTCACGGCGGTCGATGAGCGACCATGGCCGGAGTGGCTGTCCGAGGACCCTGCCCAACGGCCCGCACCACGCCCCTGGACATCCGTCGGCGCCACCCAGGCTCTCGCCACGCTCCAAGGAGGCGCCATGGACACCACTCGCAGGAAACTCGTCCTGATCGCCGGCGGAACCCTGACGGCTTCTCTCCTTGCCTGGATCACCGCGGACCCGGCCGCGGCCGGCCAGCTCACCCACGGCAACAAGATCGGCGAGACTGCCGTCGCGAGGCTCGAAGGCCGGGTCCGCAAACTGCACCGCATGGACGACCTCGACGGGGGCGGCGGCATCATCGACGAGACCTCCAGCGCCCTCGCCCTGGTATCCGGCCTACTGCGCAACCGTTCCTGCACTGACGCCCACCGCCGCCGCCTCTACGCAGCCGCCGCCGACCTCGCCCGCCAGCTGGCCGCCGCACTCTTCGATGTCGAAGGCGAAGTCGCCGACGACGCATTCGACACCGCCCTCCGCTGCGCTCACATCGCAGGAGACACCGCCCTCGGCGCAAACGTTCTCGCCTTCTGGAGCGCCGCCGCCTACAACACCGGCCGACTGCACGACGCCGCGAATATGGCCTCCACCGGACTCACCGCCGTACGCAGCCGTGCCACCCCCCGAGTCGAAGCGCTCCTCACCTCTCGTCGCGGTCGCGCCCGCGCCCACCTGGGCGACCCTGCATGCTGGAGCGACTTCGACCGAGCCCAGAGCCTCCTGGCCGAAGCGAACGGCCACCAAGACCCGGACTGGGCCTACTGGTTCGACGAGGCCGAACTCCTCGCCGCCCGTGCATCCAGCCACCACGACATGGGCCAGCCGGCCTCCGCTGCACACGGGTTCGCACAAGCTCACGCCCTCTTCGATCCCGAGTGCGTGCGTACGCGAGCGCTCTACCTCACACGCCAGGCCGACGCCTACTTCGAGCACGGCGAGATCGAACGCGCATGCACCACAGCAAGTGACGCACTCGATCTGGCGGAGTCCATCAGCTCGCGCCGTACCACAGAGCCCCTGCTGAGCCTGGCCGGGCGACTCGCCGCGTTCGACACCCTCAGCACCCGCGAGTTCCACGACCGAGCCCAGAATGCGCTCACCGCCTAGTGTCCTGAGTTAGGAATTCGTTTCAGATAGCCGGCGAGGCGTTCGAGGATCTCGTCGGCGGTCTTCGTCCAGACGTATGGCCTGGGGTTGGTGTTCCAGTCGGCGATCCAGGTCCGGATGTCCTTCTCCAGGGCCTGGACGCTCTTGTGGACGCCTCGCCGTATCTGCTTGTTCGTGAGCTCTGCGAACCAGCGTTCCACCAGGTTGAGCCAGGATGATCCGGTGGGTGTGAAGTGCAGGTGGAAGCGGGGGTGCGCAATCAGCCAGGTCTTG